>PXDF01000231.1 GCA_003566455.1 Desulfonatronovibrio sp.
ATAATATTAATTGTCAAGGCTGAGAGCCAACGGGATCTGGCCCCGGTTCATTCAAGTTTTTTTTGGGCATGCTGAAACCGGGCAATTCGACCCAGAGTCCAGACAATACGTTCAAAAATACTTGTCAGTTCAAGAAATGTATTACGCTCATTCAAATCCAGCTGGTCTTCTCCGCTTAGATATGCAGCTCGGATGGACTGAAATACCTGACCTTTATCTCTTGTAAGCTGAATCATATTATCGGCATCTACGACATCTGAAGATGCTTCTGTTTCTCCAGCGGTATGCAGAAGGAAATCAAGGCTCTGGAGAAAGGTATTCTGAAATTTTTCCTGCAAGGACGGGCTAAGCCTGATGCAGGTCAGAGTAAAGTAATGCAGCAGTTCTTCCAGATTATCCATTTGCTTCTGTTTGTTTTGAGTAAGGAGCAAAAATTCCATTGTGTTGTGAGACAGATGTTGTTTGGCTGTTTCCCCTGCCTGTGAACTGACTTCCCGGGAAATGGACGCATAAGATGAGTGCAGGGCTTCAATGGTATTTTCTTTTTGATCAGATTGTTCAAACAGCAATTGAGGATAAGCTCTAAGGTGCTGCATGAGATTTTCCTGTTCCTTACTTAAAAGGGCGATGGCTATTTCCGGAGTATCAGGAGTATCATCGCTCAGGTACTTGGGTCTGGACCAGTTTTCTTCGTCTGTGGCCGGCCAGAATCTGGACATGAATTTGTAAAATGGATTCAACCCAAGTGATAAAATGACAGCTCCGCCCCAGTTGAAAAGGAGATAGATCATGGCTCCCTGCTGCTCCAGGGGCAGGTTAAGGCTTTGCATCAATGCCAGCACCAGGGGTACATTCGTAAATACTTCCAGATAAAACAAGGGCACAAAGATCATGGCTGTCAGGATATTAAAAAGGACCTGAGACATGATGAGCTGTCTGGGAGTTCCTTTGATTCCGGATGAGAGAATCCAGCTTATTACACCGGAGCCTACGTTGGTGCCATAGATGATCATCATGGTCTGTTCCATGGATAATATGTCCACCTGGGTCAGGGAAATGGCCAGAATGGAAATGGCTGTAGAGGATTGACAGATGGAAGTCAGTATTGCCCCGGCCAAAAATGAAAGCATATACGAAGTTTGAGTTCTTGTCAGAAAGGTCTCAAACCAGGGCATGGCTGCCAGGGGTTCAGCTCCTGAGCGCAACATGATCAGACCGAAAAAAAGCATTGCCCCGCCAAACAAAGCTTGAGAAAAGTTGTCAATCCCTTTGGGTTTGTTAAAGGCAAAGGATAATCCGGAGAGACCAAGAATAAAAAGAACAGCAATTTTGATGTTCAAAACAGCCAGAATAATCATGATGCCAATACCGGCGTTGGCCCAGAATATGAACAGTATGCCGCGCCTTACCGGAAGCATGCCTGCCCCCACAAGACTGCTGATAATAAATGACAAGGCAGACATGGACTGAGACAGAAACCCTGAAATAAATCCAACAGTGCCAGCCTTGAGGCCTGATCCAATCCATATGGCAAAATTTAGCCTGAATCTTCTGCCTGCAAGCCTCTTCATTGCTGAACTCAGCAAATTGAGGCCAACAAAAAATACCCCTATTCCCGCAATAATGTATCCCAGGGCTTCCATGAAGTTGTTCCTTTGCTGAAGCTGTCACTGACCGACCAAAAAGGCCACCAATGACCGGTCTTAATGAGGCCACCTTATGACGGCCTGATGCGGCCAGTAAAGTGTCCGTTTTGAGGTTTCGAACTGCCACGTTTTTTTATTTTTTTCCATCTCTTTTTTTGGGGTGTTCGGGTTGACTTCCAAAGTTCTGTATCCTGCTCCTGACCGTATCGATAATTTTCGGTTCACCTTGCTTCATGAGTGTGCGTATATCACTAGAAGCCTTTCAGAGGAAAATGGCCTTGTATTGGATGATCATGATATTTTCAAACTTTCCTTTTGAAATACCAGGCACTGCTGGCACTCGGACGGCTGGACAGTGTATCGTCCCTGCTGCCGGACACCTCCCTTTTTCTCTACATGTATGTGCGCAAGGAGGCGGTGCTCTCATCCATGATCGAGTGCACTCAGTCGTCGCTTTCAGACTTGCTGCTGTTCGAGCTGGACCATGAACCTGGAGTCCCGCTGGATGACGTCCGGGAGGTCAGCAATTATGTTGCGGCCCTGGACTATGGTATGCGCCTGCTGATCACACTGCTTTTGTGCGAGCAAAAGGCGCTGCAAGAGCTGATGCCGATCAAGGCGATCCGTTTCGTATCCACTTCCGGCCGCTCCAGGACAAAATCGACCACCGGCGTGAAAAGGAGTATTGGTGGTCATTGAACATAAACTCCATGCATCAGACCCGAGGAGACCTCCATAACCTACCCATTCCTCGTCAAACGTAAAGTGTATAACTTATTCCTTAACTTACACATTTACAGCCGGAGCGATTGAGTATAATGGATGTTTATTATGAAATACAATGAGCTTACGCCAAATGCCGGTCTGCAAAGAGTATTCAGGGCCAGGTTCAAGCTGGACCAGCCAGGGCTTATTTCCCATGTTACCCAGAGGGCGACCGGGAAGGAACTCCTGTTTCTGGAAAAAAACGATTACCTGGCCATGCTGGGAATTCTCAAGAAATCGGCCGAGGAATTCAAGCTAAACTATCTTTCCCTGTGTCTCATGCCAAACCACGTCTTATGTGGAGCTCCACATAAGATGTGGTTAACCATCATCGCCACCATATTCATCCCGCTGACATTCATAGCTGGAGTCTACGGCATGAATTTTGAGTATATGCCTGAACTTTCCTGGAAGTCAGGGTATTTTATCTGC
>PXDF01000211.1 GCA_003566455.1 Desulfonatronovibrio sp.
ACCTACGCCGCCGGTCGTTGATGCAGTGCCGGAAACGCTTGAGTTGTTGATGGCATCATCATCAGACCAGCCATTGCCGCCATAGCCTGCGATTGCATCGGCCATGCTGTCTGCACTGCCGTCAATATCGCTGGTGGCAAAGACCTGCGCAAGTCCACCATCACCACTGCCAGCACCCGCGCCGCCATGCCCGGCGCCGTCCGCGCCAGCGCCCGATCCGGCGCTATTTGACGCCTGACCGCCCGCAGCATCGCCGCCGGTACCCGTACCGTTGCCGGTCCCGGCAGAGTCGGCATCTGCAAGACCGCCCGTGCCCATGCCGCCAATGCTGGTGGCACCGGCCAAAGCATCTGCTGCTGCATCAGCATCGCCCGCAGATGACCCAGTGTCGCCACCATCGCCAGCCGTGGAATTGCCAGTGCCGTTGCCTGTGCCTGTGGCGATGGGATCGCCCGAGGTTGCACCACTTCCGGCATCACCCCCGTCATCCCATGCTTCCAGGGATGCCCCTTTACCTGGCTCGCAGGCACTGCTGGCATCGGGAGCTCTCCTTGGACTTTTCATCCCAGCTTTAAGGCTCCTCTGAACAGTATCCTGAGCTTTCCTGATGTCCATCCTGCAGGCAAGAGCTGATTCATACAAGAGACTTTGTGCGAGGCTTTCTGAAAGCTCTCCCCCGCTCACAAGCTGTCCGACGGAAAAACATGCAGTGTTCAGAGTACAGGTCCGATTTCCTTCCAGTGCTGACCTGACTTTTGCAGCTTCTTCCTCCAGAGCCTTTAATGCGTAAGCTGATGAATGCCCCTGATATGGTGCTGGATTAGTCTCTTGCTGCTTCTTTTCGCTCTCCCAGTAAGCGCATTTCATTTCAATAAGGGCCTCAACCCAACGTTTAGGCAGCATGGGGATCTTTCCCAAGTCCAGCTCAGTGTAATCAACAGGCTGACCATCAAAAAGCCATCGATACTGATTTCCTGATTTATGTACGGTTGGAGGCAAAACTGTCTGGCCCCTTTTGCCCCTCAAGTCTATTTTGTTGGCAAGCTCGGAGGCACTGCATTTTACATAAAGATCTTCAGGGACCCGGTAGTACAGATGTTCTCCTCCTTCTTCCCTGCCTGTTTTGACTGTGTAAGTACTGGGCAAAGGGCCGTATTTTTCAAGGCATTCTTTATATGATTGTTGCCCATCTGGCCCATCCACATCGATCACCATAAGGGGTTCAGGCCACAAGCCCGGGCAGCCTCCAATTCCGGCCAGTCCTTTTACCTTGAACTCCTCAAGGCTGAAGTGCTTGTCATTCCAGTTCTTGACCAGAGGGATCTTGTTATTGCCCAAGGGGAAGCAGTGTATTTCCATAGCCTGGTAGTGCTCCACCGCCTTGATCAGCTCCATCTTATACTGAGATAGAGACGATCCGAAATTAACACTACTCACGACAATCCTTTACAAGAAAGGTTAGATCTTCAGCCTTCATCTGAAAGCTGGACCAAAGCAGACCAAAATAAGTTATTAAGTCACTGTAGACGGATTCTGTTTTCCTATCCAAGGCCAAATTTTGAATCGGTCGTCTCATTTTCAAAACACTGCCTTCACTCCGGGCTTTTATGGTTTTAGGCATTTCTTACCTCCACTATGTTTTCATTCTCTGAAGTTGAACTTTTTACAGACTCTTTCCAAAAACGCATCCAGATCTTCTCCACGGTACCTCACTGCGCCCTGCCAAGTTGCATGACTGCATCAGCCCCGGATAATACCTGACCCTCTTGACCCCTCTGCAAAATGATTATCTGCCGGATCATTCAGGACATAGGGCTGCTTTGTGGATCAGGGTTATCTCCATAATCCGCGTGGAAGAAACAGCCATGCAGCTATTTCAGGGGTTGAATTAATTTGTCTTTTAAACCAAACCTTGCTCTCTGGGCTGTCTAGTGTGCCTGGAGACTATTGGCTTGTAATGGTAATGATTTGTGTAATGATAGGTGGGGAACAGGAATATCCCCAGAAGTGTAAATCCGCGCTGGTTCCAGCAGGCTATTTCCTCATGGCCAGCACCGTCTCGAACAGGTCGTTATACAAAGGACCCGCAGCCTTTCCCCTGGGAGATCCCATATTCAGAGGTTGAACCTTTCAAACATTCGCTCAGGTATGCTTCCAGGTCCATCTCACGATATCTGACAGCTCTTCCCAACTTCCTAAACTTGGGTCCCTTTCCGTAAACTCGCCAAACCTCCAAAGTACCTGGCTGCACCCCCAACCTCAGGGCTGCCTCCTTCGTATTCATCAAATGATCTGCCATCCACTCTCCTTCTGGTCTTCTTCACCGGTTAATGGTTAAATCTCATCCTCAAAACTGCCAGCCTGCGCTTTACATGATAGTAAATCCTCCGAACATCCTCCTTTGTCTTGGTTAATGGTTATGTAAAATTTTTGATCATGTTTAACCCTCTTACTAATACAACAACTGAGATGCCTAAAAATCTACAAAATATTTTTCACTATTTGAAAATTTTTCTTAATTGTATATCTAAGTTCCTGATATTATTTTAAAAGAAATTTTTTTAAGGACGCAAACAATTTTATAATACCACTAAGAAATAATAGGATTAATCATAGATTATAAGGAATTACAAAAGAGAAAAATGAAATTTTCGGGTAATTTCTGAAGTATCGCTAAAGGAATCTGTCATTAATTTGAAGGTCCAACATTGCTTTGTTCCTTTAAGACAGAAAGTGAACTGACCTGAGTTCCGTAAACGCTCTTGATCTTAATCTGGTCAAAGTGGTGGGGAGAAGGCTCTGTTATCGACCTGGAATCATCAGAGAGCATTTCCTA
>PXDF01000220.1 GCA_003566455.1 Desulfonatronovibrio sp.
CAATTTAGGAATTAATTATTCCGATACAATAATCACTAATCCATTAATATTATCAATTAGACTGATATTTCTTATTGGATTAATCATTTATATCCTGAGTCCATTGATTTTTCTTCCGGGAAAAACCGGCAGCAAAGACAAATCCATATCGTTGTGGTTATGGTGTTCGTGATCGATTCAGTCCCTCGCACCTGGTACGCCCCTTGTTTGAAATTTTTGAACCTCAAGGGCTTTCCCGGATTCGTTACATAGTTTTTTAAATGATTAATAACCATGTCCCCAATTGATTCAGATGAGATCACCCTGGCCTTTTCAGCCAACCATCCTGACTCTCCTGCCAGGCTGAGATGGGCCCAAAACAACTCCTGCGCTGTTGAATATTCTCCAGATCCGGACAGGCTTGATCTTCTGCCGGAAAAAGTGCGCCCCTTTTTGGAGTCGGATATCCCGGTCCGCTTTCATACCAGGTATTTCAGGTATGAGATCGGCCACGCTGACAGGCATGAGGCCGGGAAGGCCCTAGAAGTTCACATCCAGACACTGAAAAAGATACAGGGGCTTGGCGAGCCGGTGGTTACGGTACATACCGGACTGTGTCCTGTTTTTCCGGTAAAAAATGATCATATCGTGGAAAACCTTTCCAGGCTGGTGGAGCTGGCGGAAAGGCTGGGCATAACCGTGTGTCTGGAAAATTTAAGAAAAGGACATGGGTCCAATCCATATAAAGTCCTTGAGTGGGCCAGGATATCAGGAGCCATGATAACCATGGACATCGGGCACGCCATGGGATGCTCCGCGGTCATGAATCAGGAGTTGTCGGCTGTTCAAATGGTTGAGCTTTTTGGTTCCAGGATTTTCGAGGCCCATGTTTACGGCCGGGAGGACGCCTCAGGCCATCATCCCATAAAGGATATGACCCCCATCAAGCCGGTCATGGACAGTCTGGTGCGGACAGGCTGCAGGTGGTGGACCATTGAGCTCCCTGAACCGGTCCATGCCATGTCCACGAGAAGCCTGGTTGAAGAATATCTGAAAACAGCGTATGTTTTTTGCGAGGAAACCTTAACACCTGATCGCGGCAGGGAAAAGGCATGGGAAAAATATGGCCGAATATGAAGTGGGAGTAATCCATGGAAGGTTTCAGATCCTTCACAATGATCATTTGAAATATCTTCTGGCGGGTAAAAAGATGTGCGGGCACCTGGTTATTGGAATCACCAATCCAGACCCGCACCTGACCAATGAAGTTGATGCTGATCATAACCGTTCAGGAATCCTGTCCAATCCCATGACCTATTATGAGCGTCTGATCATGATCAGAGAGGTAATGCTGGAAGCGGGACTGAACCACGAACAGATGACCATAACTCCTTTGCCCATAACCATGCCTGAGCTTTTCAGGTATTACGTTCCCATGGATGCTTTGTTTCTGCTTTCTATATACGATGACTGGGGCAGGCTGAAACTGGCTCAATTCAGGTCCATGGGTCTGAAAACTCACGTTCTCTGGGAAGTGAGTCCTGAACAGAAAGGCATAAGCGCCTCTGATGCCAGAAAACTGATGATTCAGGACAGACCCTGGGAGCATCTCACTCCCAGGGCTGCCGCCAGGCTGCTCAAGGCCTGGGACATTCCAGGGCGTTTGAAGAAAATAAATAAACTCGGAAAATAAGAGATGCTCAAGATAGACATCCCAGGATACAAAACAATTCAGCTGGAACATCTGGTCCTTGATTACAATGGAACCCTGGCCCTTGACGGCGAGGTTATTGACGGGGTCAAGGAAAGGCTGGGCCGGCTTTCCAGGGGCATGCGAATCCATGTGCTCACGGCTGATACTTTTGGCCATGCCAGGTCCAGGCTTAAGGACGTGAACTGCCGGTTTCATCTCATCGGCAAGGGTGACCAGGCCCTGGCCAAGGCAGAATATGTCCGCGGGATCGGCCCTGAACTTGTTGTATCCATAGGCAATGGCCGCAATGACAGACTCATGCTTGAGATATCCGCCCTGGGCATAGGCCTGATCCAGGAGGAGGGCGGGGCTGTGAGCAGCCTCATTTCCGCGGACGTCATCTGCAAAGACATCCTTGACGCCCTGGGCCTTCTGCTTTTTCCCCTGAGGCTCAAAGCCACTCTCAGAGGATGAGCCCTGGGTCCTTCAGGCATTTTTTATGGTTTTACCGCCTCAAGTCTACTTCTGATAAGCTCTATATTAACCAGATAACTGCAAATCAAAAGGTTTTTGCACCGCAGGTGCTGACACCTTTTCTGCTGGCATTTCGCCAGCAGAAAAATGATTTGTGTCTGTCTTTTAAGTCTGTGTGAGTCGAGCGAAGCGGGCGGTTAATATTATCTTACTCTTGATAAAAATCTTGAATACCATGCTCTTGCGTTAGCAGGCCTGAACAGTATAGGCTCTTTTATATCACGATTAATCGGATAATCCGGGAGGATAAAGAACATGCCAAGACATGACCTGGATCAATTGACCAATGATCAGCTGCAGGAGCTGATCCACTCTCTGCTCTGGCAGTTGAGACTTACAGATGCCTTCTGGTTTATTTACACGGAAAAACGCTTTGGCCTGCCCTCGGCTGAAGAACTGAACACCGAAGTATGGGCCAAGGCGGGCAAGCTGGCAGCCAGGGATATTAAAGAACGGTTCAAAATCAATGAAACTGGCCTTGACGCTTTTCTCAGGGCCTTTGGGTTTTTCTCCTGGACCATGATGGTGGATTATAGAATTGAGCGAAGCCAGGATGAATTGATTCTATCTGTTCCGTCATGTCCTGCCCAGGAAGGACGCAAAAAACACGGTTTAGGCGAGTATAAATGCAAGGAAATGCATTTTAAAGAGTTTACCGGATTCGCTCAGGAAATTGATCCCCGCATCAGAGTGGAATGCCTTTTTGCCCCTCCAGACCCCCACCCCAATGACATGTATTGCAAGTGGCGCTTTTACCTGTCTTCAAAATAACAGACAATCCAGAATATTTAATCAATAAGCCTGGAACCTTTTTTGACCATACCCTCAAGCTGTTAGTGTTCTATCAGATGAATTGTTTTTTTTTGAGACCAGGAAAAAAATATTGCATTTAAATTTTATTTATGGGTAATATATAGTAGTATATATAAATTATGGGCAAAACCTTGTTTTTAATGGAGGTTTTTATGTCAAGGATGGGTTTTATTGTATTTATTCTTATGCTGGCACTGTTCATTGCTCCTGTTACCGCGGTTTCAGGCTCAGATGTAAACATAAACACAGCAGGCGTGGAGCAGCTGGTCACACTGCCCGGAATAGGGCCTGCTCTGGCTGAGAGGATCATCGAGCACAGGGAAGGATTTCCCTTTGAGGCAAAGGAAGATATTATGCAAGTGTCCGGAATTGGTGAAACCAGATTCCAGGAAATCAAGGACATGATAACAGTTGAGTAGTATTATTTAAAAAATTTCAACAGTTGTGCCAATCAGGCCCATAATTTATTATATTCCGGCCTGAAAGCGATTTGCTTTCAGGCCATTTTTTTATTGACATAGTATTATGCTAATAATAATTGTTCTTAACAAGAGACGATAATGAGGTTAACCAAGCAAAGACAATTAATCCTGGACAGACTTAGACAATCCAGGTCTCACCCCACAGCAATTGAAATTTATGATGAGGTGAGAAAGGATATTCCCAACATCAGTCTGGGCACAGTGTACCGAAATCTGGATATTCTGAGCAAGCAGGGCAGTATCCGCAAGATTGAAACCTGTGGAGATCAGAAAAGATTTGACGGAACACCCGAAGATCATCTGCATGTTATCTGCTCAAGCTGTGGCCGGGTTCAGGACGTGGAAAGTGAATTTGATATCAATATTGACAATTTTATCAACATTGACTCAGAATTCACTATTACCGGAGTCAGACTTGAGATTCTCGGTCTTTGTCCTGACTGTGAAAACCATCAGAACTGACAGGGTTATTTACCAGAGGCTTTTCATGGAGCTGCGTCAATTTTTCCCGCAGCTTGCTTAAAAAGCCTTTAGTTTTGTGACAACCATCTGATACAGGATGATTAAATTATTAAAAAACTCAACAGGAGGAAAAAATGAAATCTGTTAAAGGAACCAAGACTGAAAAAAATATTCTAACCGCCTTTGCAGGCGAGTCTCAGGCAAGGAACCGCTATACTTATTTTGCCAAGCAGGCCAAAAAAGATGGATACGTTCATCTGTCGAATATTTTTGAAGAAACCGCCAATCAGGAAAAAGAGCATGCCAAAAGACTGTTCAAATTTCTTGAGGGGGGCGAGGTTGAAATACAGGCGGCTTTTCCCGCTGGCAAAATAGGCACAACCATGGAAAATCTCAATGAGGCTGCCAACGGAGAAAAATACGAGCATGAGATAATGTATCCAGGATTTGCCAAGGTGGCCTTGGAAGAAGGCTTCCCGGAAGTTGCCGCGGCCATGGAAGCCATCGCCGTTGCTGAACAGCTCCATGAAAGAAGGTACAGAAGTTTTATCGCCAATATTGAAAAAGGAACTGTTTTCAAAAAAGACCAGGAAGTCATCTGGAAGTGTCAGAACTGCGGGTATACCCATAAAGGCAAGGAAGCTCTGGAAGAGTGTCCGTCATGCGTCCATCCCAGAGCGCATTTTGAAGTCCTTTGTGAAAACTGGCAGTAATAATTTGTGTCAAACAAGGAGGCAGGCTTATGGCCTGCCTTTTTTGTTTATGTTCTGCGGTTTTTTAAAATAATTCCTTGCCAGTCCGGGTAATCCTGCTTAGTGAATCCTATTAAACTTAAAATCATTAACCTGAAGAGAGGTATTTGAACATGGCCAATGATCTGGAAATCTATAAATGCGAAGCCTGCGGCAACATTGTTGAAGTCCTACACTCTGGCCAGGGTGAGCTTGTATGTTGTGGGCAGCCCATGAAGCTGTTCGCGGAAAATACAGTTGACGCGGCCAAGGAAAAACACGTTCCTGTAATTGAAAAAACAGCTGACGGATATAAGGTGAAAGTCGGCAGCGTTGACCATCCCATGGACCAAAAACATTATATTGAATGGATTGAAACAATCGCTGATGGTAAGGCCTACCGTGAATTTTTAAAACCAGGACAGGCTCCTGAAGCGGAATTTTGCGTGAAAGCGGAAAAAATCACAGCAAGGGAGTATTGTAACTTACATGGCCTGTGGAAGGCTGAAAACTAGGAGTTTATTATGCCCAGTCCAGAAGAAATGTGGCAGTGTCAGACCACCAATTGCGGATGTATGTACGACCCTGACAGGGGAGACCGTAAGGGCAAGATCCCCAAGGGAACAAAATTTAATGAGCTTCCGGATGACTGGAAGTGCCCTGTATGCGGGGGCGGCAAAAAATGCTTCCGCCCCATGGCCGGGCCAGGTTCGACCAAAGAATAAAAGCGAGAGGTTTAGTTAATGAAGAAGTACGGGTGCGTTGTTTGCGGGTATGTTTACAATCCCATTCTGGCTGCCAGGTCTGGGGTACCCAAGGACACTCAGTTTGATGAATTGTCTGAGGACTGGTGCTGCCCTCAGTGCGGCACGAAAAAAAAGTATTTTGTGGAAAAGACTCAGGAAACTAACAGATAAGGAGAATACAAATGGACAAATGGGTATGTGAAGTTTGCGGTTATGTTTATGACCCTGCAGAAGGTGACCCTGACAACAATGTCCCCCCCGGGACAAAGTTTGAAGACGTCCCTGACGATTGGGTCTGCCCCGTTTGCGGGGCTGCCAAGGAAAATTTTGCCAGAGAAGCATAGTCACCATTAACACTGCCCGCTGGATTGTTTTTGCGGGCAGTGTTTTCTCAAACAATCCGCTTCAATCACGTCCCAGGCGTGATTTTTGATTTTCAGGCAATATGAGCCGCCAGATTAACAAAGCGGGGTTCATGGATCTTTCAGCATTATATTTGGAGTAATTATTATGGCAATCATTGAAATCAAGAAAAATATTTACTGGGTAGGCACAGTAGACTGGAATATCAGCAGTTTCCACGGTTACTCACTGGCCAGGAAGGGAAGCACATATAACGCCTTTCTGGTACTGGATGACAAGGTAACGCTTTTTGATACGGTACCTGAAAAGTTTAAACTGGACATGTACCATCAGATTCATAAGCTGGTTAAACCCCGGGACATTGACTATATCGTGGTCAACCATGTTGAGCTGGATCATTCCGGAGCTCTGCCCTTTATGGTGGAAAAATGCGCTCCGGAAAAAATATTTTGTTCCCCCATGGGTGAAAAATCTCTGCTCAGCCATTTTCACAAGCCAGAGTGGCCGGTTCAGGTTGTCAAAGACGGCGAATCCATATCCCTTGGCCAGAGGGATGTTCATTTCATGGAGGCCAGGATGCTTCTCTGGCCTGACACCATGTTCTCCTACATCCCTCAGGACAGGCTTCTTTTTTCCAGCGACGCCTTTGGCCAGAATATCGCCACCTCCAGGCTGTTTGATGATGAGCATGACCTGAATCTGCTTTTGTCCGAGTCAAGACATTATTACACCAATATTATTCTGCCCTACTCCTCGTTTGTGCAGAAAACCCTGGCCAGGGTCAGGGAATCCGGCCTTGAGATTGATATGATCGCCCCGGACCACGGGGTTATCTGGCGCTCCCATGCAGGGGACATCCTGGCCGCTTATGAAGAGTTCGCCAGCCAGAAGGTCAAAGCCAAGGCCGTACTGGTCTATGACACCATGTGGCAAAGCACGGAAAAAATGATCAAGGCGGTTGGGGACGCCCTGATGGAAGAAGGCATCGAGATCAGATTCATGTCCCTGAAGAGATTTCATCACAGCGATGTCATGGGCGAATTTTCAGACGCGGCAGGTCTGGTCTGTGCCTCGCCCACTCATAACAACGGGATGCTTCCCTTGATGGCTGATTTTCTGACCTATATGAAGGGTCTCAAGCCCAAAGGGCGCGTTGGGGCTACTCTAGGTTCATTCGGATGGAGCGGAGAGGCGCCCAAGGCCATGGCTGAAGTGCTGGAAACAGCCGGATTTGAACTTCCTGTTGAACCTCTTCGGGTCAAGAATGTTCCCACTCATGAAAATCTGGCCCAGTGCCGGGAAATGGGCAGGGCCCTGGCTCAGAAAATTAAGGATAAAGTCGCTGCCCAGTCTTAGTCACTTTTCCAGTGCATATTTACTGGGTTAATGTTGAAACATTTTCAAAAAAATAAGAAATTTGGAACCGCTAAGACTCCAAGCACACAAAGTTTATGGCACGAAGCAGAAATATTGTCCAAAACCGGGTAACGGTTTTGGACAAGGCTGCCTTTTCATTTGCCGTTTCCCGGAAAATGAAAATTAACTACCCCTTGTGTTTCTTCCCTGGCGACCTTTGAGCCTTGAGCGAAGCGGGCGGTTCAGTGATTTTCAGTTTGTGCTGCGGCATCGCCCGACTTTGGGCTGTAAACCATAAGTCCTCTGATAAGAATGAAAGAAATCAAACAAAAAATCCTGGATATTTTGAGCAGGGAGGATATTTCCGGCTCATTGCCGGACCTGGATAACTTTCGGCCCAGAATAGTCCTGGGTCCTCTTTTTTCCGGCCTGCTAAATGCGGACCCGGTGATCAAATGGCACGCGGTTACTGCCATGGGCCATGTTGTTGACACTCTGGCCGTCAAGGATCTGGAACAGGGACGCGTTGTCATGCGCAGGCTCATGTGGTCTTTAAACGATGAGTCAGGCGGAATAGGCTGGGGCGCGCCTGAATGCATGGGTGAAATAATGGCCAGAAACGAGAGTCTGGCCCGGGAATTCAAATCAATTTTGTTTTCATACCTTGTGGAGCGTGAAGACGGCGCTGATAACTATCTGGAGTATGAACCCCTGCGCAGGGGCGCTTTCTGGGGTCTGTCCCGCTTTGCTCAGTCAAGGCCTGATATGGGAGCACAAGCCATTGACAACGCCCTTACAGGGTTAAAAGCGGAAAATGATCCCTTTATCCTGGCCTGCCTGTGCATATACTTTAGACTTCTAGGCCATGTCCCGCCGGAGCTGGAAGCAAAAATCCATCCGGTAAAAGATCACCAGATAGAGCTGTACTGGGATCAGAAACTCACTATGGCGCGGGTTCAGGATATCTGTTCTCATCTTTTTGTGTCACAATAATATCAATCACCACGATTTCAGACGGAGCCATTACCCTGACCGGTGGACCCCAGCTTCCCGCCCCGCTGGTAACAATGAGCCTGGACTCGCATAATTCATACAATCCGTAAATATACTCAAACTGCAGCTGCACAAAATATCTGAAAGGAAATATCTGTCCATTATGGGTGTGCCCGGCCAGATGCAGGTCAACTCCCGCCCGGACGGCGTGTTCAAAGCCCCACGGCCGGTGACTGACAAGCAGATTGTACCTGTCTTCATCAATGTTTCTGAGCAATCGCAGTGTGACTTCCTCCTGATGCTCCCTGGGACTGGGATATGGAGTTGGGTCGCTTACGCCGGCCAGGGTCAGGTTGAGATCATCAAGGTATTCTTTTTCATTATCCAGAATGATTATTTCTGACTGCCTGAACAGGTCCATGGATTTTTTAATGCCAGGATAAAATTCGTGGTTTCCCAGGACCCCGTATTTGCCAAAGGGGGCGCCAAGGTTTCTGAGCTGCATGGCCTCATCTTCCAGCCATTCCAGGTGGTCATTGACCACATCTCCGCCAAAAATGATTATATCCGGATCCTGGCTTTCAATGAGGCCGATTAAATTTTTCAGACGGGTGGAAGATTTCTGAACCCCAAGGTGCAGGTCGGACAGAAAGACTATCCTCAAATCTCTGGTGATCTTTGTTGACTCAAATTCATACTGCAGCAACTTGGGGGGTCTGGAAGCCTCCACAAATCCATACCCCACAACAATCAGGCAGGCCAGGATCGTGAAGCGGGCAGCCCATGGAGAAATAGCGGGCCAAATTGATTTTATAAACGGCCACAATATGGTCTGGATCAAAAATATGGTCAGCTGAAACATGAACAAATAAAATATCACTGCCAGCCAGGTGAATGTCAGCTGCCAGAACAGATAAACAATGCCCTGAGGCCAGGAGATGGGAAGCAGATGAGCCAGCACCGGGGTTATGGCCAGAAATACGCACACAATATATCCGAATTTAGCCGGCCTGGGACTGATGAAGAGTTGAGAACAGAACCTGTACCATGTAAAAACGTGCATGGTCAGATAGATGGTGAAGAAGGCAAGGAAAAACAGCATACTCAGTTAATAATTGGATCAGCTCAATACAGGATTATATTAGACGGTTAATAAAAAAGTTCCAATTCATACAGGTGTCAGCAAGTATACCATAAAGGTGAGGAAGGCAAGGATTGAAGAGCCGGTTCTGCCTGGATAAAGGGTCAATGACCTGATGCCAGCCCTTCAAAAAATCGCCGGGCGTTAATCCCAAGGGAGCGGACCCTGTAGCCGCCTTCCTGAACCACAAGGGTGGGCAGGGCCAGGGATGACAGCATTCTGGCGTTTTGGGCGAAGTCGTCGGGCTTCAGGGACCAGGTTCCAGTGGGATCTCCCTTGGCCGGGTCCAGGCCCAGGGCTATTATCAGAAAGCCGGGCTTGAATTTCTGGAGTTTATTCAGCGCCTTTTGCAGAAACACTCTGTACTCGCGTCCGTCAAGCTTTTCAGGAAGGGGATAATTTACATTATACCCCAGACCGTCGCCTGAGCCTTTTTCTTCGGAATATCCGCTGAAGTAGGGGTAAGCAAAGCGGGGATGACCATGAAGTGATATGGTCAAAACGTCGGATCGATCATAAAAAATATCCTGGGTGCCATTGCCGTGATGGTAGTCCAGGTCAATAACCGCCACTTTCCCGTGCCTGCTCAGATAATTGGCAGCCACCGCGGCTGAATTGAAATAGCAGAATCCACCGAAAACCCTGCGCTCGGCATGGTGACCCGGCGGCCTGACCAGGGCGTAGGCCAGGCGATAACCCTTTAGAAGGCATCTGGCCGCGGTCAGGGTGGCATCCACCGCCCTTCTGGCCGCAAGGTAGGCGTTGCTGTTTATCGGGGTAAATGTGTCTATGCAGAAGTATCCCGCCCGGACCGGAAGCTCCCTGGGGGGCCGGGCAGCGTTTCGCACTGGAAAAACATACGGGTAAACTGATTTTCCCGGTTTGAGACCGGCGCATACCTTTTTCAGGTAATCAGCCAGTTTTTTGTCATGCACAGCAAGAATGTGTTCTTTGGAAAAATGAGTCACCTTGATTCGTTCAAAAAAACCTGTTTTTTCCAGCTCGCCAAGAATGGAGGCAATCCTGACCGGAGCTTCCACATATCCCCGTTCATGCACGTGATGAATATCATGTCTGTCGTTGACGCAAAGGGCGATGACCCTGTCCAGGTATAAGGTCCTGCCAGGCCGGGTTTCCGGAATTTTCTTGATATACCTGAATTCTCTAAGTCTGACCTGGTCGTCCTGAAAGGACTCCACCACCATGTCAATATAACCGGGAGGACATTTATGCCTGTATCTGCGCTCCAGGATTGCTCTGACAATAACCCTGGCCCTGTCCCTGCTAAGGCCGGGTTCACGGCCCAGCGGGTCCATGACCAGATAGGGCGGACAGTCGCCTCCCGGCTTCAGAGGGGTTTCATAAGCAGTATTAATAATGGGACGGGCCCCGAAACGCTCGTAAAATTTCAGCCTGGCTCTGTTCTGGGCAATTATTTCCTTATCCCGGCACAGTTTTTCATCATCAGGCAGGCACTCAAAAAATATCCCCTCCATTTGAAGAGAAATAGCTTCGTCCCTGACCCTCTGGTAAAGCGCTCCTCCAACGCCTCCCCCGGTTTTCCGTCCTGCAGTGGAAATATAATCCAGGTAGCCGAAATTATGATCCGGGGCGTGCATGAGCAGGGCAAAGCCCTTGAGGTTGCCCTGAAGGTCTTCGGCGGCAAAGAGAATGCTTCTGAAACCATGCTTGAGAGGGTTTTTGAGCTGGGAGGGCAGTCTGGCCACGTCTTTTTCAGAAATCAGCGGAAACTGTTCCTTGAGTATCTGCCTGACCTGGACTAATATTTCCCTGTCCCGGTTTATGATATCATCGTATATTCTGCGGATTCTAAACATTAAATTAATGATCCTTAATTGAGATCTGAATTGAGGGATTTTTCCTGTAACTGTATGATAAACCTGTCATTGCGAGCCCGGCACCCACTTGAGATGTCCATAATGACATAAACCAGGATAATATTAACACAAGTGGTTGCCTGGCGTGGCAATCTCATGATAACTGGCAGAGATTGCTTCGTTTCCCTGTTAGGTGAAAATTTTTGTTCCTCTTAACACATCTTCATTCATGAAAAAATTACTGAACCCAAAGATAATAATCAGCGCCCTGGCTGTTTTTATCCCATTAATAATTTTAGCCGGGTGGCTGTACTTTGTAAACAGCCTGGAAAAAAACTTTCAAACGTTTATCACGGCTTACCCTGATCTTGATATTGAGTATTCGAGCATGAAGACCAGCCCCCTGAAAAGGCGGATGACCCTTGAAAAGCCCAGAATTCTTTATAACAGCGACATTGAAATCAGAGCCGGGGAAATTGTTGTCCAGGATCTGCTCATTGTGGAGAAAAGACCTGTGCGAATGACCCTGAAAGCCAGGGACATGGAAATTATAAAGTTATTTCCGTCCATGGAGCTTGTGCGGGAAATAGAAAGTTCCGGAACCGGGCTTTCAGGGATAAACGGGTCAATAAAGTATGAATATCGTCCTGAAGAGCATATACTGCATTTTCCGGGTATTATCCTGGAAAATAAAGATGCGGGTCTTTTCTGCTCTGAACTGATCCTGTCCAATCTGAACATGGACTATTTATTTCATCAGAAGAATCCTTTTCTTCTGGCAGCAGCCCTGCTGGGCATAAGGATAGATTATTTTCAGGCAGGATACGAGGATTACGGAATGATCAAAAGACTGGCCGATTTCAGGCGGGGGCAAAATCAACCAGGAGGTGGGCCCGGCCAGGATCAGAACAGCCGGATTCCCGGAGTTTTCCTGGATGATCTCTTTGAGGACAGGGAGAATAATCCTGTAGATAAGTTGTTTAACCAGCAAAAACCATTAACCATCAGGCTCTCGCCCCAGGCCCCGGTCCCCATCTCCGCCATTCTTGCCAGCCCTTCCACCACGGCCGCGGCCCAGCTTCTTAGCCTGGACATATCAAACCAGAGGCCTGATTTCTGCTATTTTTAACTCTCTAATAGCTTTTAACCATTTCTAATCTATACTGTTTATGATTTGATTTTCGCAAAACTGCATTTCATACAATTTTCTGTAAAGTGGGCTGCTTTTAAGGAGTTCATCATGGGTTCCCTGGGCTATGATTCTGGCCTTGGACATGACAATGATCCGATCCGAAGATAAAACCGTGGACAGCCTGTGGGCGATGACAATGCTGGTGCGCTCGCGCATGAGGTTTTCCAGGGCCTTCTGAACTATGCGTTCCGATTCAGTGTCCAGGGCGCTGGTGGCCTCGTCAAGAATGA
>PXDF01000086.1 GCA_003566455.1 Desulfonatronovibrio sp.
CCCAAGAAAAAAGAAATTGAAGAAGACGTGCGCAAGGCTGCATACCATATTATCGAAAAAAAGGAGGCTACTTATTACGCCATTGCCCTGGCCATGAACCGTATCACTGAATCGGTGTTCATGAACCAGCAAAGCGTGCTGACCGTGGGAACATTGATGCAGGGGGAATACGGCATAAAGGATGTCTGTCTTTCTCTGCCCTGCGTAGTTGGTTCCGGGGGCGTCAGTCATGTATTCTCAAACCCTCTGGCAGAGGATGAAGAAAGAGCGCTGCGTGACTCAGCCCGTGTTCTAAGAGAAGGCCTGGATTCTGTGGCTTATTAATGCAGATCATGTTGAGTTAGGAGGGATTTGATCATGTTTGAAACCAAGAAAGAAGATATAAAGAGGATTAAAGACAGGATTGAGCACAGACATGCTGAAATCAGCAGGCTGGCTGGAAAAGCCATTCAGGCAAATACCAAAAATGAAATTGAATATAAGCAGTTAATGGAAAGCCTGGTTATCAAGAATCAGGAACTCAAGGACAAAATTGCAGAATTGGAAACAGTCAAACCTTCCCGGGAAGAGCTTGAAAAGCAGGTGGAAGTACTGTGGGAAGCTTTGCGGAAAAAATACGATAACGCCCAGTCAATCTTTGAAAAAGAAATCGGGGAAAATACGGTATTAAACCAGTATCCGCGCCGACTGGAAGATGGGTAATCCATGTTGGAACCTGCTGTTATGGAAGAAAAATTAATACTGTTGAGACATGGTGAGAGTTTATGGAACAGGGAAAACCGTTTTTCCGGATGGACGGATGTCGATCTTTCAAAGCAAGGCATGGCTGAAGCCCAGGAAGCAGGTAAGATTCTTAAATCCAAAGGCTATTCTTTTGATGTTGCTTTCACTTCCGTCCTCAAACGCGCTGTGCGTACCCTTTGGATTGTTCTGGATGAACTCGACCGGATGTGGATTCCAGTAGAACGTTCATGGCGTCTAAATGAGAGACATTACGGGGCGTTACAAGGTTTGAACAAAAAGGAAACTGCAAAGAATTTCGGAGAAGAACAGGTTTTTCTCTGGCGCAGAAGCTATGATATCCGGCCGCCGGCTTTGAAGAAGACTGACAAACGGTATCCAGGTCATGATCCGCGTTACCGGGAAGTGAATGATAGTGAGCTGCCCTTAACTGAGTCTCTAAAAGACACGGTCGAGCGCTTCTTGCCCTATTGGCATGGGGCCATTGCTCCTGCTCTCAAGGCAGGGAAAAAAGTAATCGTGACAGCTCACGGCAACAGTCTGCGTGCACTTGTGAAATATCTCGATAATGTTTCCCAGGACGAAATAGTCTCGCTGAATATTCCTACAGGAATACCGCTGGTATATGATCTGGACGAGGACTTGCGACCTCTCAAGCATTACTATCTGGGTGATTCTTAAGCTGTGACGCTGACAACAGAGGCTGTTGAGGCCAATCCAGAGCAGCGGGAAAAGCGAAGATCAGTCAGCAGTCAAATACATTCAATTATTGTTACATGACGACTGATATGTATGCCTTATTCAATTAAATCTGGAATAAATATGCTTAACGATTTGCGGGAGGTGGAAACAAAATGAACAGCAGTAAACAGGAAGTATTTGTGTTGTGGTTTGAAGATATAGGTTCTGATGATCTGTCCATAGTTGGAGGTAAGAACGCTTCTCTGGGTGAAATGATCAGCGCCTTGAAAAAGCAGGATATTCGCGTTCCTGACGGATTTGCCACAACAACACAGGCATACTGGAGGTTTATTGGTGAAAACAAGATGGAGGAAAAACTCACACGGCTGCTTGATGATTACCAGAAAGACAGGAAGTCCTTGAAACAGACAGGCAAAGCCATCCGCAAGCTCTTCAATGACGCCAAGATGCCTGAAGACGTTGCCCGGGACATAAGGGAGGCCTACTCGGAGCTTAGCAAGCGTTACAATAGTGACGCGGCGGATGTAGCGGTTCGTTCCAGCGCTACGGCCGAAGACATGCCTGAAGCCAGCTTTGCCGGCCAGCAGGAGTCTTTTTTAAACATTACCGGTGAGGACTCTCTTGTTGAGGTGTGCAAAAAATGTTTTGCCTCCCTGTTTACTGACCGGGCCATAGCCTACCGGGAAGAAAACAATTTCAAGCACATGGATGTGGCACTTTCCGTGGGTATTCAGAAGATGGTCCGGTCTGATCTGGCTGGTTCCGGAGTACTGTTCACCCTGGATACGGATTCGGGATTTCCTGACGTGGTGCTTATTAACGCGGCCTGGGGGCTTGGTGAGAACGTTGTTCAGGGTACGGTTAATCCGGACCAGTACACGGTTTTCAAGCCATTTCTTGATAAGGAGGATATAGATCCCATTATCGAGAAGACCCGCGGGTCCAAGGAAAAAAAGATGGTTTACGCGGAAAAGGGCAAAAACCCCACCAGAAACATCAAAACCACGCAAAAAGAGCGTGATTCTTTTGTCCTGACAGAGGATGAAATCGTGCAGCTTGCCCGCTGGAGCGCGGCTATTGAGGATCATTATGACAAGCCTATGGACATTGAATGGGCCAAGGACGGTGAACATGACCGCATTTATATTGTTCAGGCCCGGCCTGAAACTGTGCACTCTCAGAAAGCTGCGGCTACCCTTAAGACTTACAGGCTTATGGAAGAGGGAAAGCGCCTCTTGACCGGCCTGAGCATCGGGCAGGGCATTGCCGTGGGTAATGCCGGGGTCATCAAAAGCGCGGATCAGATAGGCAAGTTCAAGGAAGGGTCTGTTCTGGTAACCACCATGACCGACCCGGACTGGGTGCCCATCATGAAAAAGGCTTC
>PXDF01000023.1 GCA_003566455.1 Desulfonatronovibrio sp.
AATCTAAACGATAAAACAGTGTTCAAGGAACATTTCAAAAGTTTCTCCGATAGAATCAAAAGGCTCAGCGGGTCTTTGGAAGACATCACGGTCGTCTTAGATCAAGGGAACAACTCAAAACAAATACTAAACGACATAAATCAGACAACTTATTTTGTTGGAGCCCTGTCTCCGCATCACCACAAGGCCTTGGTCGAGAAAGCTAATCAGAGAATGAGCGAAATTCAGGTCAGGGATAAGCTTTTATCTTGCCACCGAGACCGGAGTTTGGTCTGGGGTATGGATCTGACAACCGTGGTCTACATCTCAGAAAAACTTAGAAGTGGTCAGATCCGTGGCCTTGAGCAGGGCATATCTAAAATTTTTAATAAGTTAAACCAACTAAGTCTGAAAATAAACACGCCGACTCAAAAAGGCGCCAAGAGAACCGAGGTTAAACTGAAAAAAAACATTGAATCCGTAATCTCAGCCAATGCACCGGAAGGCATCATTGGATGGGAACTCTCATGGTTACACGATGACGCTTTTGACCTCCAGTTTTGGATCAATGAGGATCGGTTAGAAGAAATCAAAGAACAATTAGGACGTAGAATCCTCATTACTAACCGCCACCAATGGAGTACTGAAGAAATTATCGCTGCATATTGGGGGCAGGCCAATATCGAATATGCATTCAAAAATATGAAAAATCCTTTTCATTTAGCCTGGAGACCTCAATATCATTGGACTGATCAAAAAATAGAGGTGCATGGCTTCATTTGCCTGCTTGCATTTCTTTTGACTATGCTCGTTTTCAAGGATGCTCGTGAACAGGCAAATTTAAGAAATTCCCCACACACATTGTTACAAAAACTTTCTGATATTCGTCTGGCTGCTATGATCGAATCATCAAAAGAAAAAACCAAAGGTCGTCATAAGACTGTTTATCAACTTGAGGAAATGGACCCTGAAACCCAACAACTGGCCGAAGCTATGGGAATAACAAAGATGCCGTTAAAAACTCAGATCCCGTTCAGTGTATACACTTAGCAAGCTGATTATTGGTTTATATTTCAAATCCTTACTGTGTATTTTGGCTTTGATCGTAATAAACTCACGCTAGACAGAGAGAGGCGAGTATGAAACCTGCCCTGGATCTTGGAGAAATCATTAGTCTTTGTGGTTTTGAGGTCGCCCAGGATATAATCGATATCCTCCTGGGAGGTAACCACCACCCAGGCCCGGCCCTGGCATAGACGGCCCAGGTCTTCGATAATGGTCTGCAGGTTCAGCATGAGGTTGCCGTCTGAACCAATGAACTGGCCAACCTCGTCCACCAGGAATATTATGCGGTGGTCATTGCCTTTCTGTTGCAGGTAATCCCTGACCCTTTTGGCAAAATTTTCAATGGTGATATTCATTTTCTGCTCGGCACCGTTAAACCAGTCTTCAGCTGACTTGGGACTTAAGCCCAGTACCCTGGACAGCGCCGTGACAACGTGATCCTTGTTAAAATCGTACGCGTCTCTTTCCTTAAGCCACTCTTCCCCGATTAATCCTTTGAATACAGAGCAGAATTCCTGGTACTTCCCTTTCTCAGTCAGGTACCTCTCCATCTCAGCTATGTGCAGGGCGTCTCCGGAAAATCCCTGCATTTCATTAAAAACCCTCCAGAAGACATTGAGAACAGCACCTTTCCCATCACGTGAGTCTGCCTTGCTGTCTATGTTGAACAAAATGGTGTCTGTGCTGATGTTAGCTGCTTTCTTCATATCAGCCAAAAGCATTGAGTCCTGGATTTTGTTTTCAAAGAAGCTGATGGCCTGCCTGGTTTCACCCGTGTCAGGATTGCAAGCCTGGATGTTCTGGAGCAGATAGGACAGGATTTTAAGGAAATGAGATTTACCTGAGCCAAAGAATCCGGATATCCAGATCCCAGTCCTGCCGGTGACATTGGGATCACTGGAATTGCTGACAGCGTAAACAAAGGTGTCAAAGAACTTCCTGAAGTGCTGGTCCAGTTCCCTGGTTATTACGTATTCATCTAGCTCCTGCCAGACTATGGCATCGTCCCTCTGTTCGGCTTTGACCACTCCGTTGATGGGTCTGAAAAGATCTTTGGCAAAGATGTCTTTGATATGCATGAGCAAGACTCCATTTAAATTGGTGGGGGGACAAGCCTGAAGGCTCGGTAATAATTTTTGTCACTGACCCGGCCAAACAGACGCAGCTCCAGTCCATCGTATATACCGGGGTAAAAGATGACCAATGGCTTGTTCTGCATGTGATTTTGAAGGTTGTTCAACAGGGAATGTGTCCTGACCAGAGGCCAGGCGCTTCCTATCCCGGACAGAAGAACCAGGTCCTGCTCCTCTGGCCTGACTTTCTGTACAAAGTAAGGGGCTACCTTCTCATTGACATTAAGGGGGCCTTTCAGTGCCCTAAGTAAGGCCTCATCACCTTCGCTTTTCTGCTTCTGATAAGATCTGTCCAGGAGGTTTCGTTCCTTTAGGTAATCGATGATCAGGCTGAACAGGTTGATGTGGATAAAGCGCAGATCAGGCCTGCGTTTCTTTATCTGATCCTCTATGATGGGAATAAACCTGCGTACCCTGAGTTCATGTTTAGGGGGGTAGTCGAATATGTAGAACCCTATCTCATTGCCAAGGCCAACATTGGTCAGAAGCTCCTGTGACAGCAGCTTATCTGTTATCTGGTTGAGACGATGTTCAAAGGTGCTGCTCATTCAAACACCTCCAGACAGGACAGGACATAGGTTTCTTTGTATTCCCTGAGAAGGGAGCGGATCTCTGGGAGCAGATTAAAAGGGAGAATGTTCTTCTTAC
>PXDF01000136.1 GCA_003566455.1 Desulfonatronovibrio sp.
TCCGCCTGAAACCATCAGTTAAACCAGGCAGAGTTGCTTAAATAAATTGTATATGTGTCTCATTTTCATTGACACATTCCGTGTAAAGAATTTTCTTCATTACTAAGCAACTATATTTAAAAACTTTTGTGTTGTCCTAAAAATTTTTATGAGAATTTTGCCACAGGCATTTTAAAATGGATCGATCCATTAAGGTGACCATGGATGGCTCCATTAGACATAACCATTGACACGTTACTCCCCCCTTTCACCGGTCAGGTCAGGCTGTTTTTCTTACTGACCAGGTAATTTCCACATCTGAAAATATTCCAAGCCGTCTGTATCCCTTTAGAATTATTTCTGAGATGTCCAGACACATGCATCATTTAAAAGGTGCCGATTGCTGACCGGCAACGGTATGTTGAAGCAGGCCGAAATGTCGACGATCTGCTCTTGGGGGGCTTATCGAGGGAGCTGGTTTTTCCCGTTTTTCATCCTGCCTGCAAGTGATTTAGTCGTAAGAGGCTCATTTTGAGCGCTCGAATATACACTCAGCGCAGTAACTGTGACCAAAATCAGTCCCATGCCGAAGATCTGTAGTGCGGCCAGGCTTTCATTTAAAACCACGACGCCGAATAGCGATGCGGTTACCGGCTCGACCATCGCCACAATAGAAGCTACAGCCGGTGCGGTATGTTTCAGGCCGAGGATATAGAAAATGAACGACAATCCCGCACCAAACACCCCCAGTACTGCGAACAGTGGCCAACTCGGTGTTTTCAGCACTGCCACGGTCTGATCGGCATCACCCAGCCAGACAAGTATGGTGGCGAGTACCGCGAACGCTATCATAAGAATCGCCTGTGGGCTGCCGTGCGGTGCCGCATACTTGAAGCCGAAAATGAATACCGCGTATGACAGGCCGGAAAGCAGCCCGGCACCGGCGGCGATCGGCGTGACCTCACCCGCTCCAATCTCGTAAATACCTGTAAGCAGCACGACGCCAAGCATTACCATTGCGATCGCGGCCCACTTGAACAGAGTGGGTCTTTCGAGCTTGAGTGTGAAGGACACGAGATAGACGAACACCGGTGCGCAGTACATCAGGGTCGCTGCAACCGCGACACTGCCCTTTGCGATGCTTACGAAATAAAATGCGAAGTTGCCAGCTACGCCCACACCGGCGATCGCCGACCAGAACCATAATCGGCGACTTGCCAATCCGCTGCCGCGCGGGCGCAACGCTAGCCAGGAGAGAACGAACAACAGCCCGATAACGCCCCGATAGAACGACACCACAATCGGGTCCCAGCCCTGGGCCGTGAGAATGCCGCCGATCCCGCCTGACAGTCCCCAGAATAGCGCCGCGAGCGCCACAAAAGCCGTACTCATCCCCATAATTTGATATCTGTTTTCATGATCTGAAAGTTAATGGTGGCTGGAATTGGCCAATTTTCAAGATTTCCATCATCCTTATTAATAGGAGCTCTGGGCGTATTATGTTTGCGCACAAGACCTCAGGACGTGAAACTATTTCCTCTACCTTTATGGTCAGGCAGTCGCCTTGCTATTTTTGGGAAAAAAGGACTCTTTTGACAAGGCCTCTATGCAAGTCTACCGTGCTTGTCCAGAGATAAGCTTAACCCTGTCTAAATCGTCAACCTTTCTTTTGCCAGTCTTTAGAATAAATGGAAAGAATTACTGAAGAGCCATGGCCGGATTCTGAGCAATCAAAATAAAGATCTGCATTTGCTTAAGATTTTTTATGTTAAGTATCTGGCCATACCTAACCACGGTGTAATGAAATCCATTCGGATTTCTAAAGGATCTTTTCAACACCTTAACTATAAGTCTCTTATCTTCTGTCCTGTTTCAGGGAGCAGTTTTTGTTTTCAAGACACTCCTTAAGCGTTGAGACACCGCATGAGTGGCACATGAGCACCGGGATATTCTCTGCTTTGGCCGCATCAAAGGCGTTTTTTCTGGTGGTGTGAGAAATTTTGTTGGTGAAAATGATCATCAGGTCAATTTTTCCTAAACGTCCGTTTATTGAGTTTTCCTTGCCTGTGAACATCTTGAGCCTGAAGCCGGCTTTTTTTGCTGTCTTCCGGTAATGGGGCTGTAGACGGTCCATACCTCCGATGATGGCTGCGGTCATATCATCACCCTATGGACTGCCTGATGCAGGATTTCTTTTAGTAAAACTTTCTTTGACCAGACGAATGAGTCTTACATAATCTTCCATAGTTTCCGCATTGGAATTTGATGCCCTATTTAGTTCACTTTTCAGCTTCTGGCTTTCCCTGGCATTCAAACCACTCAGACTTGCTTTAACCACCATGTCCTTTTCTCCTTGTGTTATTTTCTGCAATTGATTTTCAATTTCAATATCGAAACAAAAAAACTTTGTCAATAAAAAAAATTGCTCAAAATAAAAAAATAGCAAGGCAAGCCCGCTCTATGCTTTTGAGGAGAATTCGAAACTGCGGTCAGGGGTTGTAATATTCCAGACAATACCAGGGGATGCAAAGATATCCGGCAGGCTGGAGACACAATGTTGCCGGTAAAAATCAGCTCAACAGGGATTTCATGATCCCGGTTACTTCCTCCTGAACTCTTGTTTTATAAGGCATAAGAGCCCAGGGATAGCTGATTTCCAGGACAATCCCTTTGGGGACGAACTTCACAAGCCCGCTGAGCTGGTATCCGTTAAGGCTAACGGAGGCTTGTATGATGTCATGACCCCTTAACTTCCAGCTCCTTACCAAGTGCCAATTCAATCTTGCCCTTTTCTAACTCTCGGAGAATCTTAAAAAGGTCTTGTTCCAGATAGTCATAAAGTCCA
>PXDF01000021.1 GCA_003566455.1 Desulfonatronovibrio sp.
CACCTCGATGTTGAAGGCCTGTTCCAGGCGCTCCAGGCTCGGGTTCTTTTCAGTCTCAGCCAGGATGTCCACCAGCCTGGACTGGGCGGTGTGGCTCTTTTCACTGGCCCCGACCAGGAAGGACCAGCGCCTGGCCGGGGTGAATTCCTCCCTGACCTTGACTTTGCCTGGCACGGTCTTGCCTTCCTGCGGCGCGGGCAGTTCAAACCTGTAGTCCATCTTGACCAGGGAGAAGCGCCAGTCTTCCTCATCCGGAGAAACAAAGGCGGCCAGGGCCGCGTCCTTCTGCTCGCCCCCGCGGCTGCCGTTTAAGTACCAGGAAATGAAATTGCGCTGCATGGTCCTGGCCCGCTCAAGGGATGTGGTCTTCTTCAGGGTGACGATGAGGATGTCCATCCTGGTCTTGCCGTGAGCGTATCTGCCGATCCTTTCCAGGGTGGACACGTACTGCTCGTAGGCCTCGGGGATGTATCTGCCCCTGTAGATGAACGGGGCATCCTCCACCATGTTCAGAAGATTTTTGACGAATATCCTGAAGCGGTCCCTGTCAAAGGGGCTTTCAAAGGTCTGCCTGATGAGCTGTCCGGCCTGGTTTTTATCCATTGGTTGTTCACGTCTCAGGTATTTGTCTGCTTGGGATATTTATCTGTATCCTCTTTGAGATACCCAATTTTTTTGACGGGTTTTTCTTCAGTGGCCAGGAGTTGTTGTATGGCTTCAAAGACGATGCGAAATTGTTTGTCGTATTTTGATTCCATTTCTTCGATCTTGCGTCTCAGGTCCTCATTGTCGGCCAGCATCCGTCTGAGTCTGGTAAAGGCTCGCATGATCTGAATGTTTACAAGAATAGCCCGCTCACTTTTCAGAACAGAAGAAAGCATGGCCACACCCTGTTCCGTAAAAGCCATGGGCGGATAACGCAGCCCCATTTTATCGGAATTGGAGATCACAAATTGTGACCTCCAATTTTTAAATTCCTCGTAAGACAATTCGAACATGAAATCATCAGGAAACCTTTCACTGTTTCTTCTTACCGCCTGTTTTAGAACCCTGGTTTCGACACCGTAAAGTTCTGCCAGATCGCGGTCCAGCATGACCTTCATCCCTCTGAGGATGATTATTTTTTCAGCAATGGATTCTATGGGTATGATATTGCTCATTTAATCACCTCCAAGATACATGGAAAGAATGACTTCACGCCTGCCTGAGACAGCAGGGCCCTGCTCCGCCAAATGGCTCTTAAGAAGCCTTTCAGGAATATGTTTGTGCAGGGTGCCCAAAACCTTCATGGGATCAAGGAGTTCCTCGCCAAGGCTGGTAAGAGCCTTAAGGGTGTTTTTGGCGGTCTGTTTGGGCAGGGCCCCTTGTTCCAGCCGGGCAAGGACTTTTCTTAGATACATTTCCTGATCATCAGTGAATCTGGCCGTATTTTTCAAGGTGGCCCTGAGGATGCGCGAGATATCGGAAGCGCTGTCCCGGCCCCTTTTTTTCATGGGTTCTGCCAGTTCAGGGGTGGTGGATTCAATAAAGGCCTGCTTGTTCAAATCAAGCAGATGGTAAATGTCCTGGCCAAGGACCTGCTTTTCATCATCCGGCCCGCTTTCAAGAACATGGGCGGCAGAAATAAAGTCAAGCTCAGCGCTTTGTCTGTCCGGTCCGGCCAGGAAAAACTTCTGCAGCTTTCCGCGCCGAAAATAGGTGACCAGGCTGTCCGGATAATCAGGGTGATGTTTTGCGCTGCGGGCTTTCCCCGGCAGATGCTTTATTCGTTCAAAAAGCGCTGGGTCATTTTCCCGGATATCTCTAATCGCGTGCAGATACTTGAGTTCGCTTGTCTCCTCTTGCGGGTCTTCAAGGCCTTTGCTGGTTGTCAGGCGGTTGAAAAGCTCATGAGAACCGATGGGTTCCCCCTCGGTCAGAAGTTCAGCATCCCCTCCAAGCAGGGTCAGAAAGGCGTTGATCTTGCCTTCAGCTGCTTCTCTCAGCTTTATCTGGTCATTGGACCGGGTGGTGGGGAAAAAATTAAAAGTGTGAATAAGATCAAAAGGGGTGTCAATACGGTTTATGCGGCCCACCCGCTGCATCATCCGGGTGGGGTTCCAGGGGAGGTCATAGTTGATGACCACATTGGACCGGTGCAGGTTGACGCCTTCTGAAAGAACTTCCGTGGATATGAGTATGTGGTGGTCATTTTTTTGAATTCTGGATCTGGCGTCAAAATTTTCCAGGACTTTTTGCCTGACCACTTCTCCTGAATCCCCGGTGAACAAAAGAACCCGGCCGGGATGATCCTGACTCAGGCTTTCATAAAGATAACCGGCTGTTTCCTTTGATTCAGTAAAAATTATCAGATGGCTTTTCTGCAGCACAGGGTTGGTTCCCAGTTCATGCCTGAACCTGAGAAGCTTTGGATCGCGCCTGATGCCCTGCCACATGTCTCTGATCTCTCTTAACAGATTCAGATCATGTTCAAGGTCCTGTTTGAATTCAGGCCTGAACTCCTGGCCTTTAAACTGCTCTGCTCTGCCTTCATCAATGAGACGCTGGACTGCTTCATCGTCGCCGCTTTCCACAAGTTCGAATATCTTGTTGATATGTTTGGCACTGACATATACCCGGCCTCTGGAAAGCTCCCTTAAAAACAGCTCATAAGATTTGAGAAACCGGTTTACTGAATTTCTGAAGGCAAAAAAGCTGCTTTCCAGCCGTTTGACCAGCAAAATCTTCATGAATCTACCCATGTTTTTCTGAGACTGAACTTCAAGCTGGTCAATTTTTGCGCCAATATAATAGAGCAGGGGCATATAGCGGGCGTATCTGAAC
>PXDF01000210.1 GCA_003566455.1 Desulfonatronovibrio sp.
CAAAACAGTTGTACGTCGATCCCGCTGACAGGGAAACATTCATTGGTCTCATGAAGGAGCAGGGCGAGGTTGTCAATCATGAATCCCGTCGGCTCCGCCGGGATGGGACTGCTTTCTGGGTGTCCATGAATGCCCGGCCCGTGAGAGATGAAGAGGGGTATATCGTTGCCTGTCAGGGCTTCACTACGGATATTTCGGATCGCAAACTGGCTGAGCAAATAGAACGGGACAGCGAAGAACGATTCAGGCTGATGTTCATGAACGCTCCCATGCCCTACCAGTCTCTGGATGAGCAGGGGAATTTTCTGGACGTCAATCAGACCTTTCTGGATGTACTCGGATATTCCCGGGAAGAGGTTATCGGCAGAAATTTCAGTGATATACTTCACCCGGACTGGGTTGATCATTTCAGGGAGAATTTTCCAAGGTTCAAGGCTGTGGGTGAAATCCTGGGCGTAGAATTTGAAATGGTCAAAAATGATGGAACAACCATCCTTGTATTTTTTAACGGAAAAATCCAGCGTGACAATCAGGGAAAGTTTATACGCACACACTGCATATTCCAGGACATCACTGAACAAAAAAAGATAGAAAAGCAACTGAATATAACCCTTAAGGAATCTGAGGAAGGCAGGCAGACCCTGGAGGCCCTGATGGAAAATATTCCAATGGGCATCACTATCGCTGATAAGGATTTGCGCCTCAAGCGGGTAAGTCGCCATGGACTTGAAATGATGGGATGGGCTAAGGAACGTCACTTGGGATTGTCCGTGGAACAGATCCTCAGTGAATGGGATGTTTATCTTGCCGACGGCATAACCAAGGCCCGTTTGGAGCAGCTTCCCCTGCCCAGGGCCATAATGAACGGTGAGACTGTTTTTGGTCAGGAAATTGTACAGCGTCATGCTGACGGGCGAACAATTCCTTTAAACTGCGATGCAGGGCCCATTCGCGATTCCCAGGGCAGGATCACCGGCGGAATCGTAGCCTGGCAGGATATGACCGAACGTAAGCGGGATGTGGAAAGACTTAAAGAAAGTGAGGCCTTTATCAAGGCAACCCTGGATAATCTTCCTGTGGGTGTAGCTATCAATTCAGTTGATCCAAAGGTGCATTTTACCTACATGAACGACAATTTTGCCAGGTTTTACCGGACAACAAAAGAAGAGCTGGCGCCGCCAAATGATTTCTGGGAAGTTGTATATCAGGACCCGGAATTCAGGGAAATAATCAAAAAAAGGGTGGTTGAAGACTGTGCCGGCAATGACCCTGATCGGATGTACTGGAAGGATGTCCCGGTTTCCCGTCCAGGACAGGAAACGTTCTATATCACAGCCAAGAATATTCCCCTTCCTGAAAGCGATCTTATGGTGTCCACTGTCTGGGATGTCACTGACCGTAAATTGACCGAGGACAGGCTAAGGGAGAGCGAAGCCCGTCTCAGGTCTATATATGAGAATACAGCAGTTGGTTTAGCCCGGATATCCCTTGATTTTAATATCATGAGCGCCAATAAGGCTTACTGTGAAATGCTTGGATACCAGGAGAAGGACCTCATCGGCAGACATCTAAGGGAGATTACCCATCCTGATTCGCTGGAGCAGGATATTGAAAAACAGTCCAAGCTGGCCGCGGGAGAAATTGATCATTACCGCATGGAGAAAAAATTTATCCATAAGAACGGACAAACAGTTTATGCCATCCTCGATGCCAACACAATAAGGGATGTTTCCGGCGAGAACCTTTATTTTCTCGGGAGTGTGCTGGATATTACCGAACGCAAACGGGCTCAAAAAGACCTGGAAAAGATTGAATGGATGCTGTCCAAGAAGCCATATTCAGAAGTGTCCCGGCAAGAAGAAGTTCATGATCAGGGATACGGGGATCTGACCCGGTTGAACCGTGACGGCATTATTCTTAAATATGTCGGCAAGGAACTTTTGGGCAATATTGCCGAGGATTACCTGGATCTTCTGGAGACTTCCTCGGCCGTGTACGAACAAAACGGCGACTACGCCTTCGGGATCTTCGCCTCAGGCTGGTGTCGGATGATGGACCGAGCCTCCAGGGATTTGTGCGATACCCCGGATAATGTCCAGGCCTTGAACTCCGGCAGGTGGCTGTGTCATGAATCCTGCTGGACCGACTGTTCAAAAGAGGCCATAGCCGGGGGCACTCCCATGGACATAGAGTGCAGCGGCGGTATTCGTCTTTACGCGGAGCCCATTTTTGCCTGGGGAAAGGTAATCGGGGTCATCAATTTCGGTTATGGCGACCCGCCCAGGGAACCTGAAAAATTAAGGCAGCTGGCCAAAACCTATGGCCTAAACTATGATGCGCTTGAAAAAGAGTCCTATGCTCATGATTCCCGTCCACCATATATTATTGAGCTGGCCAAGAACCGTTTGCGGGCATCTGCCCGGCTCATCGGTTCATTAGTTGAAGTCAGGATGGCCCAGGAGGAGCGGGAGAAACTCCAGGCCCAGCTCAACCAGGCCCAGAAGATGGAATCCGTGGGCATCCTGGCCGGAGGCATAGCCCATGACTTCAACAATCTTTTGCATGTCATGGGTGGCAACCTGGAATTTCTGGACATGAAGCTGGCTGATGATCATCCCGGGAAAAAACGTATTCCAACCATCCAGAAATCCATGGACCGGGCTGCCCAACTTGTAAGACAAATGCTTCAGTTCAGTAGAAAGGCCGAAGCCAAAAGACAGAATATGGATCTTAACCACCAGGTTAAGGAAGCTGCTGAAATGCTGGAGCGGACCATCCCCAAAATGATCAGCATTGAACTGAGC
>PXDF01000191.1 GCA_003566455.1 Desulfonatronovibrio sp.
AAATTGGAGTCCACCCCAAAATTGAGCCTGGAAAGGCGGGTAAAATGGCGGACAACATCCAGTTCACCAACCCGGGGCAAATCTGGTGTACTGCTCCGGCCCAGCTCTTTTGGAATATACCTGTCTGAATCGGTTTCTGTTTTCTGCTGGTGCGGACTGACCCTTCCGGGAACAGAATGATCAAATATAGTTTTCATCGCAAAACCTTGTGTCACGCGTGCTGTTCAAGGTCCGGGACCGGGGGGTTTCATCCCGGGGCCGATAGACCTCAGTCTCCCCGGACCATGCCCCTGATAAGCTCGGCCAGGACCCCGATATCCTGCCTGGTTATCTTTTCCGTACAGGCCATAAGCAGGCAGTTGTCCATGCCCTGATAATACCTGCCCAGGGGAAAACCCGGGACAAAGCCTTTTTGAACCAGTTCCCCGATAAGCTCGTAGGCATTCATGGGCAGGGACAGGGCGAACTCATTGCCGAAAGGGGCATGGTTAAGCAGGGCTACACCCTCCACGGCAGTAAGTTTTTCAGCCGCATAATGGGCCAGTTCCACACATTTACGGGCCGTGCTCTGCAATCCTTCCGGGCCTGCAAGGCAGACATAGGCCAGGGCCTGCAAGGCGCACAGGCTCTGGTTGGAACAGATGTTCGAGGTGGCTTTTTCCCTTCTGATGTGCTGTTCTCTGGCCTGCAGGGTCAGGACATAGCCTTCTTTTCCCTCAGAATCTCTGGTTTTGCCCACAATTCTTCCGGGCATCTGCCGGATGAGATGCCCGGCGCAGGTCATGATGCCCAGATACGGTCCTCCGAAATTCAGGGGCAGGCCCAGGCATTGCCCTTCGGCAACGGCGATGTCCGCCCCCATTTCACCCGGGGTCTTAAGGATGCTCTGAAGCAGGGGGTAAACCGATATAATGGAAACAATGCTCAGGTCCCGGCAGCGGGCAAAAATCGGTGCGTAGTCATAAATATTTCCGAAAAAATTGGGGTTCTGGACAATAAGGGCAGCGCAGTCATGGTCCAGGGCCGAGGTTAGACTGTCCATGACAGGCAGGCCGCTTGACTGGTCGATGATGATCAGTTCCAGGCGCAGATTTTTGGTGTAGCATTTGAGCATATGCTGATAAATGGGATTCAGATCGCCGGAGATAATGATTTGTCTACGCCCAGTCTGCCTTACAGCCATCATCATGGCCTCATAGATGGCTGTGCCTCCGTCATATACAGAAGCATTGGCATAATCCATCTCCATCAGCCTGCACATGGAACTCTGATATTCAAAAAGAGCCTGCAAACTTCCTTGCGAAGCTTCAGCCTGATAAGGGGTATATGCTGTATAGAATTCTGACCTGGAAACAAGGGCTGGAGCTGCAGCAGGGATGAAGTGATCATAAAAGCCGGCACCAAGAAAACTCCTCAGCCCTGTACTGTTGAGAGACGAGAGATGCCGGAGGCAGCTGATTACTTCCATCTCGCTTTTGCCGGGAGCAAGTTCAAAGCTGCCGGGTTTCAGATTGTCCGGGATAACCCTGAAAAGATCATCCAGATGGTCAAGTCCCACAGTATGAAGCATTTCCTTCTGCTGTTCCTGGGTGTGTGGTATGTATGGCATAGTAGTTTTTGGTGGTTTGTAAGAGTTTAGCCTGTTTTAATGGATGCAGGGGACAGGCACTCCGGGCCTCACTTGAGCATCAACCGATGTTTTAAACGTCATAATTTTGAGGCAAGCAGGTCCGGGAAAAGCCAGTCCCCCTTCCAGCTTCAATAAAATGACGATGTAGTGCTATAAAGGCTGATGCTTAACCGCCTGTAAGTTCCTCATATTCCTGAGGGCTAAGCAGGCCGCTGACAGGTTCAGATGCTTTAATTTTTGCAATCCAGCCCTTGCCGTAAGGATCATGGTTGATAAGTTCAGGCGCATTTTCCAGATCAAGGTTGACTTCCATGACTTCTCCGGAAACAGGGGAATAGAATTCACTGGCAGCCTTGACAGACTCTACAACCCCCATTTCCTGACCCTGCTCAAGTGCCTGTCCTGTTTGGGGCAGCTCCACAAAGGTGATATCGCCAAGCTGTTCCTGGGCAAAATAGGTGATCCCGGTAAGAACAAAGCTTTCATCTAATTTAACCCATTCGTGGGATTTTGTATATTGAAGCTCTTCAGGTATCATTGTTCCCTCCAGATTAATTGTTTTTGTTGGAAAATACGTAGCAGTTTATCCCATTTTTTAGGAAAGCAGGTGACAGGCACCCCAGCCCTTGTTTTTTGATTATGTACCAAAACAGACTAAATCAAACAAAGGCTGGAAGAGCCAGTCCCTCTCCGGGCTGTATGCCTCCGGGCAGGAAGCCGTGCAACATGCAAACGGCTAAACTATTACGAAAAAACTTATGTCTACATTGGACATAATTAAAATTCAATGCCCAAAATAGGGCCTTAACCCTGATAAATTGATTTTATAGACAAGTTGGATTATACGCTTTCATCAAATAATAGACCCCGGTAAGAAGGCTGACCATATCAGATGAAGATAACCATTGCCAATGTTTCAAAAACTTACAGCGGAGAAAATCTTTTCCAGGACGTCAACCTTGAGGTTAATCCCGGCAGCCGTCTGGCTGTAACCGGACCCAACGGCTGCGGCAAAAGCACATTGCTCAGTATGATTGCGGGATTGACTGAACCTGACACAGGAAGCATAAGCAGGCCAAAGGGGATGAGAATCGGATATGTGGTTCAGGAACTGCACAGTCGTAATCTTGATACG
>PXDF01000121.1 GCA_003566455.1 Desulfonatronovibrio sp.
AACCAGGCTGTAATCGAGTCTGTCATCAGAGAGATCCGCGATGAAAAGGGTATCACAATAATATTTTCCACGCATAAGCGTCTTGAAGCAGCAAGATTGGGTGAAAACAAGGTGTTCATGTTTGAAGGCAGGCTGACCGGTCCAGGCGGAGAAAACCTCCTCTCTGGAACTGTTGTCCGCCGCCAGGAACAAAACGTCTGCCTGATAGGGGACAAGGTGGAGCTGGAAATTGTTTCCGGACGAACAGGCCAGTGCAGGGTTTTTGTAAGACCTGAAAAAATAAGAATTTACAGGCTGGACAAGACCAGGGAATCTTCCTCTGGCAACTCTGTTACAGGCTCGGTCCTTCAGATGACAGCCGAGGGCGGACATATCAAGGTCCTGCTGGACGTGGGGGTACCTTTAAGGACCATCATGACCAGGCAGGAGGCGGTTGAATCCGGAATATTTGTGGGAGACGAGGTCAGGGTCGAATTTGCCCCTGACGCGGCCTACACTGAATCTTGAATCAGCTTTTTTCTATCGAAGAGGTCAACCGGCTGGGTCCGGTATTTTAATACTATAATTTTGTAAGGTGACATTTAAAAGGTGACATTATGAAAAAGTTGAAATTTTACACAGTGGTTTTCATGGCCCTTGTCCTTTTCCCGGTTGCCAGTGTGGCTGAGGAAATCACCCTTTACGCCGCGGGCAGCCTGCGGTCGGCCCTGGGAGATGTGGCCAGGGCATTTGAGCAGTCAACCGGTAATGTGATCAAGACTGAATTTGCTCCTTCAGGTCTGCTTCGCCAGCGAATTGAACAGGGAGAAAAGGTACATGTGTTTGCCTCGGCCAACATGGCACACCCAAAGACCCTCGTGGATAAAGGACAGAAAGGTCCGGTTGCGCTTTTCACCAGAAACAATCTCTGCGCCCTGGCTCAGCCGGAAGTAAACGTTTCCACCTCCAATATGCTGGATGTCCTTCTGGATCCGGGAATCAGGGTCGGCACATCAACCCCTGGGTCCATTGCCCCTTGGCCTGATTATCGGTGGATTTCTGGGAATTCTGACCCTTCTTATGCTGGGCAACAAGCGAGTGCCGGCAGCGCTTATCGTGGTTGGCACGGGAGTGTTGATCGGACTGTTGCTGGGAACAAGAGAGGGAATGTCAGAACTTTTACCGGGTTTTCATATGCCTGATTTCTTCCCATACGGCTTCCCTTCAGGTCCTGACTATTCCTTTGCTCTGCTCATGCTGGTAATGCCTCAGATTCCAATGACCCTGGGCAACGCTGTTATCGCCACCAATGATCTGTATAATCAGTATTTTCCTAATGAGAATAAAATGGTCACGCCCCGCAGCCTGACCTTGAGCATGTCTGCGGCCAATCTTATAAGCTATATTTTCGGTGGAATGCCCATGTGTCATGGAGCAGGCGGACTGGCTTCCAGATACTGTTTTGGAGCCAGAACTGGTGGTTCAAATCTAATCATCGGGGTAATTTTTATCCTTCTGGCTCTTCTGCTGGGAGGGGGCATGCTGTCGATCATTAACCTGATACCTCTGTCAGCCCTGGGTGTTCTGCTCATATTCGCCGGGATGCAGCTGGCCCTGACCATTCTTGACATAAAGACGCGAAAGGATCTGTTCGTGCCTGTTCTAATCGTCAGCATCACCCTGGCCTCAAATCTCGCCATAGGCTTTATTGCTGGAATTATTATCGCCTATGTGCTGAAGTCTGAAAGATTAAAGGTTTGATTCTCAAAGAATGAGGATTGACTCTTGTTGATCATCTTGGCAAAGAGGGAGACATGAATCCAAAAGACCATTTAAAGATATGTTATCAAGCCATCGGCAAGGTATATTCACCTTTTAAGGACTTGAAAGGAATGCCTATTCAGCCTCTGGGTGCCAGAGGTATTGTGGGGCGTGTGGATATCTTTCCGGAATTTGTTGCCGGTCTCAAGGATCTGGAGGGATTTTCTCATGTGATTTTACTGTATCATTGTCATAAAAATGAAGGTTACGATCTCCAGGTCAAGCCCTTTCTTGATACGGAATTCCGAGGCGTTTTTGCTACCCGCTCTCCGAAACGTCCCAATTCAATTGGCCTGTCAGTGCTCAAACTCACCGGAGTCAATGGTTGTTCCGTTCATCTGGAGAATGTTGATATCCTGGATGGTACGCCTGTTCTGGACATTAAACCCTATGTCAGAGATTTCGATATCTGGCCGGCGGATCGCTTTGGATGGCTGGATGAAAAACAACAAAACGCTAGAAGTCACAAAAGCGACGAACGTTTTGGAAAAGGCTCTGACAGAATTCACCAAGATTGAACCCAGCTCAGGTATAAGCTTAATTTTTCAGGCTCTTCGATGTTAGCTGTGGATTTTCTGTTCACCATTTTTTCATAAATGTCGTCCAAATGTTAGCTCCTGAACTGTGTAAGTTTTGTATATTTTTTTTCATTCTATAAAAAAATCCGGGATTTCGCCATGTTGACGTCATCCCGGACTGAAAGTGTGCAATAAGCAGTTGCTCGATGATTCAGGAAGCAAGGGGCTGATTATTATGCTTCCTCTTCAGGCTTGGATTTGCCTTTTTCCGGCTTGAGCAGGATTACCTCCGCGCCGATAATTTCCGCAATTTCATCGATTTCCTGTTTCCGAATGTGTTCCACTTCAAATTTTACATCCGCCCCGGACACAGCCACAACCCGAAAACGAGGTTTTTTTTCACCCTTTTCAATCTTTCGTCTTTCTCTGATAAAAATCTTGCCAGCCATAAAATCCTCCTATAGATTTAAATTGTTTAATGTCCGTTTGACGTATAATCTTAAATTGTATATATATCCTTATAACACATATGTCAATATAAAACTTATTATGAAAAGAAAAAAAACAGATACTGGTCGTCAGGCAGGCCAGGGTAAGGCTGAAAGGTATATGAAGCCTTCTCTGCTGCTGGCCTTGGAGGAAGGACAGTCATGCCATGGATATGAACTGGTAAAGTCCATTCAGGACTATGGCTTTGTTCAGGGGAAAGCCCCTCCAGGCATGGTTTACAGACATTTGAGGCAATTGGAAGAGGATGGCTTTGTCACTTCCTCCTGGCAGACAGATGAAGCTGGTCCTGCCAAGCGCGCCTATAAAATTACCTCTGAAGGCCGGGAAGCCCTCTGTGGGTGGGTTGATTTCATGGAGCAGCAGGCAATGCTTTTAAAGGATTTTGTCCTTCGTTACAAATCCTTGCGGTAATTTCGAATTAGCAAGCTCTTTATCCCTTAGAAATCGACTGTGAACGGGTTGAGAACAGCCCCCCCCCTGTAAAGTTGTCCAGGGTTTAAATCCTCGGAGAGAATAATCTCGCACCTTGCCTTTTCAGCGGCGGCGATTATCAGTGAGTCCCAGAACGACAGTCTTGATAACACGCTGATATCTATGGCTTGTTCTATGAGTTCAAGATCATTGTTGACTATTTCCATATTGCGGAAATTGTGAATTATATTTTTGATGATAATTTGATCGGCTCCCAGTTTGGCGGTGGCAACCACGTAAAATTCCTTGATGACCTGTGTTGAAATAACAGGCTGATGCGAACTCGCCGTTTTTTTCAGTACCTTTCTCGCCTTTTGCTGCCTGGCTTCATGTCTTTTATCCAGGGTATAGACCAGGATGTTGGTATCAATGAAAATCTTAGACACGATAGAGTTCATCCCTTGTCCATTTTGCATCGCCTGAGTATACATCAAGTCTGTCCATCAGGGAAAAAGTGTCATCCAGCCATCGATCTGATGGATAAACAACTGCCTGCTCGATGAGTTTCCTGACCAGGGCATTAAAAGACATATTGTGCAGCCGGGCGTATTCCCGGCCGGCTTTAAGAACTTCTTCATCAATTGACAGGGTTATATTTTTCATAATTTACCTCTTGTTAACTTAATATGTGCGCAAATAATAAGTTGTCAAGCTGAAAACAGGTTTCAAGCAGCTAAATTGGATTTGGCCGTAAATTCAGTCTCATGCAGTTTTGCCATAGAGATTGCTTGAGCTTGTTTCGAAATAATCCGGTAATTTTTCAAGGGGTTCCGTTGGGGCCGATTAGCTCTTGAGCAATACAAAAATTGTCTGCCTGAAAACAAATTGACATTCCATTTGAGCCGTGATTTGAAAAGAAACATCAAAAGGTTTGAGAAAACAACGGAGGATTTCATGGACGTAGTTCAGGCCATAAGTAAGAGAAGAAGCATCAGAAAATTTCTTGATAAGGATGTCGCCGGAGATGAGATTGATCTGCTGCTGGAAGCGGCCAGGCTGGCTCCTTCGGGGCTCAACGCCCAGCCATGGCGTTTCAGGATCATTCAGAATAAGGACGATATTACCTGGCTGTCCAGGGAAGCGGTCAAGGGTCAGCGCTGGGTTGGAGGGGCCAATATCATCTTTGTCTGTTGCGCGGACCTGACCCGTTACCTTGAAGACGCCGGAGCCAGCGTCCGCTTTCTTCGTGACAGCGGGGTGCTGCCCCCGGAAATGCTGGCAGGAATTGAAGAATACCTGCAAAAGGCCCGGGACGCTTCGTCTGAGCTTCTGCGCGGCGCGGCCGCAGCCAATTGCTCCATAGCCATAACCCAGATCATGCTTCAGGCGGTGGAGCTTGGTCTGGGAACCTGCTGGATAGGGATGTATGACGAGGAGGCAATTAAAGAAAAGTTCAACATTCCAGAGCAAATGGCCGTAGTGGCCCTTCTGGCGGCTGGCTACCCGGCTGAAAACCCGGGCCCAAGACCCAGGAAAAGCAGGGAAGAAATAATTTTACCATGAGAATCCTGAGTGTCGGTTCAGCCTTACTTACGATAGGGTATGATTTTCAGCTTTTTGAGGCAAGATTATATCAACCGCCCGCTTCGCTCGACCAAGGCAGACTTAAAAGACAGACAGAAATCATTTTTCTGCTGGCGACCTGCCAGCAGAAAAGATGTCCGCACCTGCGGTGCAAAATTTAACTTCATACTTTGTTCCCTGCCCGGTTAAATAACGCAACGCGTTCCAGTTCTGCTGGATTTAACCGGGTTAACCTTCATGTCGAGCCAAGCGGGCGGCTAAAATATTCTTATTTCTTAGACATCAGTCTATCGTTAGATTTAATAAAAATTACGCTTCAGCAGAAAAATTCATAGATCCTTAAGATGGAAACAAAAATCACAAAACCTTTCTCCGCGTGTTTTCAGCTGTTTCTTCATTATATTCACCCATGTTATAAACCCTGATCTTTGTACTTCGGGGAAATTCTTTTTTAAGAATGGTTTTAAAAAGCTTTTTTATTTTTTTCATGGGCACCTTTTCAAAGCGCTCCTGAAAGTATCCGTTTTCAATAACTAAAAAGTCATCCTCGCCTTTTTTAACAAAAAATACATACCGGTTGCGCTTGTAAGTGCGCACATCCAGATAATGTTCCGTGGGCAGGGCTTGAAGACGTTCCATGACTGCCGGAATAATATTTGTCTTGTCGATCATGGGATTATTTCAGATCATATGACCTCCATTCTGTCAATACGCGGAAGCGTTAACAGCCTGTTGCCCTGTTCAAAGGGATGATGTATCTGAGCGGCTTTGCGTGTAACATGCTCAAGTTTAATGCCAGGTGTAAAATGACCACTGATTTTCATACTCATGTGTTTCATCCCAAGATAGCTGAGAAAGTTCTTGTGCAGCTGAAAAATCACTATGGCATTAATCCGGTGGGAACAGGACTGGTGGAGGACCTGCTGGTCTTTCTCGATAAAGCAGGAATCCAAAGGGCCGTGGTGCACACAGCGGCAACAAGTCCGGACCAGGTTATACCGGCCAACAACTGGGCAATCTTTTTGCAGGGCACTTATTCTCGGCTCAATGCCTTTGGAACCCTTCATCCTGACTACATCAACTGGAAGAGTGAATTGGATCGGCTGGAAAGAAAAGGAATCAAGGGTCTGAAGTTTCATCCTGATTTTCAGGGATATGATCTGGCAGATCCCCGCCTGCTTCCTTTTTTTGAAGCTATTGGCAATAGATTCGTGTTGATGTTTCACGTGGGAGACAGATTGCCGCCGGATGAGAATCCTTCTAGTCCTGGCAAGCTGGCAGCCATCAGGAAAAAATATCCTGACCTGGTTATTGTGGCCGCGCACCTGGGGGGATATCTGCATTGGGATGACTCTCTGCAATATCTGGCCGGTACTGATGTCTTCCTTGATACTTCCAGTTCTTTACCCTTTATTGATGATGGGTTGCTGAAGAAAATTCTGAACAGACATCCTCTGGACAGGATGCTCTTTGGCAGTGATTATCCATTGTTCGACCCTGCAGTGGAAACAGGTCTTCTTAAAAGCAGGGCCGGATTCAAAGAAAAGCAGATACACAGGCTTTTGAAAAACGGCAGTGATCTGCTGGATAAGGTCTGACCATAACAAATTCCTTATGAGATAATTAGCGTTTCCTCGACACAATGAGTGGATTTGAACAAAATCCACAGCTATCGTCGAAGAGCCTAATTAACTCAGCCCCAGAGATAATAAGCCCCGCCCGTAACCATGAGGCTGGCAGCCCTCAGACTCTGATTGTAAAAAATCAGTCTCACTGCCAGGGAAGGGCTGAAGATTCCAGCATAATAGGGCAGCTGATGCCGTATGGCCCGCATGGGAGAAGACAGTATATTGCCGATTATCAATGCCAGAACCACCTCTTTTATCCCCAGCGCTCCGCTGTCCAGCAATGAGCCTGCCGCGGCCAGACCGGCTGAAAATTCAGCCGCCAATTGAAGTACTATAATGCTTATGGCCTGGGGCGGGAGAAAACTCAAGATCCCCATATGTTCTGACATGAATTTTTCAACCGCGGAGAAAAAGCCGGTATTTTGCAGCACATAAAACAGGGAATAGATGGGGACAGTGAAAACCATAACCTTTTTAAATCTTCTCCCGAATCTGGATTTGACCTTGGCAAAGACTTTGGCCCATTCCAGCTTTTCCGAGGGCGGCAATTCGCACTGGACACACAGATCTTCCTTGGCCGGAAGAATAAACCTGCCCATGAATATAACCACTGCTGTCCTCAGGACGGCAGAGGAAATGGTCAGGAAGAGATATGGGATTGCCGCGGCTTTTATAAGAGGGGCAATAATAAAAAAAGTTGTGGGCAGATGCAGAAAATAGGTTGGCAGGGAATTGAACAGGTTGGAAAGAACAAGCTCTTTGCGGTTCAGCTTTTTTTGTTCGTAAGCTTCGGCCAGCATGGTATTGGCAGCCACCCCGGAAAAAAAGGCCATGGAAAAGCTGGCCCCGGAAATGTCTTTAAGCCTTCCGGCCCTGACCAGAGGAGTGGCAAACAGGGCCATAAATCTTGTCCAGTTCAGGGCTTCAATCAGATTGCCAATGAACACCCCGGCGGAAATGAACACGCAGAGCTTCAAAAGGGGAAAGACAAGACCTGCCCATAGTTCAGGAACGGAAAACATTAGTAAAGGCTGATCAGGCGTTTTTGGTCTCGGTCCAGGCTGAGACGGGATTGATTTCCAGAGCGTCGCCTCTTCTGCTGACAACCGTGTTCATTTCCAGTTCAGCCAGGGCCTTGTTCAGAAGATCCTGTGGAGCGTTCCATCTGGGCTCGATATTCTTCATCTCCAATGGGACCTTTGAAAATTCAAGATCAAATAAAATCAGATAAAGGGATATGGCTTCCACTGAAAGGCCCAGCTTGAATATTTTATCTTCCATGACTTTCCTTTGTTTTTCATTTTAAAATATGTCTAAGTTCCATTCAATTTACCCAATTATTATTGCCTGACGTGCCCGAAACTTAATGTTATGGCCTGGCAATTTTTTCAAGGATGGTGTTGGCTACTTCAAGAGCCTGCATGCCCTGTTCTCCGGGCACTTCCGGCTCAAGATCAAAAATTATTGCCCGGGCAAATTCCTCCAGTTCCATTTCAAGGGAATTGACCTGAGGAGGGGTTGGTTTTTCATAGATGATGTCTCTGGCTTTATCTCCCACTCCTATGCGGCTGACCACCATGGCCGGCGTTTCATGCTCAGAAATTTGACTTTGGTCTCTGAGCATGAAGATGTCAGACTTTTTTTCCATAAAATCCATGGCAATATACTGATTTTTCTGAAAAAGACGCATCCTGCGCATTGGGTTGAGGGAGATTCTGCTGCTGGTCAGGTTGGCAACGCAGCCGTTTTCAAATTTGAGCCTGACATTGGCGATATCTTCTGTTTCCGAAACCACTGAAACCCCGCACGCGTCGGTATGTACAACCCTGCTTTTGACCAGATAAAGGATCATATCCAGATCATGGATCATGAGATCAAGGACCACACTCACGTCACAGCCTCTGGGATTGAACTGGCTTAAACGATGAGCCTCGATAAACATGGGAGCCAGGCTGTAGTTTTTTATAGCCAGCATGGCCGGATTAAAGCGTTCAATGTGTCCAACCTGAACCTTTTTTTTCTTTTCCCTGGCCTTGTCAACAATCTGTCTGGCCTGTTCAACCGTGGATGAGATGGGCTTTTCAATAAACAGGTGACACTCGTGCTCCAGGGCCTTCATGGCCACGTTGAAGTGTTCACTTGTTGGGACGACAATGCTGACGGCTTCCACTTTGGACAGAAGTTCGTCCAGATCTGAAAAAGGGACAGTGCCACATTCACTGCAGACCCGGGCCGCCTGCTCATGGTCTATGTCATAAACGCCCATAAGTTGAATACAGTCTATTCGCGCGGCAAGATGGGCATGGAATTTTCCCAGGTGGCCAACTCCGATGACGCCCAGGTTAATTTTTTTCATTTTATTTCCCTTTGTCCATGAGTTCAAACACCAGATCAGCGCAAGATATGGTGGCTGATTTATTTCCAAGGAGGTCTTTAATCTTTTTCAGACGGGCTCTGACCCGGGCTGTTTCATTGGGGCTCTCCAGCCAGGCTCGGGACGAGGATACTATATTGTCCACGTTGGCCCTGGTCTGGATGAGTTCCGGAAAAACTTCCCGACCCAGAATAAGATTAGGCATGCTGATGTATTTTACATGAATGAGCATTCTTCCAACCAGGTAGCTGATCCAGGACAGTCTATAAGCCACAATGGCCGGAACTTCAAGAATGGCGCATTCAAGAGTTACGGTTCCGGAAGCGGCCAGGGCCAGGCTGCTTTTTTTCATGAACGCGTGCCTGTTGTCAGAGGTAATGAACCTGAACCAGGGCTTCGGGGGGCAGTATTGCTTTAAAAAGTCCATTTTGATGCCAGGCGCCTGAATAACATTGAATATCATATCCGGGTAATCCCTGCGCAGCAAGTCGGCTGATCTGGAAAAAACAGGCAATAACGTAGATATCTCTTTTTTCCTGCTCCCCGGGAGAATGGCAATCTGGTTTTTCCTGGCGGCAATTTTGTCCAATTCAGGCAAACTCAAGCCTTCCATGACCGGATGTCCCACAAAATCAGCCAGGATGCTGTTTTGCTGAAAAAAATCCTGCTCAAATGGCAGAATGCAGGCTATGCGATCCACGTATTTCTGAAGGAATTTTATCCTGGATTTTCGCCAGGCCCAGACCTGAGGGGCAATATAGTAAAGAACCGGGATTTTGAGGCTTTGGGCCATTTTAGCCAGGCGAAAGTTGAAGTCAGGAGCGTCCATCAGAATCAGTAAGGCGGGTCTGTCTTTTCGCATCCTGGCTTTAATATCTCTCAGATAACCCATTATCCGGGGCAGAGCGGTAAAAACCTCTGTCAAACCCACCAGAGAGATGTCCTCTGATCTGGATACGGTTATAAGGCCCTGTTCCCGCATTGCCGGCCCTCCCATGCCCATGATTTCCAGCTCAGGGCGCCGTCTTTTGAGCTCTTGCATGAGCAGGGCTCCGTAATTGTCAGCGGACGGCTCGCAAACATTTATCCAGACCAGGTTTTTATTCATTTCCAGGCCGTCTCATTTTCAGTTGGACCTTTGTTTTTCTTTTAAGGAACGGGCTGAATTGCTGCCTGGACGGGCAAGGGTCAGCACAAATTCAAGCTGGTCCGGACTGCACGACGGACAGCCCATGGATAGAATAAGCCAGTCAGAACCCAGAGATTTCTCTATTCCTGAACTCTGGATGATAAAGGTAGTGGTTCCCTTTTCCCAGATAAGCGGGCGTCCGCATCGGGCGCATTCCACATAGAGCGTCTCCAGATCAAAATGATGGCTGGCATTGGTTTTTGGACCGGGCTTTTTTTTAGCGGTTACTTTGCTCATGCTGTTCATGCTATTTGCCAATGCAGAAATTGTCAAAAATGGAATTGAGAACTTCATCAGGGGTTATTCTGCCGGTGACCTGATCCAGCTCGGAACAGGCATAGTCGAGACGTGTTGACAGAAGATCATAGGAAATCCCGGCTCTGGCTTCCCTTGCCAGTTCCAGAAGTTCCAGGGATGCCTTTTCAAGACATGACTTCTGTCTGAGGTTGGGAATCAAAGCGCCCTCAGGCCTGGGGCCTTTCCCGGTCAACGCGGCCTGTCTTATGCGGGCCATGAGTTTCTCCAGTCCGGTTCCCATTTTCGCGGAAATTCTGAAAATGAAAGGATGTTTTTTTTCAAGTTCCCTGGTCCACCTGGGGGCGCAAGTGATGAGATCCCATTTGTTGAGGGCTATTAAAAGCTTTTCAGGCTCCATGCTGTCTAAAATTTCCAGATCATGGGATGAAGGTTCCATGGTTGAGTCCATGACCAGGACAAGAAAGTCGGCTGAGCCTATGAGTTCTTTTCCTTTTTCCATGCCCTTTATTTCAACCTGATCAAAAGCTTCCCTAAGGCCGGCTGTATCTACCAGCCTCACCGGCAGACCCTGCAGGTTTATGGCTTCTTCCAGATAGTCGCGGGTAGTGCCGGGAATTTCAGTCACAATTGCCCGTTCTCTTCCAATAATGGCGTTCATCAGGCTTGACTTGCCGGCATTAACCCTTCCTGTCAGGACCACAAGCACTCCGTCGGTCCAGATTCTTCCCTGCTCAAAGTCCCGGATAAGCCCCATAACCTCCCTTTGGCACTTCTGTACCCTTAAGGCAAGCTCATGGGCTGGCAGACATTCGATTTCCTCTTCAGGAAAGTCAACCGCGAGGCATAACTGTTCCTTGAGCTGCTGGAGCCTGCTCCGGAGGGTGTCAATTTTCCGGGACAGATGACCTTTTAATTTGTTCCTGGCCAGAAAAACTCCTGCCTCGGTCGGCGCGCTGATCATTTCAAGAACCGCTTCTGCCTGGGCAAGGTCAATTTTTCCGTTAAGGAAGGATCTTTTGGTGAACTCGCCTGGTTGGGCCTGCCTCGCTCCCAGGGACATGACAGCTTCCAGAACAGCCTCCATAATAGCCGGATTGCCGTGACAATTAATCTCTATTACGTCTTCTCCGGTATAAGAGCCCGGACCGGGCATGAAACTTACCAGGACTTCGTCCAGGGGTTTGTCATACTTGTTATTTATCCAGCCATGGGTCAGTTTGTATGGTTTGAGGTCCTTATGTTTCGGCTGAAACAGCTTTTTGGTTATTTCAAGGCTCTGGTTGCCGCTCAGCCTGACAATGCCTACAGCTCCCACCCCTATGGGCGTGGAGATGGCTGCTATGGTATCCTGAAAATATCTCATTGGTTCATAAAAAAGAAGGGGCGGAAAATGTTTTCCCCGCCCCTTGAATTATTAATCCTGTGATGGCTTCTTCCGCCGCTGCTTGGGCATGATGAGCACCCTTTTCATGGGACCGTCACCTTTGCTTTTAGTACGGATTTTTTTGTCGCTTTGAAGGGCCATGTGCACTATCCTGCGATGGTATGAGCTAAGGGGCCTTGTACTCATTGTCTTGCCGATTTTCTTGGCTTTACTGGCCAGTTGAAAAGCGCTCTGCTGCAGTTCTTCATTCTGTTTTTCCAGAAAATCTTCCGTGTCAAGCTGGACCCGCGCGGCTCCAGGCCTGTTTTTGGCTATTATCCTATTGGCAATATATTGAATAGCGCTTAATGTCTGACCATCCCGTCCAATAAGTATGTCTGAGGTTGTTACATCCTTGATGGTGACGCTGATGGGTTTGGTCTGGTCATTTACAGTGATATTCGCGTTTGGAGAAAGAGGTTCTGTAAGATGGACCAATAGTCCATGAATATAATGTGTTAGTTCAGAATCATCAGTTTCGCTGTTCTGGGGCAAAACCTGGTTGTTCTCTTTTTCATGGTCAGGCTTTGCGGTTTCTTTTTTTTCTGGTTCAGGGATTGGATCCGTGTTAATGTTTGCTTTAAAATCAGGCTTTGGTTCAGGCTTTGGTTCAGGCTTTGGTTCAGGCTTTGATTCAGGCTTTGGTTCAGGCCTTGGTTCAGGCCTTGAAACAGGTCTGGGCTGAGGTTTTGCTTTGCCTGGCTTTGTCGGCAGTCTGGTCTCATGAGTATTTGTTTTGGCCGCATCCAGAGGGTCATTTTCAGGTTCAATATCTTCAATCGAGGCTCTTTTCTGAGCAAGTATCCTGGCTTTTTTTACTCCAACCAGCCCAAAAATCCCAGAAGATCCTCCACTGACAATTTCAATTTCAAGCTTTTCGCGATCAATCCCAAAATGTTTGCAGGCGTTGGCAATAGCATCATCAACATCCTTGCCTGAGAATTCAACATATTCTTGCATTGTTACTCCTTAAATGGATTGATAAAAAACCTTAAACCCTGAGCCGAGGAGCATCTTAACGGGCCAACAGGCCCGAATCGGGCAATGCAGGCAGCGCGATCTCAAAAGAACGCATTGTTGGCTTCAGGCTTCTTTTGCTCATGGGTTTCAGGTCTTAATTTGTCTGAATGATCAGGATTTCAATTTCAAAGAACAACCAGCCGGATGCGTTTTTCATCCGGGCGTCTTAGACAGTCGAGTTACTTTTTCTTTTTCTTTTTTCCGGCCTTTGCAGCTGGGGATGCTTTCTGGGGTTTTTCCTTCTGTCCGGCCTTTACCTCGGTTTTTACCTCGGTTTTTTCCTCGGAATCAGCGTCACCTTTCTGTTCCACTTTAACAAGAGGCTTGTTCCCTGCATTTCTCAGCACCCACCACTGCTGGCCAATGGAAAGAACGTTATTGGTCAGCCAGTAGAGAACAAGTCCTGACGGAAAACTGATAAATATGAAGATAAAGACCACCGGCAAAAAGAGCATTATCTTGGCCTGCAGGGGATCACCAGGAGCCGGGGCCATTTTTTGCTGCAGGAACATTGTCGCTCCCATTATAATGGGAGTTATATAAAAGGGGTCTCTGGCTGAAAGGTCTGCCAGCCAGACAATGTCGGTAAAGGGCAGATAATGAATAAAGGAGGCATGCCTTAATTCCACAGAACCCATAAGTCCCTGGTAGAGGGCAATAAAAACCGGTATCTGAACCAGAATGGGCAGACAGCCTCCGGCCGGGTTGACCTTGTAGGTTTTATAAAGACGCATCATTTCCTGGTTCATTTTCTGACGGTCGTCTTTATATTTTTCCCGGATTTTTGCCATCATGGGCTGCAGCTTCTTGAGCTGGTTCATGGATTTATAACTCTTCTGGGCCAGAGGCCAGAAGATTATCTTGATTACCAGAGTCAGCAGAAGAATGGCTATGCCGTAGTTTCCGGTATAGCGGTGAAAATAATTAAGGGAAATGATCAAGGGCTTTGATACTACATTGAACCAACCATAATGTATGGCCCTTACCAGTTCAGCCGGCGAGTCTCTTAAGTATTCGCGATCCTTGGGTCCGATATAGTATGTGTTGATCATTGTCCTGGCATGGCCGGGATCAATATACAGGTTTTCTGAAACTGCTATCTGATAAATTTCGTTTTCAAGGTCAGCCCTGAGGGTGAGTTCACGGGAACCTTCCGGAACAAAAGCCAGAAGAAAGTAATGATTGCCTATTCCGCTCCATTTAAGTCCGTTTTGATGAACAAAACCTTCTCTGAGCTGCTTGTCTTTTTCATGACTGAGTCCCCTCTGGTCAAAGTAAGCTACCCGGGTGGGGTTGAATCTGTCCTCAGCAAAGGCAGGAGTGGCAAGGATATTGGTCAGTTGTCCCGAGATTACTGATTCGGTGGTGTTGATTACATTAATATTTTCCCTTATCTCATAAGTATCAGCCAGAAAGGTCAATTCCCTGACGATTTCAATACCGTTGACACGTCCCATGAATGTCAGGGATTTTTCTTCACCAGGGCCGATGACCAGGTCATCACCCTCAAATGCCCACTCACCCTCAAGCCATGTGGGGATCCTGTTCCATGATATCCCCATGGGGCCTTTGACCAATGACCTGGGGGTAATAAGGTCAATGCTGGGCGAATCAGGATCCAAAGTCTGTCTGAATTTTCTCAGCTCAAAATGTTCCAGCACTGCTCCGGAACTGTTTAATGTGGCCCGGTACAGAGGAGTTTCCACAATTATCCTTTGACCTTCAACAGCCCTGAATTCCTGGACTTCCCCGGGAAAAAATTCCTGGGAAGGTATTTGTGGGACCTTGTCTTCATCCATAAGGGCCCTTTGTTCCACGGCCGGATCATCAGTGGTTGTCCTTTGCGGGGGAGGTGCGGGCGGGAACAGAAGGTTCCATGCAACAAGGACAAATAAAGAAAGGACAACCGCTATAAGAACTTTATGTATTTCCATTACAAACCTTGGCTCCTGGTACAGGATTTATCGGACCTGAAAATGCGAACAAGACCAGAACAAGAGGATTTCCCGATAATATTCTTGAGTGAAAAGCTCTGGGGAACCGGATCCAAGCCGGATCTGAAAAGAGGATTACATCTGGCCAGGCGCGCAGTTGTCAGCAAAAGGCCCTTGATGGCCCCGTGGGTCTTGATTGCCTCTCTGGAATATTCAGAGCAAGATGGATGAAATCGGCAAGCACAGGGAATAAGAGGCGATAGAACTATCTGATAGAAAACTATAATTTTTTGTAAAATATATCGCATTTGATTGATGACATGCTTCTGCTAAGGGGTTTACCAGAGAGCCTTAAGATCTGATCAGTCTTGAGCTTTGCTGCTGCCGAGCTTGCTGATGAGCCCCATGATTTCCCCATTGACCAGATCCTGTTTCAGGCTGTCCAATCCTTGAGTTTTTTTGCAGACTACTACAATATCAGCCTTGATGTGGATATGATGCTGGTTCAGCCTGAAACACTCCCTGATCAGTCTTTTTATCCTGTTTCGTTTTACTGCCGGGCCGATTTTTCTGGGAACAGCTATTCCCAGACGCCAGCAGCTGAGATTATTGGCCCGGACAAAAATGATGAAATTAGACGTAAAATAACGACGGCCCCTGGTGTAACATTCCTGATAAAGGGGCCGTTTGGTTATTCGTAAATTCCTGCCGAAAGTTAAACGGACAATCTTTTCCTACCCTTGGCCCTTCTTCGATTTATGATTGCGCGACCATTTTTGGTTTTCATGCGGACACGAAAACCATGGGCCCGTTTTCTCTTGATGTTGCTTGGTTGATATGTTCTTTTCATGATATTATCTCCTTAAAAAAAGTAAATTAAAAAAATATCCCTGAGATGAATTATAGTCAAGAATTAATTAAAGCGGAAACGGTTTGTGTTTATTGTTAAATTTTTTTCAAATCAATGAGATCATAACTTATAATGAGCATGACCGGATTTTCCAGCAACAAGCTGAAATTCTGGTTTTGTGTTTCAAGAAGCCTATTTTAACATCCTGATTTTCTGTCATCCGTCATCTGACCTCTGTGACTGTGAAATGACTTTTTTAAGTCACATCTGACCAGTTGATCTCATTATAAAATGCCACAAACACAGCCAGTTACATGCACAACTGCATGTTTCTGGCAGCTAAAACTTCGTCAAGCCTGGAAACAGGTGTGTTCTGTGGGGATTTCCTGATTGTCTCCGGATCCCTGTCAACCTTCATCAGAATATCCACAAGATCGTCAACAAAAACATCCAGGGTTTCCTTGCTTTCAGTTTCAGTTGGTTCCATCATAAGACATTCCTTGACAATAAGGGGAAAATAAACAGTGGGAGCGTAGTGTCCTCTATCCAGCAAGGCTTTGGCAATATCCACCGCCCGAACCCCTTTTTTGGCCTGCTCAACCGCGGAAGCGACGAACTCATGCATACAGATTCTGTTATAGGGTATATGCAGATGCTGCTCTAATTTTTTTCTGAGGTAGTTCGCTGATAAAACAGCGTTTTCTGAGACCCGCAGCAGCCCTTCCCGGCCAAGGCGAAGAATATAGGCATAAGCCTTGAGCATTACTCCGAAGTTGCCATAAAAAGGGGCAATATATCCAATGGAATCAGGATAAGCATAGTTTAAAAAGAACTGGCCGTCGTCCAGGCGGACCACCCTTGATATGGGCAGAAAGGGTTCAAGCTTTTTATTGACCCCAACCGGACCCGATCCAGGGCCTCCGCTTCCGTGAGGAGTTCCGAATGTCTTGTGGAGATTGAGGTGGACAACATCAAAACCGGCCTCACCCGGCAGCATTCTGCCCAGAATTGCGTTGAGGTTGGCTCCGTCATAATAGAGAAGGCCGTCAACCGAATGAATCAGGTCCACAATCTCTGGCAGATGGCTTTCAAAAAGGCCCAGGGTGTTGGGGCAGGTCATCATGATACCCGCAACGCTGTTGTCCAGGACCTGTTTCAGCGCGGTCGGGTCTATAATTCCGTCTCTGGATTTAATGGTTAACACATCATAACCGGCAATGGCCGCGGAGGACGGGTTTGTGCCGTGGGCTGAATCAGGGACAATAAGGGTGGTTTTTTTATTTTTCTTTTTGTTGTGGTATGCTGCCATGAGCATGGCCCCGGTCAGCTCACCGTGAGCCCCGGCCATTGGTTGAAGCGTATAGGCTTCCATTCCGGTAATCCGGCAGAGAAGATCTTCCAGCTCATAAATCACCTGCAGCGCGCCCTGTGTATAAAGGCCGGCTCCCTTGAGCTGAGGAAGAAGCGGATGCAGGTCAGTAAATCCATTGAGAGACGCGATCTGCTCCATGAACTTGGGGTTGTACTTCATGGTACATGAACCAAGGGGATAAAAATTTGAGTCTACGCCAAAGTTGCGTTTTGAAAGTCCGGTAAAGTGACGGACAACATCCAGTTCCCCTACCCGGGGCAAGTCCGGGGGAGTCTTTCGGATTAATCCGCCGGGCAGAAAGTCTCGGGGATTTGCCAGGGATTCCAGCTGGTAAGGACTTAAACGTCCATTGATTGAGCGGTCAAAAATTGTTTTCATCTGGATAGCCTTACAATTATAAAGTTCAATGCCTGCCACGCGTGTGGCGTGGTTCAATCACGCGAAGCGCGTGACGAAGCGCGTGACGAAGCGCGTTCAAGGTTCAGGGATAAATTACCCTTCAATAATGCCCCGGATGAGTTCCGACAGGATGCCGATGTCCTGTTTGCTGATTTTTTCAGTGCAGGCCATGAGCAGGCAATTATCCATGCCAGGATAGTATCTTCCGAGGGGGAAGCCAGGAACAAAGTTTTTCTGTACAAGCTCACCAATCAGGTCATAAGCGCTTACGGGCAAAGTCAGGGCGAATTCATTTCCAAAGGGTGAATTGTTCAGCAGCCTGACTCCATCAATGTCTGTCAGTTTCTTGGCCGCGTAATGGGCCAGGTCCATACTTTTCAATGCCACCCCCTGCAGTCCTGACGGACCCATAAGGCAAATATAGGCCAGGGCCTGCAAAGCGCACAGGCTTTGGTTGGAACAGATGTTGGAGGTGGCTTTTTCCCGGCGGATGTGCTGCTCTCTGGCCTGAAGGGTCAGGACAAAGCCGTCCCTTCCCTCTGAGTCTTTGGTCTTGCCCACGATCCTTCCGGGCATTTGTCTTATAAGATGTCTGGCACAGGTCATTACACCAAGATAAGGACCGCCAAAGTTCAACGGAAGGCCAAGGGACTGTCCTTCAGCAACGGCAATATCAGCACCCATTTCCCCTGGGGTTTTTAATACGCTTTGCATTACTGGATAAACAGAGGCAATGGATACTATGCCCAGCTTATGACAATGGGCAAAGATTTCAGTGTAATCAAGAATATTTCCAAAAAAGTTGGGGTTTTGAACAATCAGGGCCGCGCAATTCTCATCCAGAACATCCATCAGGTTTTCCATCATTGGAAGACCCTGTAAATGGTCGATTACCTTAAGCTCCAGACGCAGGTTTTTGGTATAGCACTTGAGCATATGCTGATAAATAGGGCTTAAGTCGCCGGAGATGATGATCTTTCTGCGTTTGATGTGTCTGACAGCCATCATCATGGCTTCATAGATGGCAGTGCCCCCGTCGTAGACAGAAGCATTGGCGTATTCCATGTCAAAAAGTCTGCACATGGCGCTCTGGTATTCAAAAAGGGCCTGCAGACTCCCCTGGGATGCCTCAGCCTGGTAGGGTGTATAGGCTGTGTAAAATTCAGATCTGGAAATCATGGCCGGGGCAGCGGCCGGGATATAATGATCGTAAAATCCGGCTCCCAGGAAGCTTTTCAACCCTGTGCTGTTGCGGGATGATAATTGTCTGAGGAAACCGGTGACTTCCATTTCACTTTTGCCCGGAGGCAGGTCAAAGCTTCTGGGTTTCAAGTGGTCTGGAATATCCTGAAAAAGATCATCCATTGACCCAAGGCCGATGATCTCGAGCATTTGTTTCTGCTGTTCCGGTGTATGAGGTATGTATGGCATTTCAATTACTGGTTTTAAAAAGTTTACATATCTGAAAAAAAATTGTTTAGTAAAATTATTGACTGTCTCCAATCATTGCCACGCCCGGCACCCACTTGGGTTAATACTATCTTGGCCTATGTCATTATGGACATCTCAAGTGGGTGCCGGGCGTGGCAATGACATAAAAAATCGCTCAATTTAGCTGTCCACCAGTTGAGAGTACTGGTCCGGACTCAGCAGGCCGGTGACGGGTTCTGTAGTTTTGATCTTCGTGATCCAGCCCTTGCCGTAAGGATCATGGTTGATAAGTTCCGGAGCCGTTTCCAGATCAAGATTTACTTCCACCACTTCGCCTGAAACCGGAGCGTAAATCTCACTGGCCGCCTTGACTGACTCAACAACTCCCATTTCTTCTCCCTGTTCCAGTATTCTGCCTACTTCGGGCAACTCCACAAAAGTGATGTCTCCCAGCTGCTCCTGCGCGAAAAAAGTTATTCCTGTCAGGACTGAATTCTCCAGGACTTTCACCCATTCGTGCGACTTGGTGTATAACAGGTCTTGAGGTATCATGCTTATTTTCCTCCGGATTTATTGCTCTTGAAATAAGTTCATCACTCTACATTGAGGCGGATAAAAAAACAATGACCAACTATGACCCAAAACTGGGACTAATTGATTTTAATGCTGACTTGAACTATGTTATCCATTAACTTTATAGGGATTGAAGGCTGGTGAAGATTGAAAATTAACGTCAATAATATTTCCAAAAGCTATAGCGGAGAAGATCTGTTTAAGGATCTCAGCTTTGAGGTTAATCAGGGCGACCGCCTGGCAGTGACAGGGCCCAATGGCTGCGGCAAGAGCACTTTGCTTGAAATGATCGCCGGATTGACAGACCCTGACACCGGAAGCATCAACAGTCCAAAGGGGGTCAGGACCGGCTACGTGTCCCAGAACCTGCGCCAGGAGGACCTTGATGCCGGTCTTGTTGAGTATGTGCTTGATGTATTGCCGGATTGGGGTGATTTCTGGCGCCTATGGAGAAGGGCGGTTGCTGAGGGCGACAATCAACAGATGGTCAGATTGTCTCACAGGCAGGCCGAAATGGAGGAAAGCTACGGATACAATCCAGGGTACATGGCCCAAAAGATCTTAACCGGCCTTGGTTTTACAAAGGTCAGTTTCAATCGTTCTCTAAGGCTGTTGTCCGGGGGATGGAGAGAAAGGGCCAGGTTGTCCAGAGTACTTCTGCAGGGAGCCGACTTGCTGATCCTGGACGAGCCCACCAATCATCTGGATATGGAGGCTGTTTTATGGCTGGAGGATTATCTGTTGAATTTTTCAGGCATCCTTATCCTGGTGGTTCATGATCGTTATTTTCTGGATAAGGTGGCCACCCATATTCTTCATCTAGGATTTGATAAGCCCTATTATCGACATGGTAACTACAGTTCTTTCAGCAAATGGCACGAACAAAGAGAGCTTCTCAAGGAAAGGGAAAGAGACAAGGCTTATGCTCAGATAAACCACCTCAAAGGTTTTGTTGACCGTTTCAGGTATAAAGCCACCAAGGCCAGGCAAGCCCAGGCCAGACTGGTCCGCATGGAAAAGCTTGCCAACAGGGTAAGCGATTTTGCGGCGGACCAGAAAAATAAAGTTTTAAATTTTTCCTGGCCAAAGCCCAGAAAATCCAGCCGGGTGGCTATTACTTGTGCTGACATGCATTTTGCGCATCCTGGCAGTGACGATTTGTTCAGAGGCCTGAATTTTCAGCTTTTTGACAAACAGAAGATTGCCCTCATGGGGCCCAATGGTTCGGGCAAATCCACACTTTTTAAGCTGATCATGGAAAAACTGTCACCTGAAACCGGATATTTAAAGCTCGGACAAAACACGTATCCTGCATATTTCACTCAGCATCAGACCGAAACCCTGGTATTGGAAAACACAGTCATTGCCGAACTGAGAAGGCTTTGTACAGACAACCCCACAGAAGAAGAAATCCGCTCAGTCCTGGGTCTTTTTATGCTTGATGAATCCTTTTGGGACAGAAAGGTCATCAGCCTGAGCGGAGGGGAAAAATCAAGGCTGATCCTGGCTTCCCTTTTTCTGACCAGGGCCAATCTGCTGCTTCTTGATGAGCCTACCAACCATCTGGACATGGAGAGCAGGGAAGCCCTGATTGCCGCTTTAAAGGATTTTTCAGGCGCGGTTTTTATAATCGCGCATGATCGGTTTTTGCTGGCCGAAGTCGCTGATGAAGTCTGGTCTCTGGATAACTGCGAAATAGTTCAGCATGGGGTAAAATTTAATGAGTATTATCAGGATTATCTAAAAAAGCCCTTTGAATACACAGAGTATGTTGATCATGGTTCTGGACAGAACAAGAAAAACGGATGCCCGCAAAAGCAAAGGCGGAGACAGGAAGCTCAGTTCAGGAATAAGATTTATCAGCTTCTCAAACCATTAAAAGATGAATTTGAGCAAAAGGAATCCAGGCTGGAGCAGTCTTTGAAAAGGCAGGAAGAGGTTGAGTCCATAATGGCCCTTCCGGAAACTTATCAATCACCTGAAGTTTTCAAACAACTTAACCTGGAGTATCAGGGACTTGTTAATGAAAACGAGGAGCTAATGATCAGACTGGAGGAATTGGAGCGCGATATTGCTGGACTTGAAGCGCGTAAATTGAGAATAGACGGCCAAGATCAGCCATCTTCCGTCAAAAGCCTGATACCTGACAATTGAATCAAGAATAACAGACAATATGAAATGGACAAAAGTGGCTGCCGGAATCGTGTTTAGAGAGGGGCTGGTCCTGGCAGTGAAAAGGCCACAGGGAAAAGTCCTGGCCGGGTTCTGGGAGTTTCCCGGGGGCAAGGCTGAACCCGGGGAATCCGTTGAAAAAGCACTGATCAGAGAGCTTGAAGAAGAACTGGGAATAATTCCTACAGATTTCCGGTTGTGGACAAGGGTCAAAAAAAGTTATGGCCACGTTAACGCGCATGTTCATTTTTATTTAATATTCAGGTTTGAGGGGATTATATCACCCTGGGAAAACCAGGAAATCGCCTGGATCCATCCGGGGAAGGCTATAAAAACGAATTTTTTGGAAGCTGACCAGAAAATTTTAGAAAAGTTGTCATTTGCTTATGAATGAATTTTCTCCTGCTGGAAAGCTGGTCCAATGGGCGGGCCTCGATGATCGTCAGATCAAGATTGTTCAAGAGGAGCAGTCCAGGCAAAAGGTCGATTTTGCCAGAGCAGCCTTATCGGTCAAAGTCATCACCCAGGAGCAGTACCGGGATTTCATGGCCCAGACTCTCGGGTTGCCTGTGGTTGAACCAGGCGCCCTGAATATACCTGAACAGGTCATGGAAGTTCTGGAAAGGGCAAAATGGGATAAATACCAGGCAACGCCCTTTTATATTCTTGATAAAAAGCTTTTTCTGGCCTGTTTTGAGCCCGACAACATCACCGCCCTGGACGATATTCGCTTTATGACCGGACTTGAGCCGGTTGTACACCTGGCAACAAAATCCTCCATCACCAGAGCCATTGAAAAGTTCAGAGACAGAACCAGCGAAAGTTTTGAAGACCTTCTGGCTGACATGGCAACAAAGGACACGTCTGTGTCTGGAATCAGTGTTGAAAAGGATGACGCTTCAACGCTTGAGGCAGCTTCCCAGGCCCCGGTGGTCAAGATGGTCAATTTGATCATAATGGAAGCCCTTAATAAAAAAGCTTCAGATATTCATATTGAACCTTATGAACAGGATTTCAGGGTCAGGATGCGTTTGGACGGGATGCTCAGGGAGATGATGCGGCCCCCCATGTCCATGAAAAACTCCATTATTTCCAGGCTGAAAATTATGGCTCAGCTTAACATCGCGGAAAAGCGCGTTCCCCAGGACGGCAGGGTCAAGGTCCGCACTCCGGGAGGGAGTGATGTTGAGTTTCGTGTATCTGTCCTGCCAACTCTTTTCGGTGAAAAAGTTGTCATGAGGTTGCTGGATAAGTCTGTTCTCCAGGTGGACATGATCAGACTGGGGCTGGAGGAAAGCTCTTTTACTGCCTTTGAAACAGCCATTAGAAAGCCTTACGGCATGGTCCTGGTAACAGGACCTACTGGATCGGGAAAAACAACCTCGCTTTACTCGGCCATAATGGAGCTGAACATGGAGGGAATTAATATATCCACGGCTGAAGATCCTGTGGAGTTCAGCCTTAAAGGGGTTAATCAGGTCCAGGTCATGGAGGAGGTGGGCCTGACCTTTGCCTCTGCCCTTCGTTCTTTTTTGCGCCAGGATCCGGACATCATTCTGGTGGGTGAAATAAGAGACCTGGAAACAGCCGAGATAGGAGTCAAGGCATCCCTGACCGGACACCTTGTCCTGGCCACCCTCCATACCAACGACGCGGCCTCTTCCCTGACCAGGCTGGTGAACATGGGCGTTGATGGTTTTCTGGTGGCATCGGCGGTAAACGCAATCATGTCCCAGCGTCTGGTCAGAAAATTATGTCCGGCGTGTAAAGTTCCGGATGATATAGAAGAAGCAGTGCTGCGGAAAATGGGTATGCCTGAGGAAGAGATAAGTTCCGCCGGGATATTTAAGGCCCATGGATGTCATGAGTGCAATGAAACAGGCTATCGAGGAAGAACCGGGCTGTATGAAGTTCTCAGCGTAACCCCAAAAATTCAGGAGCAGATCCTCGAGGGTTCAAGAGAACATGTGCTGAGAAGAACAGCCATTGAAGAAGGAATGATCACCATTCGCAGGAGCGGGCTCATGAAGTTGGCCCAGGGTATTACCTCTGCAAGTGAAGTCTTGAGAACAACCAATGTCTGAAAAGCGATTACTTCCTTTAAAAGCTACATTAACACATTGAATGTTTTTTCAAAAGCCTGTTCACCATATTTTTTCACATGCCCCGCTTCCGGTCCGGGGTTTTCTAACCTTTGCCAAAGGGGGATACTTGCCCCCTCCGGACTCCTGAATTCTTGGTATATGGGATCTTTTTGCTTTTATAAAATATTTTGTTTACGGATAACAAAACCTGTATCCCGGTCCGGGTTCCCCCTTTTGGTGTGAATAAGAAGACATTCAGACCTTTCGCTCTTGGCATGCGAAAAACATGGTGAACAGAAAACCACGGCTAAAGTCGAAGCCCATATTAGATCATGCCCATATTCATATATAAAGCCAGGAGCAGGTCAGGCAGGAGAATCAAGGGTGATCTTGACGCCTCCAGCCTGGACATGGCCGAAAAAGTCCTCAAAAGAAAAGGGCTCTCAGAAATAAGGGTCAAGCCCAGGCCCAAAGACATTCTTGAAGGCACCTTTCTTGAGGGCAGGGTCAGTCCAAGGGATATGGTGGTTTTCAGCAGGCAGTTTTCCACCATGATCAATGCCGGGGTACCCATCCTGCAATCACTTGAGGTCATGTGTGAACAGACTGAAAACAGCATGCTCAGGCGCAAGCTTTATGAGATCAAAAACGATATTGAAGGTGGAGCATCACTCTATGAAAGCATAAGAAAACACAGGGATATATTTGACGATCTCTATACGAATATGGTGGATGCCGGAGAGACAGGCGGGGTCCTGGACGTGGTTCTTGAGCGCCTTGCCCTTTATATTGAAAAGGCGGCCAAACTCAGAGCCAAAGTCAAAAGCGCCATGATTTATCCCGGGGTCATCATCGCGGTATCACTGGCTGTTATCTCAATTATCCTGATTTTTGTTATTCCCAGCTTTGAACAGATGTTTGCTGATCTTGGGGGCGCCCTTCCAGTTCCAACCCAGATAGTCATTGATATGAGCCGGTTCTTTCAAGACAGCGTCCTGTATATTATTGCAGCCTTAATAGCCGCGGTTATGGCTTTCAGGCTGATTTACCGCAGGGAAAGGGTAAAAACCCTGGTTGACAACTGGGTCTTGTTTCTTCCTGTAGCAGGACCTTTGCTGCGCAAAGTGGCCGTGGCCAGGTTCAGCCGCACTTTGAGCACAATGATTTCATCGGGTGTGCCAATCCTGAGGGCCCTGGATATTGTTTCCAGGACATCGGGCAACAAGGCTCTGGAACTGGGAGTCATTGAAGCCGGAAAAAGCATCTCCGAGGGACAGACCCTGGCCGAACCCCTGGATGAAACCGGAATATTTCCTCCCATGGTCATCCATATGATTTCCATTGGCGAAGCTACAGGCGCACTGGACACCATGCTCGAAAAGATAGCAGACTTTTATGATGACGAAGTTGATGTGGCGGTTGAAACTTTGACCTCTCTCATTGAACCCATTATGATTGCAGTTCTTGGAGTAATTGTGGGCGGGTTGGTTGTCAGCATGTATCTCCCGGTTTTTCAGCTTGGGGATGTTATGTGATAAACATATTTGTGTTGATACAGATGGGAGATACTTAAATGATCAAGGAGCATGATATTGAAAATCAGTGAACTCTTAGCAAAAGATAATCGATTCATTTCGTTAGAGTTTTTTCCCCCAAAAGAAAAATCATCCTGGCCTGATTTTTTTGAACAGGTGGAGAAACTAAAAGAAACCAACCCTCTTTTTGTGTCAGTAACTTATGGTGCCGGGGGAAGCACCCAGGATTATACCCTGGAAATAGTGAGTAAGATGAACAATGATATGGGACTTGAACCAATGGCTCACCTAACCTGTGTTGGCGCTTCCAGGGAAAAGATCAGGGGTTTTTTAAAAGAACTGAGGAGTGCTGGAGTAATAAACGTTCTGGCCCTGCGCGGAGACCCGCCAAAAGGAGAAAAAAAATTCGTCCCGGACAGTGAGGAGTTTCAGCACGCCTCAGACCTGGTAAGTTTTATTCGCTCTGAGTTTCCTGACTTCTGCGTGGGGGTGGCCGCTTACCCTGAAGGCCATGTGGAGGCCGCAAGCCTTGATGAGGATCTGGTTTTTTTAAAGAAAAAGCTCGATCTTGGCAGTGACTTTGCCGTAACCCAGCTTTTTTTTGACAATGAACTCTATTTCACTTTTTTGGACAGGGCCAGGACCATTGGTATTGATAAGCCCATGATTCCGGGAATCCTGCCCGTAACCAGTCTGAATATGATCAAAAAAAGCATAAGTCTCAGTGGGGCAAGCCTGCCGGGAGGCTTTATGGATTCCCTGGAAGAGGCGGAAAAAAAGTTTGGTCCTCAAGAGGTAAAAAAAATCGGCACACAACATGCCATTAAGCAGGTCAGGGGACTTTTGGAAGGTGGCGCGCCAGGAGTTCATCTGTATACCCTGAACAAGGCTGATACCTGCCTGGAGATTGTAAAAGCCCTGAAGACTTAACAGGGGAAACAGATTTCATATTCAAGTTCTGTTAACACAATCAAGCTTAGAGGAGATAAATCATGTCAAATAATCCAGTTGTAGCAGTGGTGGGAGCCACAGGCGCGGTGGGAAGAGAAATGCTCAAGACCCTTGAACAGAGAAATTTTCCAGCCGAAGAAGTCATTGCCCTGGCTTCGGCCAGATCCGCGGGAAGCAGAATCCCGTATAAGGGCCAGGAGTTGAAGGTCCAGGAACTTGGCAATGATTCCTTTAAGGGCATCAACCTGGCCATTTTTTCCGCGGGGGGGTCCATTTCTGAAAAGTATGCTCCGGTTGCGGTAAAATCGGGGTGCGTGGTTGTTGACAACTCCAGCGCGTGGCGCATGGACGAAAATGTGCCTCTGATTGTGCCTGAGGCCAATCCCCATGCCCTGGAAAAGCATAAAGGCATCATTGCCAACCCAAACTGCTCAACCATTCAGATGGTTGTGGTTCTGAAACCCTTGCATGATGTGGGTAAAATCAAAAGAGTTATTGTTTCCACTTACCAGGCAGTATCTGGTTCAGGTCAGAAAGCAGTGGAAGAACTGGAATCCCAGGTCAGACAGCTTCTTTCCATGCAGGAAGTTGAGCCCAGGGTATATCCGTATCAGATAGCTTTTAACTGTCTGCCCCATATAGATGTGTTCCTGGATAATGACTATACCAAGGAAGAAATGAAAATGGTCAATGAGACCAGAAAGATCATGGAAGATGACAATATCAAAGTTACAGCAACCACCGTACGCGTGCCTGTTTTTTATGGTCACAGCGAATCAGTGAATATCGAGACTGAAAAAAAGATCTCTTCAAAAGAGGCCAGGGCCATTCTGAGCCAGGCCCCGGGTATCAAAGTATTGGATAATCCTTTGGAAAAGGTATATCCTATGCCTTTGTCTGCTGCGGGTGAAGATGAAACCTTTGTGGGTCGGATCCGAGAGGATGAGACCGTGGCAAATGGCCTGAATATGTGGATTGTGGCTGACAATATCAGGAAAGGAGCAGCCCTGAACGCGGTTCAGATATCCGAGCTGCTGGTGGAAAAAAATCTGCTTCGCGTAACCTAAAACAGGAAAGAAATAAGTGCCCAAAATCGCCTCAACCCGGGAATATACTGACAGACTTCTGGATCTTCCAAGAGCTGGAGAAGAAAACATCTTTGCTTTTTATGAGCACAGGATCGGCCTGATCTGCAAGGATCCGAGAGTAATGCTTATACCCCTGGACGACCATCTTATTCATCGAGGTGACGGTGTTTTTGAGACCGTCAAATACATAGGGCGCAGAATATACCAGTTGGACGCCCATCTGGAAAGGATGGAAAAGAATTGCCAGGCCATCTTTATTGAGCCCTTGGTTACCTTTGCCGTGATCCGGGATCTTGTAATTGATGTTGCCAAAGCCGCGGACAAGGAGGACGGGTACCTGAGCCTTTTCATCGGTCGTGGTCCTGGAGGATTTTCCATTGACTTCAGGGAGTGTCCGAGGTCCAGCCTTTATATTGTGGCCAGAAAATTCAAACATCACCCGGAAAGATTCTGGGAAAAGGGTGTGACTGCCTTTAAATCAGAAAGACCAGCAAAGCAGAGTTATATGGCCAGAATCAAGTCGGTCAATTATCTGCCCAATGTGCTTATGAAAAAAGAAGCCGTGGATAAAGGCCATGACTTTGCCCTTTGTTTTGATGAAAAAGGATATCTGGCAGAAGGGTGCATTGAAAATGTTATAATTGTGAACGACCAGGGCAAAATCCTAATTCCAGATCTCAGCAATGCCCTTTCAGGAACTACTCTTATGCGGGCCCTGGATCTGATCAAGAATGAAATTTCATTTGTCTTCCGGTCCATTCAGGAGTCGGAAATATATGAGGCAAGAGAGGTCATTCTGCTGGGAACAACCCTGGATGCTGTAAGCGTGGTCAGATATAATGGAAAGCCGATTCACGATGTTCGTCCCGGCCCGGTGAGCAAAAGACTGAGGCAGCTTCTCATGGAGGATATTGAAAGAAACGGGGTCGGGTTTTAGTGACTTACTCCTGAGATCCTGTCAGAAAAAACAAGAAAGTTTGGAACCGCCAAGACGCCAAGGACACAAAGTTTAAGACGCAAAGCAGAGATATTGTCCAAAACCGGGTATCGGTTTTGGACAAGGCTGCCTTTTCATTTGCCGTTACCCGGCAAATGAAAAAACATCCTGTCTTTCTTGGCGACCTTCGCGTCTTGAGTGACCACGCCAAAGCGTGGGAAGGGGCGGTTAATAGTTTTTTGGGTTGCGGGAATGTCCCGCGTTAGTGCATTTAATGCCTATGATTGTTCATTCAGCATCTGTTCGTATACCCGGGTATAGTCTCCGGTTATTTTTTCCAGGCTGTGCCGGCTGAGGACGTAGTCATGGGCCTTTTGGACCATATCCTTAAACCGTTCCCGGGACACCAACAGTTCATTTATTTTTTTGGCCAGACATTCATGATCCTGAACACCGCATACCAGACCTCTGCCAGAGACCAGCTTTTCCAGTCCACCGGCCCTGGTGGAAACAACAGGAGTTTTATATCTGAAGGCTTCCAGAACGCTGCTGCCCAGGCCTTCCTCCCGTGAACTCATGACAAAAACATCAAAGACCGGGAAAAACCTTTCCACATCATCTTCAAATCCCATGAGCAGGTAATGGTCTTCAAGTCCAAGCCTTTTAACTTCTGACCTGACCATTTCTTCAAGTTCGCCCCGGCCGAAATGAATAAATATGAAAGCATCCCCGGCCAGTCTTTTAAGTTCATAAATGGTCCTGACCATGGTCAAAGGATCTTTATGGGGGACCAGGGCAGCAATTGAGGCCACAATTTTGCGGTCCGGGTATTTATTCTTCAGCTCAAGGGCATTTTCTGAAGCTGGGAGAGTGTTTCTTGAAGTATCAATACAGCTTGGGATTATTTTGATGTTCCTTCCCGGCAGAAAAGATTCAAGTATGTCCCGGATGGCCGGAGAAATGGCTACAATTTGATTTGTTAGGCGATATTTTAATCTCGAGGCCAGACCCCTGGGTCTGAAATCAACCCGCCGGGTATACAAGACCTTGCGCCGATGGAAAGGCAGGGACATGACTGCCAGGCTCTGGGCTTTGCTGGTCTGGGCGTGAAGCAGGTCAAAAGAGCGGCCATTTTTAACCAGATAAACAAGGGCCTGTTTCTGATCCCGGACCGTGACCAGTGGCATGGATTCATGATTTGCCCTGACGGCCAGAGGATGGTCTTCAAGGCATAATAGATGAGGGTGAAATCCGGCCTTAAGCAACCCCTTCATTGTCAACAGGGTTTGCCTTTCACCTCCCCGCCAGGTTTTTTCAGTATTTATCTGAAGGATTTTCAATTGTTGTGTGACATTAAACAGTTAGTTTTTAAGATTCTTGTTTTTAAAGGTCAGTCAAAAGAAACATGAACAAACTACATCATGAAAGTCTTTCTCCTGTAAGCATAAATATTTATCCTTGAAATCACAAACAAAATATTAGAGTATATTCAAGAGAGTATACTCAACCCTGTTTGCGGCCAGGGTCTTTTGCCTTTACCAAACAAAGGGAGACATGAAAATGAGGGCCCTGACAAAGATATTCAGGAGAGCATATCCTGACCTGGATTGGATACAGGTTGGGGTGACATCAAGATGCAACGCGGCATGTACATATTGCCCGCATTGGAGCCTGAAAGAAAACTGGAAAGGCCAGGATCTGGATTTGGAAATTTTCAAGAAGCTGTCAAAAGCCTTTTCCAGAACCGATCTTGTATACCTTCAGGGATGGGGAGAACCTTTGCTGCACCCGTCTTTTTTTGAAATGTTAAAACTGGTCAAAAAACAGGGTTCCAAGGCAGGCCTCACAAGCAATGCCAGCTTGCTTGGCAAAGAAAATATCAGACGCCTGGTTGATAACGGACTGAATATTCTTTCCCTTTCAGTTGCAGGCGTGGACTCGGAAAACGACCGCATCAGAAAAGGCACCACCCTGCAAAAAGTTATGTCCGCCATTGAATCTGTTCAACGAATAAAAGCTTCAATGGGAAGTAACACCCCGCACATCCACCTGGCCTACATGCTCCTCAGGTCTGGACTTGACAAGGTCCCTGAGATGCCTCGTTTCTTGAGCTCAATGGCTGCTGATCAAATAGTTATCAGCAGCCTGACCCTGGCCCTTGACCCTGAGATGGAGAAGGAAATGTATTTGGCTGACAGCAGGGAAGGATTCAAGGAGGTTAAAGACAGTCTTCTTGAGATGAAAAACCAGGTGGATGAGCCGGAAAGGGTTTTTTTTCATATTTTCAATCCATTCATGTCTAACCGTGAATGCTCTGAAAATATTCATAGAGCATGCTACATGAGTGTTGAAGGACATGTCAGGCCCTGTGTGTATACTGATTTTCCGGATATGGATTCAAGATGTAACAAGTTTCTCCACGGTCATAAGTATCCTCTGCTCAGCCTGGGCTTTGGAAATATAATGGATAGCGGTCTAAATAAAATTTGGGGCAGTAACCAGTATGCTGGTTTCAGGGAAAGCTTTTCCGGCGACAAACTGATGCAAACCTGTGTGCATTGCACAAAGAGGTTCATTGATGATTTCTCATCAGACTGAGACAGCAGCAAAGGACAAACCGGAAAATGGCATCAAAAGAAAATACCAGCTGATTTTAAATCATGAACAGGACTTTGCCTTTTCCCTGGCCGCAGAAATGATCTACGCTCCTGAAAAACCGCGCTGGATGGCCCTGTTTCCAATCGTTTACTTTCTTCATAGGTACAGAGTAAGAAACTACCAGAGAAATTTAAAAGATTTCTCCCGAAATTTCCTGAAAACCAAAATACTGGCCCTGGATATTTCTCTGGAAGAAATAAGAACAGGCGACAGTGCGGAATTGTCTGTTGAAAAATGCTTCCCACAAGTGGACTCATCCATAAAAAAAGATGTTCGTCTGTGTGAGAAGCAGCTAGCCGAATTGATGGTTTTGAAAGATCATTACAGAAGACTTTTCAAATCAAGCGGAAATAATTATCTGGATCTTCTGAAAAAAGCCTACAGAAAAGAAGAAGCCTTGAAGCAGTTTTACTCAAGGCTTGCCAGGGCTGAAAGCGATATTAACAGGTATATTCTTAAGAATTACCAGAAAGGAAAATGGTCAGAGCCAACTGTCAGGCAAATGGAAAACATAACTGCCAGGCTCAGGGAACAGAATATTAAAGGCATTTTTTGATAGAACACATAACAGGGTGATAACCAGATTTTAAGGAGCTGAAACTTGACTTCAGATCTTAGAAAAAAACACGAAATGATCCTTCGCCATGAAGAACAATTCTCCTACACATTGGCCAAAAACGTGGTCAAGAAGCCTGAAGCTTCTGCGTGGATGATTTTAATCCCCATACTTTTTGTTCACCACATCATGAAGATCAATCAGTACAAGGCCGGTGTAAAGACTTTTGCTGAGAACATCCTGGGCACCAAGCAGAAGGCCCTGGACAAGGCGTATCTGGAAGCGGAGTCCGGTAAAAAAGTCAACTATGAGATTGAGGATTATTTTTCTCAGGTCTCTCTGGTTGCAGACGAGGAAAAAATCCTGGCTCAGAAACAGGTGCGGGCCATCAGGATCATGGAAGAGCATTACCTGGCCATGCTTAATGTGCAGGGTGACGCTCTGGAGGACCTGATAAGAGGGGTATACAGCAATCAGAAGGAGTACCGGGGATATTTAAGAAGGCTGGCTGAAGCCGAGAAAGAGGTCAACCAGTATCTTATGGACAATTTCCACAGCTCCCAGGAATCCAGGATAGTGGTCAGAAAAATCGAAGAGGAAAACGAAGCGCTGCGGGAAGAAGAGCTGAAATTTTTTTTCCAGCATTAGGTTTTGCAGCTAGTATATTTCGCTCAAATCCCTTTTGCGTACTTCATGGATGGCCTTCTGCTTACTCTGGATGTATGGGTCAGGCCATGTCAGGCCCGAGGCTTCTACAACAGACCTGTCAATTTTCATTTCCACCCTGGTCATCCTGTCCAGAAAGTCCTGGTAGTGGGCACGCACCGGATAAGCCTTGCGGATCATCAATGTATAGTCTTTTTCCATGGTCTGCAGGAGCTGCAGGTAGTGTTCCAGCAGAAGGTCAAGCATTTCCTCCAAAAGTTCATACAGGTCCCTGGACTCAAACTGCTGGTCATGCATCCAGTGGTCCCTGAGCTGACTGAGCATTTCCTGCCTGCTCTTTTCAGGATCTCCGGATGCTGCTGTCCAGCAGGCTGCGGACAGGGCCATTTCCTTGAAGAGCATATGTTTTTCTGTGAAACGGGCAATATCTTTTTTTCGGGCAAAGTATTCCAGCACAAACATGAAGGGTATGAAAAGATTCCACCAGGGCTGGGGCTTCAAGGCCCGAATGATGTAGACAACCCTTTTGGCAAATTTTTTTTCTTCCTCGCGAATAATTTTGTATTGGTCGTCAATAAATTTAGACATAAAACGATCCTGCCGGGGTTATTCCAGTTATTCGCCTGCCGTACTCAATCCGTCTTCTGACTTCTGTCTTCTGACTTCTGGTCTTCATCTTCCCATTTGCCCAGGGCGCCGCGCATGAAGCTCATGGCTTCCGAGACTTCCTCGACGTAGTCCCAGTACCAGGCACCGACATAGATATCCCGCTCGCGCAACACCTCGATTACTCTATTCTTTCCGGTCAGCCTTTCAATGTTGGAAAGGATTCCGATAAACCCGATGATCAAAGCGATGCCAAGTCCCAAGCGGGCCAGTCGTTTAAAAAGTGACACCGGGGACGGCTTCCCGTCCCCGGTGTGATGGTTGTTGTGCAAAGCAAAGCTCCGTATCAGCTCTTTATTACAGACCCATGGACATCAGACGGTCGGTAACGTCACGGAAGAGAACCATGAACATAAGCCAGGCCACAAAAGCGGTAAGCATAAGGTTGAAGCTCTGTCCGCAGACGTAGAGAATCAAGGCCTTGCCCCCGCGCAAAGGTTCCCTGAGCTCTCGGTAGCTGATGCTAAGACCTATGCTCACAAAGGCGATGGCAAAGAACCAGCCGCGCAAGCCGTTGGCCCAGGACAGAACCCCATTGTTGATATTGGCGTAGGCCCAGTCTGCACCGGCGGATTGGGCCAGCAGGGTCATTACGATGGACGCGCCGATAAACCCAAGGATGAACTTGGGGAAACGGTACCAGATCTCGTAAAGGGCTCCGGCAGCGGTGAATTTGATTTGAGCGGCCCCGGCAGCGCAGGCCCTTTCGGGTTCCACCCTCAGACACCAGTAAGCGGCCACTCCAAAGGCCATGACACCGATCATAACGTTCTGGACCATCTTGATGGTGGCGGCCACGTACATTGCTTCCGGACCGATCAATTCACCAGCTGCCACAACCGACCCTGTGTTGTCAACTGTACCGCCCAGCCAGGCCCCGGCCCAGACAGGGTGCATGCCGACCCAGTTGGCGAACGCGGGCAGGGCGAAGATCATGACCACCACAAAGATCATGGACATGCCGATGGCCAGGGTCAACTCTTCTTTCTTGGCTCTGGAGGCTGCCGCCGCCGCGATGGCCGCGGACACACCGGAAACGCTCATGTCAGAGGAGACCGTGATATTAAGCTGTTTGGAAGGAACCTTGATCACGTTCTGGCCGAACCAGTAGGTTCCTATGAGCACAATGGGCGTTACCACCCAGGTGACGAAAATACCGGGCAGACCGACCATGATGATCAGGTTGACCAGGATGCTGGCGCCCAGAAGAACCAGACCGGTCTTGATAAAGTATTCGGTCTGGGCCGCACTTTTGAGAAACTTGGGTGTGCCTACAGTATTGGAGATAAGCATGCCCAGCACTATAGCCCACAAGACATAGGATAATCCGTAGGCCCGGACGGTCTCCTGATTGGCGATGACATAGGCAAGTATCGCCAGACCAAAAACAATGGGGAATCCCATAAAATACTGCTTCAGGTTATGACCCATGAACCTGCCGCCGACGGCAAAGATAAGGCCCATGACGACCATCAGCCCCAGCAGCGTGGGAATCCGGTTGAAAGGCTGGGTGTTTGCCGCACTTCTTGCGCTGGCATGGCTGCTCCGAGCCGAGCGCCATTCACCCAGAAGCGCCCTGGCCTCCTGGTTGAGCTGTGTATTCTGGAAATTGGCCTCTCTGGCCCTGTCTTCAGCTGCCTGGGCCCTGGCCCTGGCCTCATTCAAACGCTCAGTGGCCAGCTCCAGACGCTGGGCATTGGCCGCCCGGATTTCAGCTGCCGCAGCTTCGCTGCGATACAGGGCATCCAGCGGATTGTTGGTCCAGCGAGCGGGAGTGGCCAGCCAGCCGTGGAAGGTCTTCAACAGACCGTCCTCGCTTCGGGCCCTGACAGCGTTATACTTGGCCTCAGCCTCGGTGTAGGCGATAGTCCGGAAACCGGCCATCTCCTGTTCCTGCTCCATGGTCGCCCTGTACTCGGACATGCTGGCCACGTCCGGTTTTGCAGCCATTGCGGCCAACAGAGCCACGATAAGAATCAGCCCGGCAAGCCAGATGGCCCACCAATCCTCGGTGGTGTACATCTGCTTGATCATGCTTTCCTTGGTTTCGGTGACAACATTCTGGGCTTCATTTTCTGCCATACAAATATCCTCCTTGAAATAATTTAAAAAAATGCTTCTACAATCCAGGGTGTTAACTTATAATCAAAAAAATGAGCTATTAATTCCCTGACTTTGACATGAAGTTTGTCAGCAAAAAACGAACCAACATGGTCAACAACAAGCCTTAATATAGAAAAAAGCATATATTTCAAAATGTTAGATATTATAAGAAAAGAGGCGTTCTGGTCGTGAATCAGTAAATTTATCCTGTAGTGCAAACATAGGTTTACAAGCAGGTGCTAATCAGGGATTGCAATTTTTGCCGGATTGGGTTATTATATATTCAGGAGTGGAGCAGGCCGAAACATTTCGGCAAAGCTTGACACCTCAAAAATGCATAAAAAAGCGGGGGATACCATGATGCGCTACGATAGCGGTACCAGCAGAGATGAAAGCGCCATTAAGCGTTCATTCTATCGTAAGTCACTGGGTTTCAGGTCCAGGTTTCTCATCGGGACAGGTATGGCTTTGATGCTTGTTTGTTTTGCCGGGGCTTATTTTTTTTATGAGCGGGAAAGAAACCAGATGGAAAAACACGCTTATGAAAAAACAATGATGGTCATGGCTGCGGTGGAAGCCAGCCGAAAGTATGTACGTGATGAATTGCGTCCAAAGATGATACAGGAGTTTGGCAGCGATTATTTTAATGTCCAGGCCATGTCCACATCCTACGTTGGCCGGGCGGTTATGGAAAACTTCAACCAGGTTCTTGCTGATTACGAATACAGAAGAGTAGCCCAGAACGCCCGCAATCCCAATTCCGAGGCCAACAGTCTGGAACTGTCCATGATCCATTATTTTCAAGAAAATCCTGAACATCAGAACTGGCAGGGGGTACTGGACGTTGGCGGGCAAAAGCAGTTCATGCGCTTCAAGCCTGTCTATTTTCAGGAATCCTGCATGACCTGTCATGGAAATCCCCTGGACGCCCCCAGGGATCTCATCGCCTTATATGGGACTGAGAAAGGGTTTGGCAAAATAAGTGGAGATCTGGCCGGGGTCATGGCTGTCGGCATTCCGGTCCAGAAAGCATTGGCCGAGATCAAGGACCAGGCAGCATCAGTGTTTTTTTCACTTTTTCTGGGCGCGCTTATCTTTTACCTGATCCTGGCCTTTATTTTTAATCGGGCTGTAGTCAATAATCTGCGGGGAGTAATAAATATTTTCAAAGAGGAAGTTGAAGAAAAAAGTCTGCAGGATTTTCTACCAAAAGCCAGAGCCGGCGAAAACATGGATGAACTTGAGGAACTGACTGAAACTGCGGTGGTAATGTCCGAACACTTGCGTAACACCAAACTGGAACTGAAAAAATACGCCCTGAACCTTGAACAGACAGTAGCTCAGCGAACCAAGGCCCTGCAGGAATCGGAAAATCTGCTTCAGCAGAAAGTTCTGGCCAGAAAGCAGGAACTGCAAACCCTCAACGCCCTGGCCGAACTGACCACCCAGGCCGTGGCTCTGTCTGAAATTCTGCCGCAGGTCCAGCAGCGGACCTTGCAGGTCTTTCCTGCCAAGGGTTCAGGCATATATCTGTATGATGAAACTAAAGACGGCCTTTTTTTGCAATATCAGGAAAACGCCCCGGGCTTGCAGGAGGCTATACCAATGAATACCCAAAATGATCCTGATGAGGACATCCAGCCTGCCAGCATGTGGGATTCAATTGCCAGAGCCGCATTCGGACATCCCAGCTTTTATGATTGCCGGAAGAACTCCGGCTGTCTGAATATCCCCCTTTACTGCCGGGGAAAGGTCCTTGGCGTAATGAGTTTTGTTGGGGTTGACTATGTTCAGATCACCTCTGAACAAAAGGAACTTCTTCTTTCCATTGGCCGCCAGATAGGCATTGCTGTTGAAAGCATCCAAAACATGGGGAAATTGCTCCAGAGCAAAGAACTTCTGCAGTCAGTCTTTGACGGGATCACTGACCAGGTTGTCTTGATGGACAAGGATTTCCGGATCAAAATGGTCAATAAGGCCTATACGGACCGCTATAATGTTGAAATGGAGGAAGTTATCGGCTTGAGGTGTTATGAAATTCACGGCAGCGGAGAGAGTCCTTGTTCTGATTGTGGATTGCAAGAGGTAATGAAGACCGGAAAGCCTATTGTTCAGGAAAGCACCTGTCCTGAACCTCATGGGGTCTTTCAGGTGCATTGCTATCCCAACCTGGATGAAGAAGGCAGGGTGGAAAGTATAATTCGATTTGTAAAGGAGATCACAGTCCAAAAACAAATGGAACAGAAAATCCAGCAGACTGAGAAAATGGTAGCCATGGGTCAGTTGGCAGCAGGGGTAGCCCACGAGATCAACAACCCTCTGGGTGTTATTTTGTGCTACACTGAATTGCTGAAGCGACAATTGACGGATTCAGCCCTGGGTCAGAAAGACCTGACCGTTATTGAAAAACAGGCCCGCAACTGCAAACGCATCGTCAGCGATCTGCTGAATTTTGCCCGAAGCAGGGAAACAACAAAACAGCCGACTTCGGTCAACCAGACTTTGGTTGAAGTTCTGGGCATTGTTACAGAACAGTTTAAAAAGCAGGGAGTTAAAGTGGATCTGGAATTAGATCCAAACGTGCCCTTGCTTAATATGGACGTGAACAAGATGAAGCAGGTCTTCCTCAATTTGCTTATGAATGCCCGTCAGGCCATGGATGCCCGTGAAGGCAGGCTGCTCATCACAACCAGTCATCTGCCCGAGGAAAAATCCATCAGAATAACCTTCTGGGACAATGGACAGGGTATCCCGGAATATATCCAGGACAAGATTTTTGACCCCTTTTTCAGTACCAAGCTTACAGGTGAAGGCACTGGTCTGGGTTTATCGGTCAGCTACGGAATAGTCCAGAACCATGGGGGCGAGATAATTGTCAGGAGCGAGCCGGGCAAATGGACTGAGTTCCAGATTCACCTGCCTTTATCTGAAACTTGTGACAAAGTTTGACATTACTTGTTATTATTTAAAAGAAAAGCAAATAGCCAAGAAATAAGATTGAAAACAATTATCCGAAAATTAATAAAGTAAAGGATTTTATCCAGATGAAAGAATTATCATTGTTGATTATTGATGATGAAAAGGACATGCTGGACGGTTTGAAGCGGATACTCCCATATGAACTGGAAAACACCAGAATCAGGGTGTCTTCAAGTCCGCTCCAGGCTCTGGAGCTGGTGTCCCGGAGTTCGTTTGATCTCATACTCATGGATGTTCGAATGCCTGAAATGGACGGGATAGATCTTTTGGAACAGGTCAAAAAAATCGATCCTGGCATAACCATCATCATGATGACCGCTTACGGGAGCATAGAAACTGCGGTTCAGGCCATTAAGATGGGGGCCTATGACTTTATCACCAAGCCTTTTGACATACCTGACCTGGTTAGAAATATCAAAAAAGGCCTTGAGAGAAGCAGCTTGCTCCGGGAAAACCTGAGTTTAAAACAGCGGATATCTGAAAAATCGGTTTTTGAAGATATGGTCGGCCAGAGTCCGCCAATGAAGAGACTTTATGAAACAATCCAATCTCTGGCAGGCACGGACTATCCAGTCCTGATCAGGGGTAAATCCGGAACCGGCAAGGAGCTGGTGGCCAGGGCGATCCACTCCTTGAGCAACAGAAGTTCCAGGCCGCTGATAACCGTCAACTGCCCGGCTATTCCCGAACATCTTCTGGAAAGTGAGCTTTTCGGCCATAAAAGAGGTTCCTTTACCGGAGCCCACAAGGATCACAAGGGGCTTTTTTTGGAGGCAGGCGGTTCCAGCCTGCTTCTGGATGAAATCGCGGATATCTCTGTTTCGGTCCAGACCAAGCTTTTAAGGGCTCTGCAGGAACAGGAAATAAGACCCCTTGGAAGCAACAAAAACATCAGGGTGGACGCGCGCATTCTGTCCACCACCAATCAGGACCTTGAGGAAAAGATCAAAAACAAGAGCTTCAGAGAGGACCTGTTTTACAGGCTCAACGTGGTCAGCGTGTCGACTCCCTCCTTAAGAGAGATGCCTGAGGACATTCCTTTGCTCGTTCATCATTTCAACCGCAAGGTGGCTTTGGAACTGGGCTCGACCCCCAAGAAGATCTGCTCTTCTGTTCTGGAAGCCCTTATCAGGCGGGAATGGCCGGGGAATATCAGGGAGTTACAGAATTTCATCCGCAAAATGATTGTGTTTACTCCTGGGGACGAGGTGGACATGACCACGTTGAACGCTGTTGAAAATCAGGGCAACTCAAGTTCAACGGCAGGACTTACAGGCAGTTTCAGCCATACAGAGCCTTATTCCCAGGCCAAGTCCAGGGTGATCAATGAATTTACTGAAGGTTATGTCCAGGAAATTCTTTCCAGAACCAACGGAAACATTTCCCAGGCCGCGAAGCTGGCTGGGATGAGCAGGGTTGCACTGCAGAAAATAACCAGGAGACTGGAAATTGATACGGATAATTTTCGGTAGCCTGTTGCCTCAGTAGCTTACTCCTGAAATGCTGTCATAAAAAACAAGAAAAGTTTTGAACCGCAAAGTCGCTAAGTACGAAAAAGTTAAAGACGTTAAGCAGAGGTTTTGTCCAAAACCGGGACACGGTTTTGA
>PXDF01000197.1 GCA_003566455.1 Desulfonatronovibrio sp.
AAACCGGTCAAGAAGCATTTATCAGACCATGAAAATTTCAGGTTGTATTTTAGGGCTGAGGTGATTATGTCAAGAGTCAGGGACGGTTTGGACAACCAGTCCTTTTTTTGTTTCTGTGAGCCTTGTGCCCGCTTCCTCACATGTTTGGAGTGAGTGAGCGTTCTGAAAAAGAAATTTTCTTAACCGCCCGCTTCGCTCGACATGAAGGCAGACAAAAATACAGACAGAAGTATCTTTACAGTGGACGACGATGCCCACTGTAAAACTGCATGCACCTGCGGTGCAATTTTTTTCGCCGTCAGGCTGACAATCTTTTCTCCTGGCACGTCGCCAGGAGAAAAATGTTTTTGTCAATCTTCAGGTCTGTCTTTTCGTCGAGCGAAGCGGGCGGTTAAAAATCCTCTACATTCTTACTACTTCAACTTTGAGCTGGAAAATTTATAAGGTAAAATCAATGGAACGAATTGTTATTATTGGTGAAGGATATCCGGCTGGAAAAGCTTTCAGAATAGCCCAAAGAACTCATCCTAAAGCCGATCTGATCTGGATTTCGGATTACAGCGACCAGAAATATTCCCCGCCCATGCTGAGCCTGCTTCTCAGATCCGGCGCTCCGCCAGCTGAATGGTCCAGAACAAGGGCTAGAATAAAAGTTGGTTTTGAAAGATATCAGCAAGACATAAACCTTTATCCCCAGCGTGTTAAAAAAATTAATATTGATCCGGCAGAATCGGAAATCTCTTTTATGACTGGTATGGGGAAAACGTCTTACTCCTTTGACAAAGTCCTGATTTTCCCGGCCAGGGTTGCAAAGACCCCTGATGTCTTAGAGGACAATCAGCATGTCTGGCCTGATGATTCTTGCGTCCAGTTTCTGGTGAATAATTGGGAAGGTATTGAAAATCCTGTTGTTGTCGGGTCTGACATGAGCCTGGTTCAGGCCCTGATTCAGGGCGGAAAGAAATTTATCTGGATCAGATCAGGCAATACATTCAGTGACCAGGTCCAGTACTTTCTGGACCAGAAGCTTAAGCAGCTGGGAGTGGAGATTGAGCCGCGGGATTCTGAGGCTGATGCAGGTCAGGTTCTGAAAAACATGAGCGGCACGGACCAGCATCATGGGCCTGTTTTCTTTTGCCATGGGTTAAAGACAGATTATGCCCGGCTTGAGGGATATGGCCTCAAAGACCTGGATATTGAGCGGGACAATTCAGACATCCTGCATCAAAAAAGCGTTGCCCTGATAGATGGTTCCGGGCCTCAGGGCATTCATGCCCTGAACCTCAACCCAGAAACAGAACTGGTCCGTTCTCTTGAAATGGTTGAGGCCGTATTCGCCGGAAGTGAGTATAAACCTTCATCCCAGAAAGTATTTTTCTGGAATATGGGTATGCTGTCCGCGGCCATGACCGGCCTTGACATTGCTCAGGCCAGGCAGATGGGCTTTACTCCGGAATTTGCCGTTATTCACGGATCACACGGGATATCCGCGGACAGGCCATATGTGCTGAACATGGTTATGGACAAGCCCACAAAAAAGATTTTGGGCGTGGAGGCCATAGGCGAAAAGGCCCATGAATGGGTCAACCTTGCAGCCTGTCTCATTAAAAACAATCTCCTTGTAACTGATATTGCAGAACCGGACATAATATGGCCTGATCCGACAATCAATCCGTTCTCCCGCTGCGCCAGAATGCTTGAAAACAAGGCCAGGCCGGGAATACTGCCGATAACTCCTGATGAGCTCAAACAGTCAGCTGATGAAGGAGCAGTGTTTTATCTTCTTGACGTCAGGAAAAAGGAGGAGTTTGCCCAGGGCAGGCTCCCGGGAGCTGAAAATATTCCAATGCACCAGCTCAAAAAAAGGGCAATGGAAATACCCAGGTTTACCCCAATTGTGCTGTACTCAGAATGTTCAGGCAGGGCTTATGAGGCTGCCCGTCTTCTCAAGAATATGGGCGCGAAGCAGTTATACGTCCTTGATGGCGGCTATGGTCTTTATACCCTGGAAAAAGAACTTTCGCCCCTGTCCAGGAATCAGCCTGCTGTGCCTGGAGCATGTCCTACCTGCTGAAGCGTGTCAGGTACCCCTGAAATTGATCCATGGCAAAAATTACCAGGCTGCCTGCTCATAATTGCATTTTTTTCAGATCAGGGCTCTGTGTATATGAAGAAGCCCAGAACCCGGGCCTGGATCCGGAAATGCAATGTCTGGTTCTTACTGAACTGGAGGACAGGTATGATCATTTACTGACCCAGGCGGACGCATTCGAACTTAGCAGCGAACAGGTGCAAAAGATATGGGCAGGGAGATTTGGAGAGATTGTTTCCTGGGGCATGTTTTGTGATATTTATGAACCGGAAAGCAGTGAGGATGACCGTTGCCGCTTTCTTTTCGGAAATGCCTGCATAATTCGATTTCCCCGGTGCAATGGAATCTGCCCGTCTTACATTCTCAAACTCCCCAAAAAAGATATTGAGAGTTAACAGGTATTTTCATATAAATAGTCTATTCAGGATGAAGATCAGGTTTGATAAAATTTTTTAATGCAAAGATAACTGAAAAAAAGAGGAAGAGTTATTAGCCGCCCGCTCCGCTCGACATGAAGGCAGACCTAAGAGTGACGTTTCAATTTTTGTACCGTAGGTGCTGACGCCTTTTCTGTCTGTCTTTTAGTCTGTCTTCGTCGAGCGAAGCGGGCGGCTGATATTATCTTGTGGACAATTCAACTGGTTAATAACGAGGTGGCTGGTGAA
>PXDF01000184.1 GCA_003566455.1 Desulfonatronovibrio sp.
CGAAACATTATCAGGAAATGGGGGGATGAATGGCGCGTTCACGGTACATGGAGCCATGGCGATATCGCTGAAGTCTCCTCTTCTGATGCCAGGCTCTGCGGCATTTTTTTTCCGGAGCAGTCCGCCACAAACAAGATAGCTCTTTTATCCGACTCCATAGTAATCTTAAAAAATATTATACCCAAGATAATCAGACCCATGATCACAAAAGACTGGTGGAACAAAAACATGAAAAATCTGGAACTGCTGGTAAAAGATGTTCCCTGCTACTCCATGCGTTTCGATAAATCCGGAGCAATTGTAACCGAACTCGAGAGTCTGAGCATATGAGTGAATATGTTCTGCGTTCCACACAACCTTTTAAACCTTCAGGTTCCAGCCTTGGTCGCCTGGACATCGAGCTGACCGAGCGCTGCAACAACAGGTGCGTTCATTGCTACATAAATCAGCCTGAAGATGATCAAAAGATAAGAGCTGAAGAAATGGAAACCGGCTTTGTTCTAGATATCCTTAAGCAGGCTGCTGATCTGGGCTGCCTGACAGCTTGTTTTACCGGTGGCGAGCCTCTTTTGCGGGACGATTTTGCCGAATTGTATCTGTTTGCGCGCGGACTGGGCCTGCAGGTCGTGATCATGACCAATGCCTGTCTCATCGATACAGAACTTGTAAAGCTTTTCACCGCTGTTCCTCCAGGCAGGCCCATACAGGTAAGCGTGTACGGAATGTATAAATCCTCATACGAAGCTGTTTCCTGCGTGTCCGGATCTTTTGAGCGTTTCGTCAGCGGCCTTGATTTACTTAATAAGCGAAACATACCCTTTGTGGTCAGACAAAGCCTTCTGCCCCCGAACAAGAAAGAGCTGGATGAATTTGAAAGATTTGCATCCACCCTGCCCCATATGCACGCAGAACCTGATTATACGATGAATTTTGATCTGCGTGCCAGGCGCGATGATTCCGGCAAGAACAGCCGCATCAGGAAGCTGCGTGTTTCTTCGGAGGAGACCCTGAACTTGTTGACCAGGAATCGGGACAAATACATCAAAGAAATGCGCGAGTTTGCCTCCAGATTCATGCGTCCGCCGGGAGAGAGGATATTCAGCTGCGGAGCCGGTCAAGGTATTTGCGTGGACGCGTACGGGAGAGCTCAGATGTGCATGCTTCTGCGCCATCCTGATACAGTTTATCCTCTTTCACCGGATCTGCATCGAAAAAAAAGCCCGGAGTCCGGACTTGGACCTCTGGAATACGCCCTGAAGGAATTTTTTCCTGGTCTGCGCAACTTGCGTTCAAATAACCCTGAATATCTTAAGCGATGCGCTGTCTGTTTTTTAAAGAGTCTGTGCGAGCAGTGTCCCGCAAAATCATGGGGAGAACATGGCATTTTAGATGCACCGATTGAATATCTGTGTCAGGTGACTCATACTCAGTCAAATTTCCTTGGACTGGTGCACAGGGGAGAAAATGCCTGGGAAATCAGCCCTGAAAATTGGCAAAACAGAATCAAAACTTTTTCCGCAAATAACTGGGACTAAAATCAGGAGGATGATATGATTGAGCAAAAAAAGAAGTGGGAAAAGCCCTTGCTGATCGTGCTGGAAAGAAACAAGCCGGAAGAAGCGGTATTGCTGTATTGCAAGATGGGTAACGCGCAGGGCCCTCCTGGCGCAACAGGTCATCTGCATTGCAGACATGGCCCTCTTGGCCCGCATTTTCCTTGCGAGATAGAAAGTATAACATAATATATCAATATCTTTACTAAACCATTAAATTTTGCTTTCGATAAGGCAGTTATTATGAACTCAGAAGTGACAATAAACTCGGTTTTCAAACCTTCGGAAAACATTGTGTCCAGGGAAATTTTGGACGACACTTTGATTGTTCCCCTTGTCGCCGGAATCGGGGATGCGGACGACGAATTCTACACTTTGAACGAGACCGCCCGGCAAATTTGGCGCATGCTTGATGGACAGCGCTCTCTGGGTGAAATTGTAAAAGTGCTGTCTCAGGATTTTTCTTCTTCAGAAGAAGAAATAGAAAAAGACGTGATCGGATTCGCCGCTGAAATGCTCAGCAGAAACATACTCGTAGATTGTTCCGACCAGAGATGAACATGGAAAACAATCAGATAAGCAGATCTTGTCCTGAACCTTCCGCGCCCCCTGCTTCCCATATCACCGGGGGCTATAAATTTTGTCTTTCCAATCTGGTTCAGCTGGAGATGCTTCAAGGTCTGGTTGAACAAGGGGCATCCCTGCGCACTACAGTCAGAGGCTTCAGCATGTCTCCTTTTGTTAAAGATATGGACGTTCTGATTATTTCCCCGCCGGTGAAAAAGATTAAGGTCGGAGACATCACCGCTTTCAGACATCCGGTTAACGGAAGGCTCACTTTGCACAGGTTAATCAGGAAAACCGAATCAGGATGGCTGGTCAGGGGCGACAACTGCTCCAGACCTGACGGGATCATTCAACAGCAGGACATACTGGGTGTGGTTGTGTCCGCGCGGAGAGACTCAAAGAAAATACGGATGGGAATAACCTCCGGCAAAAAGCTTATCGCGTGGCTCAGCCGTTTTGATCTCTTGCCGCTTATAAAAAAATTCAGGCCCTTCGGTTCAAGCTTACGTAGCCGATAACTGCCTGCCCCGTGAAACAACTCCAAAGGAGTTCCCGAAGGGGTTTCACTGGGGATAACTGATAACTGATAATTGACAACCCTCCAATGGAAATTCAGCAGTAC
>PXDF01000179.1 GCA_003566455.1 Desulfonatronovibrio sp.
AAAGGCTGGGACCAAAAAATACCACAGCCTGTTCAACCCGGGGCCTTTAACGGCAGGGTTTTATTCGCCCTGCACAATTCACTTCCTCTTGACGGAGCAGGATATGCAATTCGCTCCCACCAGATCATTAAACATCTCCTGAAAAAGGGACTCGAAGTTCAGGCGGTAACCAGGCCCGGCTATCCCTGGGATCTTGAGCAGCACAGAAATAAACCACTACTCCTTGAGGACATTGTTGACGGAGTGGGGTATAAACGTCTTCAGGGAAAAGGACTTGAACTGGGCGCCAGAGATATCCCTTATATCAATGGATATGCTGATCTTTTGTCCTCAATGGCCAAACAAGGCAATTTCCGGGTCATCCACACCCATTCCAACTATCTCAACGGTCTGGCCGGCTCTCTGGCCGCGCAACAGTCCTGCTGTCTGGGCATTTATGAGGCCAGAGGCTTGTGGCATCAGAGTCGGGCGGTTATGGAGCCGGGCTTTGAAGATACGGATCTTTATCGCTATCTCGAATCAATGGAGCTGGCTGCCGCCAGGCAGGCCCACATGCTGGTTACAATTTCCAAGGCTCTAAAAGACTACTTCATTGGCCACGGGATTGGCCAAAACAGAATTGCTGTAGTTCCCAACGCTGTTGACACTGATCTTTTTCAACCCCTTGAGCCTGATGCCGTCCTTAAAGCCCAATTCAAGCTTAAAGGCAGAATCGTTGTGGGCTTTATCGGTTCCCTGACAGACTATGAGGGAATTGATCTAATTATCAGGTCTGCATCAAGGCTGATCAATGAGGGATTGCCTTTGTCCCTGCTTATAGTGGGAGCTGGTTACGCTGAAAAAAAACTCAAAGAAATGGCTACTGCTTCAGGCGCTTCAAGACATACCAGCTTCACAGGCAAAGTACCTTTTGAACAGATCAGGCGGTATTACTCAATTGTGGATATCTTTCCTTTTCCCCGAAAAAACCTTTCTGTCTGTAAACTGGTTCCGCCCCTGAAAATACTGGAGGCCATGGCCATGAATAAGGCGGTCATTGCGTCAGATCTGCCTCCTTTAACCGAAATCGTAACCCATGAAAAAACAGGTCTTGTCTGCAAGCCTGATGATCCTGAAGAGCTGGCCCAAGCCATAAGAATCCTGGTTGATTCCCATGATTTCAGAAAAAATATCGGACAAAGAGCAGGGGAATGGATTTCTCTGGAAAGATCCTGGAATCAGATTGCGGGAAGGTACATGAAGATATATAAATGCAATTGAAGCATCCAGCAAGAAAACCGCCAAACATACAAAAAATCAACGGATTTATAAGCATTGTTTTAACTGTTTCAACAAACCTGGCAAGAGTTCAATTCCCTTTTTGAAATTCTGGGCTGCAATTTCTTTTCTCAACTGGAAAGCATAACTTGTTAATAATACCATACTCGGGGCTACTTCTTTAAAATCAGCCCGGCTTTGTGAAACCTCATTCAAAATTTCCTGTAGCTCTGAAGCCTGGATCAGGGGAAATATCTTGACCATCAACGGTTCCAGAGACCAGTTCCACCAGTTTATCAGCATGGGTTTTTCATCATCCCCAACCGCGATATTTGAAATATAGATATCAGGATTATGAATAATCAAGGGCATTTTAGAAACAATCTCAATGCAGTCGAAAAAAGAATCCTGCATACCCTGGACCAGCTCTCTGGTTTCTATGGATTCAGCACCGATGAATAATTTGGAAACAGCATCCTCAGTCAGACTCTGCTGGAGAAGAGGTTTGGTTCTGCAATACTGGCTTATTAGCGACCTGCCAGGTCTCATGCTCCACATGTCAACGGTAGCCTGCCTGACTATCTGTTTCTTCCTGCTTTTTTCTATATCCAGAACCGTGGGGCCTTTGAAGATAACCAGTTGAAAATCAAGGTATGTACACCCGGCAATTGGTTCCGGAACTAGTGAACTTGACTTTCCAAAAGCTTCAAAGATCATTTTCTCATGATTACACGAAAGGTCCTTATTCGAACTAAAAATTTTGACATAAACATCCATGCTTTCAGACCCTGCCTCTCTGGATGCCAGCAGGGCCATATTCCTGCCTGAAACATCAAACCATCTCCATGCTCCCTCAGGGTTAATCCCGCAGGACCTGACAACTTCGGTTAGCCACTCATCACGATTATGTGGGAGCATAAGATCCAGAAAACCCTGCTCCCGATGACTTACTAAAGGCTGATAGAAGATATTTGTATAAAACAGGGCATTGATCTTGGGTTTTTCAAGGTGCAGTGAAAACGCGTCCTGAATAAGCGTTAGCATACGCTGCAGAATCTGGCGGGACAGAATAAAGCTTAAAATACCCCTGATAAATCCAAACTCAGGATTCGCGATAAACACAAATATCAGCAAACAAAAAGCAGCGAAAAAATTCAAATTGGATATAAACTTCAAAAAATTAGGAAGCTTATTTAAAAATCTGAGTCTCGCGTCCAGCTGTTCCGGTCTGTCCACCTTTTTCCATATAAAGCCAAGCAGTATATATTCAAGAATTACAAGTCCAATAAGCGAACCAAAAAACAACGGGCTCAAATATAGACCAAGAGTGAATCCGCCAATAATCATAAGCAGCGTGCCGATGCTGCGGCAAAGCTTCAAAAAGAAATCCCTGGCAAGCTGATTTTCCTTATCGAACAGTGCCATTTTCTGCGATTTGGCTAGCAGTTTCACTCCGGCTTTATATGATATTTTTGCCGCGAAAT
>PXDF01000127.1 GCA_003566455.1 Desulfonatronovibrio sp.
CCCGGGACCGAACCTTCAAGTAACTTCAAAAATGACCTTTGCGCCTGGATTGCTTCGCTTTGCTCGCAACAAGGATTGCCGCGCTCGAAGACTCGCTCGCAATGACACCTGATAGTCACAGTCCTGGTTACGGCACACCTGTCATTGCGAGGGAGCGCAGCGACCGAAGCAATCTGTAAGGCAAAACAGTAACATACTGAATTTATTACTTATACGCTTTAATTTACTTAGAAGAATATTGAACCGCCCCCTTCTTGAATCAGAGGTCAGAAGTCAGAAGTCAGAGGTCAGACATCCGATATCCGACATCAGACGTCAGCTTCTTTAATCTTCATTCCGATGTCTGACGTCCGACTTCTGACCTCTGGTTCAAGACCTGCGATTCAACGGCTAAATAATAAGCATGGCATCACCGTATGAAAAAAAACGAAACTTCTCCTGCCTGGCAATCTGATACGCCCTGAGGATATTTTCCCTGCCTGCCAGGGCTGAGACCATCATCATAAGAGATGATCCAGGAAGATGAAAGTTTGTGATTAATTGATCAATATTTTTGAAACGGTACCCAGGATAAATGAAAAGTTCTGTAAATCCCCGGTAACCGGCAGGATTTTCCTGGGGAACGACAAGGCTTTCAAGAGTTCTGGCAGTGGTAGTGCCAATGGCCACGATTTTTTTGCCCAGGGATCTGGTTTGAAATATTTTTTGGGCGGTTTTATCCGGGACCTCTATATATTCAGGATGCATTTTATGCTCTCTGATATCTTTGACCCGAACAGGACTGAAAGTGCCGTAACCGACATACAAGGTAACTTCAGCCCAGTCAAAACCTGATTCCTTGAGGGTTTCCCTGAAACCGGGACTGAAATGAAGGCCCGCTGTTGGAGCCGCGACTGAGCCGAGTTTCTCATCCGAAGCATAGACGGTCTGGTATCTTTCACGATCAGACCTCTCATCCTGCCTTTGAATATAGGGAGGCAGGGGGACGCACCCGTTTTCAATAAAATACCTGCCCAGGTCGCCGGACCAGAAAAGCTCGCCCTTAGTCCTGCCCATGGGAGCGTTTTCAAGAACCCTGAAGATTACGTCCCCAGGAAAAAATATTTTTTCTTCCGGTTTGCAGCGCCTGGAAGACTTGAGCAGACACTCTACCAGCGTTTTTTTTCCGTTTTCACAAGTTTCAGGCTTAATAAGGGGCAGGGGAGTGAGCAGCAGAAATTCAACCCTGCCCCCGGTTTCTTTCCTGCCCCAAAGCCTTGCTGGAAGAACTTTTGTGTTGTTGGCCACCAGCAGAGAACCCGGGCTTAAATATTCTTTCAGGGCGCTGAAAACGCTCAATTTTATTGCTCCGCTTTTCTTATTCAGCACAAGCAGTCTTGATTCTGTCCTTGACGCTGGTGGATGCTGGGCTATAAGCTCCGGCTCAAGTTCGTAATCATAACTGTCAAGATCAAAGTCCCGGGAATTAGACATAACAAACCAATTTACGCTGTTTTTTAAAAAAAATCCATAAAATTTTCAGCAGAAAAATCTCCTTAACTCGGCATTACAGCCAAAACCCGGATCTGGTTTGTTTTTTGTTTGAAACTTGCTGAAAGGATTTTTTGTGGCTTTTTCCATGATCATGGAGTATTTTCCATACCAGATATTTCATTTATTTGGATATGCGGAGTTATCTATTTGATTATCAGCCGGATTTAACAATCTTTCGGTTAAGTCTTTGAGATTGCTTCGCTTCGCTCGCAATGACAGGTTCAGGTGGAACATGGGATTCTCTGACATCTGTCATTGCGAGCGAGTCCACGAGCGCGGCAATCTTTATCATGACTGACTGGGAGTCTTCTCTTCTCTGGCGATGACAGATAAAAATCGTTCAATTAAGGCATAATAACGACAGCGATTTTTATCATCACGGAAATCAAGGCGTTAGGCCTTACTCCTGAAATGCTGTCATAAAAAACAAGAAAAGCTTTGAACCGCGAAGCCTGTTTAACTTGGGCTGCCCGGCAAATGAAAAAAAAACTTCCTGTCTTCCTTGGCGCTCCTTGCGTCTTGAGTGACCACGCCAAGGCGTGAGAACGGGCGGTGAATTCTAACCGGACGTCTGATGTCGGACTTCGGACGTCTGGTTACAGAGTCTGCTGAACCTGAAAAACCCAAAAACAAACCCATTATTCTTTAACCATGGAATTTCTTTACAAAGCCGCGACATTTGAAGGCAAGGTTCGTCACGGGAAAATATCCGCCCAGGACGAAAAGAGCGCTGTGGCCAAAATTCATTCCCAGGGTTTGATTCCCCTGTCGGTTTTTTTGCCTGGCGCTGAAGTAAAAAAAGCCACAGACTCTGAAGTGACTTCCCCGGCCGGGAGATCAGACCTGAAAAAGACCTTTTCCAGCCTGGCTGCCTTAAGGCCTGGTTTAGGCCGAAGAGTCAAGACCAGGGACTTGATAATGTTTTCAGAGCATCTTTCCACAATGCTCAAGGCTGGGATAAATCTGAACAAATGTCTGACCATACTGTCGGATTTAACTGAAAACAGAGCCTTTGCCAAAATTATTCTGGATGTTCACAATCAGATCAGGGAAGGCAGCTCCCTTTATCAGGCCCTGGAAAAGCATCCGTTTGTTTTTCCGGCTTTTTTTGTAAGCATGGTCAGAGCCGGGGAAACAGGGGGAGTTCTTGATCTGGTCTTAAAAAGAGTTTCCGAGTTTCTCGCGGAAATCCA
>PXDF01000105.1 GCA_003566455.1 Desulfonatronovibrio sp.
CAGAACCAATAGCCGCACTTGCACTAAAGCGCACAGAGGCACACCAGATTTTACGGATGCTCAGGGATCAGGCTGACAAAGCGGGGTGGGGCTTGGAGCAGCCAGCTGAATGGATGCGGCCTATGGAGTATGGGAAGGGTGGGGGTTAAGCACCAAAACAAAGAGGTCTAACGGCTACCTCAATTTCTGACCATGTGCTTTCCCTGGCTTTCTTCAGATCATAAGCCTGCTGAAGGTTCATCCAGAACTCTGCTGAGGTTCCAAAGTACCTGCTCAAGCGCAGGGCCGTATCAGAAGTTATTCTTCTTCTCTAATTTAAGATTTCTGTAATCCTGTTAGTGGGAACACTGAGGCTCTTGGCAAATGCACTGGCTGAAATATTCAGGGCGTCCAATTCTTCTCGCAGTATTTCTCCGGGGTGTACCGGGGGCATTTTGTTAGCCATCTAAAGATATCCTGACCTTGCTTCCTGTAGCCTCTGCATATCTGTGCAGGCTTCTAAGGCTAGGCATAGACCCACCGGATTCAAGCCTGGCTACTGTTGACTGTGTAGTTCCCATCTTCTCAGCAATCTGCTGCTGGGTAAGCCCTGCCCTTATCCTGGCCTTAATCAGTTCCCTGGCAAACTGGAACTCATCCTCCATATCCGTGTAGGCCCTGGCATACTGGGGATCACTGTCCATCATTTCTTTGTGTTTTTGATCTAAAGTTTTACCCATTTGCTTCCCTGCCCAGTTCTGAGAAATTACTAATCTTCACAGTTCCTTCCGGAAAGTTGGCTTTAACCTCAAGTTCTCCACCCATTGCTTCTATGTGGCTGCGCAGTGTGGAAATATACATATCTGTACGTTTTTCCAGCTTGGCTATGGCCGGTTGCTGGACATGAAATACTTCTGCCAGCATTTGCTGGGATAGAGGGAGAGTGGGGACATTATGTTGCCAGTTTAGTTATGATGCCAGTATCCCGCAATACCCAGCCCCACCCCGCCTGTTTTTTTCTTTAGGTTTTGAGTTTTAACGTACCCCGCATACCCCGCCCTTTTCATGTAGGTTTCAGCATATTATAATCAGTCCCGGACATTGAATCCGGTTTTCTTTTCTTAATCCCGCCTGACTTTTTTTATTCATTTTTCTTCTTTGCAAGCCTACCACCTTGGTCTATCAGGGTTTTTGGGTGGCTTTAAGTTCACCTTTTATCAATCCTTGCTGTTTCCCGATAATAACCCCTCTATCGTCTCCCTCTTTAAATCATTGGTCAACTAAAGATTTCACTGTATATCTTCTTCAGCTTTTCTCAGTATGTGAAGTCTATGCACAGGAGCAAGGTAAAACCCAAGTTGATTCAGCCTATCTAAATAAGGACCAACACTATCAATAAGTCCCTTTAATTTTGCCGCTATCAGTATGCCAGCAGTTCCTGTAAGATTCAGATTGAGTTCCATAGAAACTTTTCGGGCAAGAAAGTCATCAATAACAACTAAGGAGCCAGGATTTACGAGGCTATTCAATATGACAGCTGTTTCGCCTTTATCCAGATCTCTTACGAGTCGGTTGAAGGCTGATCCTTGTTTAGGTAAGATATTAACAAATTCCAGGCTGTTTATGTCTGGTAAATTTATACCTTCAAGTTTTCCCTGTTCTATCTCCTCACTTACTTCTTCAGGCAGATGGACCTTTCCATATAAGGAATTTAAGATACTTATGAGCCCCAGTTGATGGAGATATTGGATGGGGGATGTATTAATAATTACCATTCTGAGCATTTAATACATCCTTATCAAGTGAGTGTTCGTCTACTGGAAAAATTGAGACACCATAGCGACCCATTTCTTGGAGAAAATGAGGCTTAGAAATATTTAACCATTCCGCTGCCTTCCCTGTTGAAATTCTTCCAGATTCAACCAACTTTGATGCCAGTATGAACTTTATTTCCCGCTCCGGGGCTGTAAATCCGTAGGATATCTCCTTCATAAAGCTATCTGGCATATCTATTGTGATTTGCATGTCGACCCCCTAAATAGAGTTATATGACCTTGGGAAAAATTTTTATAAGTCAGAGTTTATCGTTAGGCAAGCATAAATAGAATATCTTAATTGGGAACGACAAATGTCAACTTTTTATATAAAGTTGACATTCGGGTTTTTATCTAAAAAATATCTAATAAAATCAGTGCTGTACTTGTGTCCACTAACCCCACTACCTTCACTCTGGTAGGTAAATGCAAATTATTATTGACTTTATTTCGTTTTAGTTGGTATTGATGAGCGACAATTATAATTCCCCCCTGACGACAATTATTTTTCCCTGTTGAGTAACGAATGATTATCCTTGAACTCCATACAGGAGGCAAAGGATGATTACAGACAATCAAGTGAGGAAACTTATGAAGTTTTTAGAACAGGGGAAGACATTGGAGCAGTCATCGGCAAAGTGTGGCATGGATGTAAAAAGTGCCCGTAAGTATAGGGATTTGGACAAACTGCCAAGTGAGTTGCAGGCTGCAGGGATACGTAACTGGCGCACCCGCAGTGATCCATTCATCGAGGAGTGGCCTGTAGTTACAGGCTTTTTAGAGATCAATCCAGGTCTTGAAGCAAAGACTTTGTTTGAGCACTTACAAAGGCAGTATCCTAGTCGTTTTTCAGATGGCCAGCTTCGGACCTTGCAGAGAAAGATCAAGGGCTGGCGGGCAACAGAGG
>PXDF01000004.1 GCA_003566455.1 Desulfonatronovibrio sp.
AAGGGTTCTGGCGCCAAGAAGATTCATTATCCGGACGGGACGGACAACTTCAAACGAGGAATATCCCTCGTAAGGATGAACCCTGCCATTCATGACTGCCAGTTTAAGATTTTTGACTTGACAAAAGCCAAGACTTCCAGAATGACCAACAACAGTTGATAAGGGGAAATTGGGAATCTGGTCGTATCCCATGCTCAATACCGGACTTAGAGACCGTATCAGCTCGCCCTGTCCGCTTCCAAGAACAATCAAAACATCAGGCTTGAAATCAGAACATTTTTTTTTCAAAAATTTTACGGTTTCCAATACTTTCGTTTTTTCAGACATGATGATATCCTTTGATTTGCTGCTGTCTTTATTCAAAAAACATTTCACAGGGCTTTTTTAATTAACCTGGCCACTTAAGGATTTCAGGGATAGATTAACCAGTGTTGAAATCTCGCTCATAAGTGCATTTAAAGGATATTGCAACATTTTTGGGAATCATTAGTCATGTTTTTGCCGGCTGCCTCCCAGCCCTTGATTCACGGCTTATTATCCCTATCTGACTATTTTCCCGGCCGGATAATAATTTGTGGCCACAATTCAGAAGCCAAAAACGCTAGTCCCTGGAAATCAGAAAAAAGAAGAATCCAATGAAAAGAAATAAAATCCTTATCGCCAACAGAGGAGAGATCGCCCTGCGCATCATGAAGGCCTGTCATGATCTGGGCATGGAATTCGCCTGTGTTTACACCAAGGAGGACGCCAACTCCGAACATTGTACCGAAGCCATTAAAAAGGGCGGAGAAAAGTCCCTGTTCCGCATAAGCTCTTACCAGGACCCTAATGAACTATTCGCCGTGGCCGACGCTGCCGGCTGCACTGCCATGCATCCGGGGTATGGTTTCTTTGCCGAAGACTTTCGTTTTGCCAGAAGGGTGGAACAAAGATCAAAAAAGCTGGCCTTTATTGGTCCTTCCTGGAAAGTTATCCAGGAACTTGGAGACAAGATCAACACCAAAAGACTGGCCCGGAAACTCGAAGTGCCCACTGTTCCCGGTTCAGACAGACCCATATTTGATGACCTGGAAGCTGAAGAGCTGGCTTCTTCTCTTTTCTCATTTCAAAAAGAAATGCAGGTTGATCAGCCGGTCATACTGGTCAAGGCCTCTGCAGGAGGTGGAGGCATGGGCATTGAAGAAGTAAACGATCTGGACCGTTTCCGGACTGTTCTGCGCAGGATTAAAAACTACGCCAAGCGCCAGTTCAGAGATGAAGGGGTGCTTATCGAACAGAGAATTTTTGATTTCAACCATCTGGAAGTACAGATCCTGGGTGACCGCCACGGCAACGTGGTCCATTTCGGCACCAGGAACTGTACCATCCAGAGCGTTGGCAGACAAAAGAGAATCGAAGTGGCTCCTGGATTTGATCCCCAAAACATAAGCTACGCCTTTGACGCTTCTAGAGTTCTTTCAGACATAACTGAATATTCCCTGCGAATGGCAAGAGAAGTCGGGTATGACAGCGTGGGTACCTGGGAATGGATTATTAGTCCTACAGGCCATCCTTTTTTAATGGAAGTTAACACCAGAATCCAGGTGGAAAATGGGGTTTCAGCCATCATCTCCAGAATCAGAGGACAGGAAGTGGATCTCATTCGGGAACAGGTCCGGGTTGGTCTTGGAGCCAGGCTTGGATACGAACAAAAGGAAATAGTTTTCAACGGAGTGGGAATTGAATACCGCATTCTGGCTGAAGACCCTGACAACAATTTCTTACCCTGGGTGGGCCGGATAGAAAAATTTTCATGGCCCGAACACCCGTGGCTCAGGATGTATACTCATGTGCCGGCACACAGACCTTACGATATCCCCACGGAATTTGATCCCAACCTTGCCCTTGGAATAGTCTGGGGTGAAAATCTGGACCAGGCTAAAAGACGCGGCAAGATGTTTCTGGAAAAACTGGTCCTGGAAGGCCATAACTCAGCGGGCGAACCCTTAAAATCCAACATTGATTTTTTACGCAAAAAAACCGATAAACTCCTTGTCTACTAATAATTTGTTAATGTTAATCATAATAAAGTATCAACTATGAACCAAATAGAAAAACAGGTTCTGGATCTTACAGAACGACTCGGATATATTGAAGATATTTTTGGACACAGGGAAAACGCCAATATCGCGCTTCTCAGGTCCAAGCTAAATGACTTTAAAAACAATCAGTCCAATCTTGATCCTGGACAACTGAAAAGACAGATTTCATCTCTGACCGATCTGTTCCATTTTCTCGAGAATAAACTGGAAAAAGAGCTCACTCCCATGGATAAAGTCCGCATTGTCAGGCATTCCCAACGAATCTGCCTCAAGGACATCCTGGAGAATGTTTATGATAATTACACAGAAATCGGCGGCAAAGACGAATACAGTATTGATCCTTCCATGATTATTGCCAGAGCCTATATTACCCGCAAAGTCGGGAAAAAGGTCTACAGACAGCCGGTGATGGTCATAGGCCAGGAAAAAGGACACGGTGAGGAATTTCGAAACGGGGGATCAGTAAAGCCTTGGGGTAACGCTAAGGCCCTTGAATACATGAAGGTTGCTGAAACCGAAAATATTCCCATTCACACTTACATTTTCACTCCTGGAGCCTTTCCCATTGAGGATTACCCCGGGGCAGCCCAGCAGATCGCCAAAAACA
>PXDF01000081.1 GCA_003566455.1 Desulfonatronovibrio sp.
TGGAAAAGCGTCGTAAGCTGGGATTTATTCCCACAGACGAATTCTGCTACTACAAAAGCGCTTCAGGACACGAAATAGACCTGATCTTTGAAACCAGGGACTCCTTGTACGCAATTGAGGTAAAATCCACCAGGCATCCAGGAAGAAGCGACATTACCAGCCTGATGAACTTTAAACCGAAAAAAAATCTGAAGGTAAAACGGTTTCTGTTTTATCTTGGAGAAGAATACCAAACCGTGGAAGATGTCCGGCTGATCCCTGTAGCAGCCTTGTTTCGCGGGCGATGATACTTTAAACAGGCAAGCTTTTTGAAGAGGATGATTATTTAAAGCCATGCCAAACCCGTCCGGGACAGGTTTATAATTTGATAATCTGGCTCAAGGCATCGTTGTTTCAAAAATTCAAAAGCATTAAGTTTTAAACTTACGTCAGCTTATTCAATAACCGGGATTTTATCCAGGATCAGGAGTGGCGGAAAAGCAAATTTTTCATTACCAATGCATTAGCTCATTGTGGAGGATCTCAATCAATGCGCAAAATCACTCGTTATATCCTGCTTGTCATCAGCGGCATTTTTGCCCTGGCGGTTCTGCTTATCCTTTTTGTCTGGCTATTTGCGGACTTTGAATTTCTTGGGCAACGCATCCAAGCCACAGCGTCCCGGTCTTCGGGGATGGAGGTCAGGATTGACGGGCCCGTCAGAATCAGCCTGTGGCCAGGCCCTGTTTTGAGACTCGAAGATGTTAAGATCAGAAATGGTGACAGGGAATGGTTCAGCGCCTCTGGCGTTAAGATCCGGGTTCTGACAATGCCGCTTCTGCGCGGCCAGGTTGATGTCGAGAGTATCGATGTGATAGAGCCGAACCTGCAATTGGAGCGTGATCTGGACGGAGTTTACAACTTTATTCCGGATCAGCGCCCTGAAGACTCAGGGCGAGGCCGACCCTTTGAAGTGATAGACTTTAAGGCCCGGGACATGAACCTGACTTTTGAAGATCAGGCGCTGGGGGATCAGATCATTGGGGAAAGTTGCGACTGGACAGGGCAAAACCTTAAGTGGAGGCCTGCTGATTCCCAGTCTTCCGATGTGAATCTGCCTGATCTTCAAGGTTTTCTTAATTGCGCCAAATTCACCTATGGCTCACTGGAAGTGAAGCAGCTGGAAGCCCGGGTCTCGGCTCAAGACAAAAGATTAACGGTCATCCCAGTGAACGGCCGGCTTTTTGATGGCCAGTTAACTGGCCAGCTGGAAAGTGATTTTTCCGGGTCTTTGCCTGTGCACTCCTTTGAACTGGAACTGAATGACTTCCTTGTTGAGCGTTTCATGGAAACCTTCCAGCAGGAAAGGGGAGTTCAAGGCTCTCTCACATTTAAGGCCCAGTTGCGCTTCTCAGGCACCATGCTTTCGGAAATGCTGTCCAGCCTGTATGGCGGCTCAGAGCTTGTTGGAGCTGGACTGGTGCTGCATGGGATGGATGTGGATAAACAACTGGCCAGGTACGACTCCACCCAGCGATTCAACCTTGCGGACGCTGCAGCCATCTTTGTTGCCGGTCCTGTGGGCCTCATCTTTACCCGCGGCTATGGCTATGCCAGCCTTTTTGCTGATACTGGGGAGCAGACGCCCATCCAGGAACTGGTCTCAATGTGGGATGTTGAAAAAGGCATAGCCCGGGCCAGGGATGTTGCCCTTTCGACCGCGGAAAACCGATTGGCCTTAGCCGGAAGTCTGGATTTTGTGAACTCAGAATTCAGGAATTTGAGGGTGGCTGCCATTGATGCTCAGGGCTGCGCCATAGTAGAACAGCGCATTCAGGGCAAATTCCATGATCCTCAGATTGAGGAGCCTAATTTTCTGGTAACCCTGGTGGGCCCAATTGTTGATATATTCAAACGAGGGGTAGGGCTGTTCACAGACACCAGATGTGAGCCCTTTTATACCGGCCGGGTCAAGGCACCGTGATTGGCCGGTTGCAGGAGGCCATAATGTAATGGAGAGCGTACCCTTATCACCCGGGGCGGCTTCACAGAAAGCCTGTAATGGGTGCGAGCCAATCAAAGAAAAAGAATATGACCATGATGGTCTGAATCTACGAGTAAATTGTGATCATGAAAGTCATCCCTGAATTAACAATTGAAAACAGATACCTGCCCGGTTCAATTGGCAGGGTCACCGAGCTGCACGGCGTTTATTACAGCAGGCACTGGGGGTTCGGGCAGTACTTCGAGTCAAAAGTCGCGGTTGAGCTGTCAGGATTTCTTGACCGGTATGATGATAACCGGGACGGGATCTGGCTGGCGGTTCTCAATGATCGGGCAGAAGGTTCTTTGATTATCGACGGAGTGCATGCTGAGGATAAAGGCGCTCACCTGAGATGGTTCATCGTATCCGAGGCGCTGCAGGGCGGGGGAATCGGCAGGATATTGATAAACAGGGCCATGCACTTTTGCAGGGACCGAAACTATAAAAAGGTTTATCTCTGGTCCTTTGAGGGACTTCATGCGGCCAGGCGCCTGTACGAGGATTCGGGGTTCAGACTTGTCAAAGAGCAACGAGGAGTTCAGTGGGGTACTGAAGTGAATGAACAGTGTTTTGAATTGATTAGATAAAAAAACTACAGGAAACACCCTATGAAAATCTCTATTTACCAGGTGGACGCCTTTACCTCCAGCTTGTTCTGCGGAAATCCAGCCGCGGTCTGCATTATGGATGACTGGATAGATGACCTTCTGCTCCAGTCCATTGCCGGGGAAAATAACCTGTCAGAAACCGCCTTTATTGTTCCCAAGGGGGAAACATTCGACCTGCGCTGGTTCACCCCCATAACGGAAGTAGCCCTCTGTGGACACGCCACCCTGCACGCTTATCAGGTTTCAAAACGGGGCGGTGAGCTCTTCTGTGAGAATCAGGGTCATAGAGTCAGGATTTCCGGCAGGGCCGTGATGTATATGCAGGGTGAAATATTCTTGAGCGATTGTTGAAATTTACATGCAGTCAAAGATTCTCGGAAGGCCTTTTTTTCAATAATAGGCCATGTTTTACCACCGCAAATGGATGGGAGGAAGGTATGTTTTCAGAGCAGGCAAGACAGACCGCCGGACAATGCAGGCACTATGCCATGTGCAAAATCGATTATCTGGGCACCGGACTCTGCCAGTCCGGAGAGAATAATCACTATGTCAGCCATTTCCCCCAGGGCAGGATGGACATTTATCACGCCCTGTGCAGAGGGGTGGTTCCCGTAACCCGGGGCCTGGTGGAGATTGCTGATTCCTGCGACTTGTGCGGCATCTGCGACAAGCAGTGCCATTTCATCACCGGAATGCGTCCGGTTGAAGTGATGAAGGCCCTGAAGACTTATGTCCGGCAGTGGCTGGACCAGGGCAATCAGCCGTTAGAGGCGGGATCCGATCCCGACCTTGAGGAACTGCGCCGGATTGTGGGAGATAAGTGGGCCGCCAATGACCCGGCCATTCTGCTGACCTATGCCGACGACCCCTTTCCCCTGGCCGGAATGCTCACCCCTCGCTACGTAGCTCTGCCCCGGACCAGTGAGGAAGTGGCTGCCCTGGTCCGCTTTGCCAATGACCGCAATCTGCCTTATGTCGTCCGGGGCAACGGGGGCAGCGTGTTCGGATTCGTGTTTTCCGACGGACTGGTCATGGATATGAACAGGATGAAGGGTATTGAAATCGATCCAGAGAACTGGACCGCCCGCGTTGAGCCGGGTGTTACTTCATTTGAGCTGCAAAAGGAAGCACTCAGGTACGGTCTGCGGGCCAATACCGCGGAGCCTGCAGCCACTGTATGCGGAAACATTGTCTGCACCGGACTTTTTTCCACCTGGTCCAACGCCTACGGAGTCAACGCTGACACCTTCGTGGATATGGAATTTATTAATTCCAAAGGGGATTTTTTCCGGCTCAACGATCCCGGAGCCGCCAACGCATTCTGCTTTGAGCACAAGCTGACCCCTGCTCCGGGCATATGCACCCTGGCCCATGTGCGTCTGCACCCCACAACTGAAGATGAGGAAGGGTTGATGGTGCCTTTTGACGATTTTGATGAGGCCGTGATCTTTGCCAGGGAGCTCGGCAAAAGAAGGATCGGGCTGGCCATAGGAGTGCTGGGGGGCCACTATTTATCCACTTTTATGTCCCCTTCGGCCGATCTGGCAGATAAAGTGCGCTATTGCCTTACCCAGGCCCTGGGGCTGCGCTACGTTGTATTCATTATCGGCGACCGCTTTGCCCGGGAGGCGGTCAGGTCCATGCGCGAATTCGTTATTGATTCTAACCTGTTCAGAATGCTCATGCTCGGCCTGCCCAGACTGGCCGACGATGAGTGGCTGGATCTTGTATCAGGCATGGACACTGATCAGCCCCCTTACGCAATTCTCCTGCGCCCGGAAATGCATTCCCTTCTGGAGGCTGTGCTCAGGCCGTCCCCGGAAACCGCGGCCCAGGCAGTGGATGAGGACCTGCAAGGTTTTTACGCGAAACTCTATGCAAGGCCGGAGATTACCGACATGGTCTGGCTGAACATGTTCCGGATTATCAGCGCGCGCATGTCCCGGCGTAAACACATGTTCGCCTTTCTGGTCTATGTGCCCCTGGACCGGGTGGAAGTGACAAAGCAGATCTGCGGAGAGCTGGGGCGCATCGGCGACAAATACGGAATAGAAAACGACTACGGTTTCCTTACTCCGCTGGACCTGGGCAAGCGGGCGATACTGGAGTATGATTACTATATCGACCACCAGGATCCTCTGGAAAAGGAAAAAATCCGCAAGGCCCTGAAGGAGTTTGAGCCTTATTTGGACAACCTCAGCGCCAGGACAAAAGGGGTCAAGTGGCTGAAGTATATTTTTTCCCAGGGCTGCGCTAGGAAGGAAGCCTTTTTGTATACCTGAAGCGTTAAGGCCTTGTATCTTCGGGCCGTCATTATGGTTAAAAAACATAAACAGCAGACATTTCTGGTTACCGGAGGCACTGGTTTTCTAGGCAGCCATGTCGCCGTGGGTCTTCTGTCCCGGGGACACCGCGTTCTTGTCCTGGCCAGGGAGCGCGAAAACGCAAGCGCTTCACAAAGGATGGACCGGCTTCTGAACTGGTTCGGGCTCAGAAAGGATCAGCGCAAGGACCTGAAGGTGCTGCAGGGCGATCTGAATCGGCCCGGTCTGGGTCTGAATGCGCAGGACGCCAGAATGGTGGCCGTAGAGGTGGATGAAACTGTACATTGCGCCTCCGACACGTCTTTTTCCACACGCAGAAGGGAGCAGGTGGAAAGAACCAACGTTTTTGGTCTGGAAAATCTGCTGAATGTGTTCCGGGAAAGTACATGCAGGGCTTTTCACCTGGTCAGCACCGCATATGTTGCCGGCAAACGAAAGGGCTTGTGCGCCGAGGATTTCGAGCAGGTCCGCGAGTTTCACAATGTTTACGAGGAAACCAAATTCAGGGCCGAGGCAATGGCGGCAAAGTACTGCGCCGAAAACAGGATAACCCTTCATGTTTACAGACCCTCCATCGTCTACGGAGATTCAACCACGGGCAGGACGAATTTATTCAACGGTCTTTATTACCCCATCCGGACCCTGCACTTTTTTCAGAAGCTTTACACCAGAGACATTCTGGAAAACGGAGGGAAAAAGGCCCGGGAAATGGGTGTCCGCCTTGAAAAAGATGGGGTCCTGCACCTGCCGGTGCGTATACAAAGCTCGGATGAATGCGGCTTGAATCTGATTCCAGTGAATTATTTTTTGGAGGCGTTCATGGCCATACGCCGGCAGTGTCCTGAAGGTGGAGTATTTCATATTGTCAATCCCCGAAGCACGACCATCCGACGGCTTGCGGAATATACCCGGCGCTTTTTTCAGCTGGAGGGAGTCCGCGCTGTAGATCCTGACGAATATGTAAAGCGGGCCAGAAACGGCCTTGAACTCCTCTTCGACAGCCACATCAGGTATTACGGTCCCTATATGCAGGACAGAAGAATCTTTGAACATTCCAGGACATCGGCCATCCTGGGAGGACAAAACATATCCTGCCCCGAGTTCAGCTATCCGGTCTTTACCACCTGCATGCGCTATGCTGTGGAAACGGATTGGGGGCGGCTTAAGTAAGGGGGGGCAGGAGCTCATGGAAAAAGAAGTTTCCTATGGCTACAAAAAGGTTGCAGCCTCGGAAAAGCGCCGGCTTATCCGGGGACATTTTGACGCCATCGCCTTTCGCTATGATTTGGCAGACACCCTGCTAAGCTTTGGTCTGCATTTTTTCTGGCGCAGGCGTGCTCTGGGCAGGCTGGGATTAAGACCCGGCGACAGGGTGCTGGACCTGTGCGCGGGCACTGCTGATTTCGCGGTCCTGGCAGCTGGACAGGTCGGACCCGGGGGAGTGGCCATTGCCTGCGACATCAGCAGGGAAATGATGGAGGTCGGCCGGAAAAAGGCCATCAGGGCAGGTGTTGAAAAGCAAATCAGCTGGGTTCAGGGGGACGCCGAGGGCATGGGCTTTGACCGGGAAAGCTTTGACGCGGTCATCGTGGGTTACGGCATTCGCAATTTCGTCTTTCTGGAACAGGGTCTGCGGGAAATTCACCGCGTCCTGAAGCCCGGAGGCAAGTTTCTGGCCATGGAATTCTCCATCCCTAAAACGACCTGGGTCAGGGCCTTGTACCGGGTCTATTCCTTCAGGATCATGCCCGGAGCAGGGAGACTGATCACCGGGACGGCCGATCCATTCAAGTATCTGGCTGAGTCCATCCGGGTTTTTCCCGCCCCAGATCAGATCCGGGCCATGCTGACATCCTGCGGGTTCGCAAAGGCTGGCTTTGATCGGTTGACCAACGGACTTGCCGCGCTCTACTTTGGAGAAAAACCGGGGAATGCGCGAAAAAAAATCAATGACAGTCGGGCACACGATTTATCATGAAAAGAGACCTATAATCAAAGGCATGCTCACCACCGCGACAACAGTATTTCGACCTGCCTCGTTTTTTATCCAGATAATGTCCCATGAATATTTTGGCCAGTCTCTGAATAATTCCGGAGCGTGAGCCTGGACACATGTACTGCTTTATGGAAATGATCAGCCTGCTAAAGCTGCTAACCATTACGATCCCGGGCCTTAGATGAAATTATTGTTCATTTTTCCTGGAAATGCCCAGTTTTCGCATTTTGTGCTGAAGGGTTGAGCGGGGCAGGCCCAAGGCCGCAGCCGCTCCCCTGGGACCCGAAATCACCCCGTTAGTCTGTTTCAGTACACCTTGAATGTGCTGTCTTTCCACCTCATGCAAGTTTGCCGAGGATGCCTTCTTGGGCCACTGGTAATGGCGCGCCATATCAATACCCATCGGTTCACCATAGGCAAATGGATCTGTCTCCATTGCCAGGCGAATGTCATCATCGGCAATCTTTCCGGACATACTGTTTTTTAAAAGGAGTCTGTTTATAACATTTCGCAGCTCTCTGATATTTCCAGGCCAGTCATGCTCAAGAAGCTGAGCCATATGGGATTTGGAAAGGCGGATTCCAGGAAGTCCGTGAAGAATTGAGAGCCGGCTGATGAAATAATTCGCCAGGATGGGAATTTCCTCCTGCCTATGCCTGAGTGGCGGCAATTCAAGGGTAAAAGTGGACAATCTATAATAAAAGTCACTGCGCAGCTTTCCCTCTTTCAAGGCCTTTGAGACATTGACATTGGTTGCGGCTATGAGCCTCGTGTCAACGGACAGGGAAACGCTTTCGCCTACCCTCTCAAAAATCTTGTTATCAACCACATTCAGAAGTTTGCTCTGCATTTCCAGGCTAAGCTCCGCTATTTCATCCAGAAACAAAGTTCCCTGGTGAGCCAGTTCGATTCTGCCCACCCGCTTGGCAGAAGCACCGGTAAATGCCCCCTTGGCGTGACCGAAGAGCTCGCTTTCAAAAAGGGTAGTGGCAAGGGCTGGGCAGTTGACCTCAACGAACTTGTTTTTGGTGCGTTTGCTTATTGTATGGATGTAATGGGCCAGATGGGTTTTTCCGGTGCCTGTTTCACCCAGGAGCAAAACAGGAATATCCAGTTTGGCGACATTGCTTGCCAGGCTCATGAAGTGCCGCATTTTTGGACTTTCAAAAATAAAAGTATCACAGCCTTCAACAAGCGAATCGTCAATTACAGGGTTTATGGCCGCACCCTGCTCCAGCTGCTCCATTGCCAGAATCGCGCCCAGACATACAGCTATAAAGGGGCAAAGTTCCAGTAAAAGCTCCATTTTTTTGTAAAGATCATCAGGTTTCTGGGCAAAGGAGCAGTGAAGGGTGCCCATGATCTCATCATTAACAATCAGGGGGAAGGCCATGGTTGTAGTCAGGCCGGCTTCTGTCATTGGGTGGAGCAGAGATTCAGCAAAATGCTCTGCAATGTCCATGATCACAACTGGTTTTCTGGAGGCTATGACATGACCGGCCACGGTGGTTTTCTCGGCCTTGCGTACTGGAGACAATGAGCTGACCACAGTGCCCTGGGCAGCGGAAAAATAAGTTAAAAGCTCGCTGTTTGAGTCGTACAGATTGATGCATAACCGATCAAAGTAAAATTCCTGTTTTAACAGCCTGGAAAGGGTCTGAAAAAAGGATGACCTGTTTGTCGCCCTGGACAATTCTCTGGCAAGATGTCCGCTAATATGGTGTGATACACTTGGTCGTCTGAATGAATCCGCATGGGTATTTTTTTGCATCTTCTGTCTCTCTCTGAGGTGACAGTTAAGAAATAGCTCGAAAAAAACAGTTTGTTGTGACAATATTTATAATAGTATGCCAATATTTGGTCATTTTGTCCATATGCGGGCGCATGATTTGTTTGTCTTTTTTATGACACATAAAAAAGTTCCTTAATAATAAGTTCTTACCTGGGCATGATCATATCCGTTTCTTTGGAATGCCATTTGCTAATATCTGGTATATTCCCAGATTCAGAATGAAGCCATATGTCATGGTTCTTCAACCGCAAAGTTTTCAGGCTATAGCGTAACAAGTATAGCCAACTCATTTTATTGAAAGGAGGTCATTATGCAGATCGGATTCATTGGAGCGGGACTTATGGGAGGTCCTCTGGCCCGCAACCTGATCCGGGCAGGCAAAGAAGTGCTTGTTTACGATCTAAACAAAGAAGCCATCCAGAGGGCTCTTGAGGCAGGCAGCACCGGAAAGGGAGTTTCGTCCTTGTCAGAGCTGGCTGGCTGCGAGCTTGTTTTTACCAGCCTTCCCCTTCCTGAGCATGTTAAAGGAGTAATGCTGGGTGAAGATGGTCTGTATTCCAACTTGAGCCAGGGAGCTACTCATATTGAGCTTTCAACCATAGATCCGGGTACAGCCAATGAACTGTACGAGGCTGCGGCAGCCCGGGGATTGGGATATATTCAATGTACCCTGGGTAAAACTCCAGCCCACGCTGAAAAGGCAGAAGAGCCCATGTTCATCGGCGGTGACAGGGCCCTGGTTGATCAATACGAGGAGCTTTTCAAGATCATTGGCATACCCAATTATGTGGGGAGCATTGCGGCCTCATGCGCCGTGAAGCTCATTTCCAACATGATTGGCATGACGAACGTGGCTGTTTTGGCCGAGGGGATTCGGATGGGAGATAAGGCTGGCCTGGATCGCAAACAGCTTCTGGAGTTGCTGGCCGACACCGGGGCTCGGAGTTTTCAGATGGATGTGCGAGGTCCCTGGATTGCAGCTAATGATTATAACCCTCGCTTCGGTCTGGATCTGGCATTGAAGGATATTCGCCTTGGCCTGGAAATGGCCAGGGACTGGAATCTGAATTTGAAGGCCATGCAGGCGGCATTCGAGTATTTTCAAAAATGCAGTGCCGATGGGTACGGTCAAGAAGACTGCAACGCAGTTTGCAAAATTGTTGGCGAGTAAAGGTGCTTCCTGATAAGCCACCCCTCACATATTTTGTCAATTGCTGATTGGTGTAAATCCATCATGGCAAGAGACACATAGTGTAGCAGGCAGATGAAACAAGCTGTAAACAAGGAGGAGGAACATAATAAAAAGTTTTTGAAGACAAGGAAGTATGGAATGAAGGATGTCTGCCCTCTGCATACCTCATTTTATGTCAATGGGGACAGAATTCAGTCATCGATGCGGCATTGGCAAATATAGTAAATTTGGTAAATTATTTTTTACCTCAAAAGGTAATTAACACTGGAAACCCTGAGAGGAGAATTAAGATGCAACAAATAAAGAGTGGGATTTTTTCATTATTTTTAATTGTTGGCCTGATCATAGGCATGGCTGGAGAATCAGCAGCTTCGAGAAATTTGGTTCTTGCCCATACTGGTGGACCTGGAACCGCTGTTGATCTGACTTATATCAAGTTCAAAGAATTAGTTGAAGAAAAGACCAATGGAGAGATTATTATTGATCTTTTTGGTGCCGGTTCACTAGCGGGAGATCAAACCGCAGTTGAAGGGGCACAAATGGGAACCATTGCCATAGGCTCATCTGGAACAAACAACATGGCACCCTTTACCAGCCAATTTTTATTTGGCGATTTGCCTTATGTAATGGATTCAGTTGAAAGCTCCCACAAAGTATGGGGGGGTGAAATAGGTGCAGAGCTGAGGGAATCCGTGGGCAAAGAGCTAAATCTTGTAGGCCTCTTTTTTGTGGATGTGGGAAGCTTTCGGGTGCTTGGAAACAACAGAAGGCCTGTTCACACTCCAGAGGATTTGAGGGGTCTTAAAATTCGAGCGACCGCCACACCCGTAGAGCAGGCAATTTTGAGGGCTTGGGGTGCTTCCCCGACTCCTGTCAGTTGGCCTGAAGTTTACATGGCACTGGAACAGCAGGTTGTTGAGGGAACCTATGTTCAACCTTTGTGGACTGTATCCGCAAAACAGCATGAGGCAATGAAATACTACACAGAGACTGGTGGTGTACAAAATATGCATCTTTGCTTCATGAGCAAAATCATATGGGATACCCTTACTGAATCTCAACAGAAAGCTATTCTTGAGGCGGCACAAGAAGCTCAAGCTTATAACTTCGAAATCGCACCTCAAATGGTTGATAGTCTGAAAGAAGAAATGATAAGTATAGGTGGTCAGTTCTATTATCCAACAGACGAAGAAATGGAAAAGTGGATGGGCATCAAGGATGCCATCTGGGAACAATTTTCAGACAGAATTGATATGGATTTTGTCCAAAGGGTTGTTGAAGCACAAAGACAGTAGATTGTATCGAGCACACACTCTGGTATAGATCCAGAGTGTGTGCTCATGAATCATGGCAATCATTGGTATGTTAGTCCGTATTCATGGCTTGTCCTTCCTCAAGAACCTATTGTGTGTAGTTAATATCAAATAGCTATCCCAATTATTTAATTTATTTTCTAGAGTTCATTAAAAGTATTTTACATTCTAATGTTCTTAATCACTATTTAGTTGATGCTTTTTTTAGTAATATAAGATCATGCTTTATGTTGCCATATATGCTTCCACTCCTAAAACAACAATAATAAGTTTGAGAGGAAAATGATGTGACAAAAGCTCTTGGATCATTTTTAAACTATTTAAGTGAGTATGTTGACAAGGCTTCCAGGGCAGCATTGTTGCTTATCATGGCAACTATGGTATCTGTAATTCTTGCTCAGGTTTTTGCTCGCTATGTACTGAATGCAGCCATGGCATGGCCTGAAGAGTTAACAATATTTCTGCTGTCATGGATGACATTCATAGGTTCAGCAATAGCCTTGAAAAGTTGGCAACATATCGGAATTACGCTTTTCGCAAATATGTTGTCTATAAACTATCGCAAATTTCTCTCTATCTTGGTCAA
>PXDF01000172.1 GCA_003566455.1 Desulfonatronovibrio sp.
CGCTGCATATAGAGCCTAAGAAACTGTCTGGGGGAAAAGGAGGTCAATGTACCTCTGGGCTGTGGGCTGCGGTTCATGATTGGCCAGTCCCGGACGCTCATTGGCTTCGATTATTACATATTCAGGCTTTTTCACGTCCTTAACTAGAAAATCAAGCCCCGCAACCGGGATATTTATGGCCCTGGCTGCTTCCTGAGCTGCCCGCGCCAGTTCCGGGTGCAGATCAGCTGTCACGTCATGAATGGTTCCGCCGGTATGCAGATTAGCGGTTTTGCGGACCTCAAGCCTGAATTCGGACGCAAGGATATCATCTAAATCATAACCCTGCTCAGCCACGCATCTCCTGGTTTCAGAGTCCAGTGGGATCTTGCTTTCACCGCCGGTAGCCGCTGCCCTGCGCCTGCTCTGTTTCTGAATGAGCTGCTTTATGGTATGTCTGCCAGTCCCTACAATCCTGGCCGGTCTTCTGACTGCCGCGGCAACCACTTTAAAATCTATAACAATGATCCTGAGATCCTGCCCCTGGATATAGTTTTCAATGATAACGGACTGGCACACCCTGGACGCGGCTCTGCAGGCCTTGTCCAGATCCTCAATTGTTCGCACATCAACGCTAATGCCCGCGCCCTGCTCACCCCTGGCCGGCTTGACCACGACTGACCCGTGTTTTTTCAAAAACTCATGGTTTTTCTCCGCTTCCCCGGCCTTGATCTGCTCCGGCGTATTCAATCCGGCATTTTCAAGGATTCGCCTGGTCAGAGACTTGTCATCACACCGGCAAAGAGCGATGGCTGTGGTGAGTTCACTTAAAGACTCCCAGCAGACAATGGTTCTCCCGCCGAAAGTCAGGGAAAAATGCCCGGTTTCCCAGTCCAAAACTTCCACGCTGATACCCCTGCGCCTGGCTTCCCTGGTAATTATCGAGGCATAGGGATTTAACCTGTGTTCTTCAGTAAAGGAGGTGAACAACGGCTCGTTAATTGGATTCTTATGCTTGATGCAGAATACAGGCACTCTTTGAAAACCTATTTTTTCATACAGGGCTATGGCCTGTTTATTGTCATGCATAACTGACAAATCCATGTATGACCTGCCTCTGGCCATGAAATTTTCAGCCAGGTGCCGGACCAGTCCCTCTCCAACACCGGGATGAGGGGCCTGGGGGTCCACTGCCAGACACCAAAGGCTGGAGCCGTTTTCAGGATCATTGAAAACAGCCTTATGATCCACCCCGGTCACTGTGCCGATTATTTCCCCGCGGGGAACATCTTCCGCAACCAGGACGATTATGCGCCTGGAATTGCGGTTTGCCCAAAGGAAATCCTCTTGCGAATTAACCATGCCCCATGTGGAATAAATCTTGTTGATCTCCCGGCAGTCTTTTCTGAAACTTATGCGGCGGATCACAAACCTTCTCGGCAGGGCCTTGCCTGGATAATAATTGTCCAGCCACAAACGGTAGGTATGGGAAGGGTCCATGAAAAGATCCTGGGGAGCAAGGGACAGAACAACATGCGGATCTCTCAGATAGATGGCAATATCCCTTTTTCCGGGCCTTTCCTGCAAAAGAACATTGACCAGATTTTGCTGATTCCTGAATGTGTGTCCAAAAATCAATCGACCCCAGCCGCAATCAAGGACAACATCATTTTCAACCTTGATCCCGGGTGTCAGGTTTTTGCTTTCCCAGCTGCGCAGAGAAGGCACATTGCTGCGATCAAAGCGGTGATCTGTCTTGTATTTTTGAGCCATTGCCTCCACCTCTTTATCAGATGTCAAATGTTTGGAACCACAGTTCCAGCAGGGCTACCTGCCACAACCTGGAGGAGCCCAGAGGGGTCATTTCTCGGGCAGGATTACTCAGAAGCCTGTCCAGGTAACTCTTCTGAAAAATATTCCTTTGCCTGGATCTTGGGTCTGTCAGAATCTCCCGGACAAACTCAAGGTATTCACCCTCAAGATATTTCAGGGCTGGAACAGGAAAATAGCCTTTGGGCCGGTCTATTACCTCCCCGGGGATGATTTTCCTGGAAGCCTCTTTAAGCACGTATTTTCCTCCGCCTCCCACCTTGTATTCAGGCGGGACGCGTGCGGCCAGCTCAACCAGTTCATGATCAAGAAAAGGGACCCTGGCTTCAAGGCCCCAGGCCATGGTCATATTATCCACTCTTTTGACCGGATCATCTACAAGCATTACCAGTGAATCGAGACGCATGGCCATATCAATGGCTTTGTCCGCCCCCTCCATTGCGAAATGATCCCTGACAAATCCCAAGCTGAAGTCTTCCATGACCAGGCCTGGATTCACTGCCTGTGCATAAGCCGCGTAATCAAGATCAAAAAACACTTTGGAGTAATCCCCAACCGGATCATGACTGTTCATAAGGGGCGGGTACCAGTGGTAACCGCCAAATATCTCGTCAGCTCCCTGACCGCTCTGAACAACCTTGACATGTCTGGAAACCTCTCTGGATAGAAGGAAAAAACCTATGTTGTCATGGCTGACCATGGGTTCGGACATGGCTCTGACACAATCATGAATGCTGCCCAGGGTTTCACTGGAACTTATTCTGATCTTGTGGTGATCTGTCTTAAAATGCCTGGCAATAATATCTGAGTATTTGAATTCGTCTCCAG
>PXDF01000192.1 GCA_003566455.1 Desulfonatronovibrio sp.
ACTCAGCCAGTACATGCAGAGCGACCTGGCCAGATTTATTCCCATCACTTACTTCCTTTTGGCTGTGGTCACATATCTTTTTTTCGGCAATGTCCGCCTGGTCATTCTGGCTGTGGTCAATATTTCCGCGGTTCTGGGATCTACAATGGGTTTATTCAGGATTCTGGACATTCCCATAAACAACGTAACCACGGTTGTCCCTCCCCTGGTCATGGCCCTGACCCTGACCACGATAGTTCATATCTTTACTCATTTGCAGCTCTCAGTTCTGAACAGCTTTCCTGATAAAAGCAAAGCCCTGGGCCATGTTCTTAATCGGGTGGCTGTGCCCTGTTTTTTGACGTCGCTTACTACTGCGGTCGGATTTCTCTCTTTGTCGATAAGTGATCTGGAGCCCATCAGGCAATTTTCCTTCCTGGCCGCCGCGGGAATGGTTTTCGGTTTCTTTTTCTCATTTTTTTTGCTGCCGCCTTTGATAATGTTTTTTGATCCGCAGAAACTTTATCTGCATGTCCGTGATGAACAAAGACTGACCAGGATGCTTAAAGGTCTTTACTTCCTGGTTGGTTCGCACAGGCACAAAATCATTGGCATCAGCCTGGCTTTAATAGCTGTAGCCTTCTTTTTTGCGGGTCAGATCAAGGTGGAAAACAACCTGATAGAATTTTTCAAAAAATAGAGCCCTGAAAGACAGGCTGTCGACTTTGTTGAAAAAAATCTAAGCGGCATAGGCATTCTGGAAATTTCTGTAAAAGCCGGGGAAAGAGACGCGTTTATAGATCCTGAAAACCTTTTTGTCCTGGAAAAGCTGGAGGAATTCATCCTGGAACAGAATGGAGTGGATAAGGTTACTTCCTTTAATCATTTCATAAAAGACATGCACATGTCTTTTCACAATGAGGACCGGTCATATTACAGCATACCTGACAGCCGCCAGCTCATAGCTCAATACCTTCTTCTCTATGATTCAGAAGATACTGAAGATTTTATCAACTCCGATTATGACCATGCCAGGATGGCTGTACGTCTTGGAACCTACAGTTCAAGCGAGCAGGCGTTGATAATTGATGAAATCCGGGAGTATGTCGGTCTTATTGAACATCCGGGGCTGTCTGTCCGGGTAACCGGTCAGTCTGTTCAAGATGTAAACATAGTTGAAGCTCTGGTCTCCGGTCAGATTTACAGTCTGAGCATTGCTCTTGCGGTTATATCGCTGATCATGTTTCTTGTACTGAAATCGGCATCTCTGGGTCTGATCAGCCTGATACCCAACTTCTTTCCCATACTTTTGAATTTCGGCCTTATGGGTTTGCTGGGCATTCCCCTGAACACAGCAACAGCACTTATTGCCGCTGTTGCCATCGGCATTGCCGTTGATGATACCATTCACTTTCTTCATCATTATAATAAAATGCGCCGGCAAGGCAATTCAGCATCTATAGCTGTGGAGCGTACCATGCTGGTCAAAGGACGAGCTCTTATGAGTTCTTCCGCAATTCTTTGCCTTGGGTTTGGAGTATTGCTTTTCAGCAGCTTTATGCCTGTGGTCTACTTCGGACTGCTCAGTGCAATAATTATGATTGCTGCTGTTATTGGAGATCTGATCATTCTTCCAGCCATACTTATGTGTAAAAAATAAAAGTGGCTTCACAGCGTTTGATGAAAACTATAAATTTTATTCAAAGCTTGATTTAATTTTGCCGTCGATTATCTCAATCAATTTAAATATTTTTTTCAAAAAGTATTTTTATGATATTTTGGCTGGTATCTTCCGGGTGCAATTATCCCTCCAGGATCCAGCACCTGCTTGATTTCCCTGGTTATGTCCCAGAATACCTGTGAATCTTGATCCAGAGCGTGCATGGAATGAATACTGCTCCTGTAGGGCACGAAACCGGTTTTTATAAGGGTCTCAAACAATTGGGCATAACAATCCCGGGCGTTTCTGGTTTCTTCAGGATTTTCTTTATTATAGCATATGGACATGACGCTGACCATGGCCCTTTCAGTAATAAATGATACTGTCACCAAGGGCTCGAAACTGTATTTATAAAAAATCGGATTTACAGTATCCATCAACTCCATGGCTGCCTCCCCTGTACTGGGCAGAATGGGGGAAATCCAGAGCAGGCCCGCCATGTTTTCCAGGGGATCCAAAGATCCTATTTCCTTGTGGGCTGAGGTACGCCACAGAGCGCCGTACATAAAGGCCTCTGTTGGCCTGCCGTTCAGCAGTCCGAAAACCTTCTCCAGGGACCTGATTTTAACCAGAAGTCCCTTTCCTGCGCTCAGTTTTTCTATCAGGTTTGCCAACAGGCCTGCCAAAGCAACTGTATTGCTGCCTATAAATTTGACCCGGCCCAAGTGGCGCATCTTCTTTTTAATAATGCTCTGGTAAACCCGGACCTGCCTGTGAGTGCCGTAGACCGCGCCACTGATATTCCAGGCTCCTATCCTGTTTTTCAGCCTCAGGTTTCTGCGAAGATCCTCTGCAAGAGGAGTATGTCCCCCAGATTCCTCCCATGGGTATTTTTGGAAGGATGAAAGTACCCTGAGATCATTGCCGATATGCACGATGCTCTTGATAACTCCCTGCAGCCGCAAGGGCCTGAGGGCTTC
>PXDF01000219.1 GCA_003566455.1 Desulfonatronovibrio sp.
AAAAAGCCGGGGACATAGACCTTGTTATCATGGACCTGAATATGCCGGGCATGGGGGGAAGAAAGTGTACCAAGGAGATGCTCTCAGCTTATCCCTCGGTCAAGGTCCTGGTTGCCAGCGGTTATTCAGCCGTCGGTCACGGAAAGCAAGCGTCAGGATACGGGGCAAGGGACTTTATCTCCAAGCCCTATCAGATGAGAGAAATCCTGGCTAAAATTAGAGAGGTGCTGGATGGGGATCAGCGGTAAAAAGATATGAAGTTTCATTCTCTGAATCCGGACTGGACTTCGGCTATGACTCAGGCAATAGTTCTTCCCTATATTTCTGAGCAATATCAAGAAAAAGCTTCACTTCTGGATGGTGTTCTGACTCCTGTCAGAGATGGCGAGAAGGCTTCATTTTTGGAAATTATGGGCTTATGCACGTTATGTTGTGATTTTACTTCAAGCAATTGAAGAAATTCTATGCTATTCGAGAATGTTTCGGGTAATTTTTTTTGAACCACAAGGGGGTTGCAATGAAGAAATTTCTATTTTTAACCACCATTATTATTGTGCTGGGCGTTTCGTCCCCGGCATATAACTGTACCACGACCATTACCGGCAAGGATGCTTCTGCGGACGGCTCGGTTATGGTTTCCCACACGGATGACGGCATGGGAGATGCCCGGGTAGTGTACGTTCCAGCCATGGACTATCCTGAAGGTTCGCTCAGACCGGTGTTTTATGACAACGCAGCCATGGGTTATCTGCCTCAATGGGGAGGTTCGCAGACTCACCGTCTGGTCACGGATACCCGCGGCCCGGGGTACGGCATAAACAACGAGACCCCAAGCGTCCCCCTGGGCTATATACCTCAGGTGGAACATACTTACGCCTACATTGATGCCAACTACGCAATCATGAACGAACACCAGGTTTCCATTGGGGAGTGTACGAACAAGGCCAAAGTGCACCCCATGCCGGAACCAGGGAAGCGCATTTTTTATTCCTCGGAACTTTCCAGGGTGGCCCTGGAGCGTTCCAGGACAGCCCGGGAAGCAGTGGAGCTGATGGGTGGGCTTATAGATACTTATGGCTATTACGGCACAGGAGAAACCCTGCTGGTGGCTGACCCGGAAGAGGGATGGGTCCTTGAAATGGCCGGATACGACATGAACGGCACAGACGGAGTCTGGGTTGCGCAGAGAGTGCCTGATGACGGTTTCTTTGTGGCGGCCAATCAGTTCCGGATCAGGGACATCCGAAAGGACGCGCAGGATATGATTTATTCCGCAAACATATTTGATGTCGCGCGCAGCAAGGGCTGGTGGAAACCTGAGGATGGTCCTCTGGATTGGGCCAGAGTGTACGGGGACGGCGAATTTCATCACCCCTATTATTCCCTGCGCAGGGTCTGGCGGGCCCAGTCACTGGTGGCGCCTTCCCTGAACCTCCCGGCCTGGGTGGACGGACCTTTTACCAGGGAGTATCCTTTTGCAGTCAAGCCCGATCAAAAACTTACCCCGCAGGATGTATTTGCCGTCCACAGAGACAATTATGAAGGAACAGAGTTTGATCTGACCAAAGGACTGGCTGCCGGACCGTTTGGAAATCCCAACAGGTTTGAAGGCGGGGCCGAGAGCACTATGAACAAGGAAGGCAGCCTGTCTGACCTGGAAGGCAATTTTGAACGTCCTCTGAATATTTACCGTTGTGCATACGCTTATGTGAATCAATCCAGGAGCTGGCTGCCGGACATGATTGGCGGCGTGGTCTGGTACGGTGCTGATCGTCCGGCCACTTCAGTGTTGATGCCGTTTTATCCGGGAGGGCTGGGCCTTCCTGATTCAGTGCAGAGCATGGACGTTCTTATCTATGATCGCAATAGCATGTGGACGGCCTTCAATTTTGTGGCAAATTATGCCATGCTCAAGTATAATTATATGATTCAGGATATCAGGACCGAACAGAACCGGTTCGAGTCCAGGGCCTTTGGTTCGCAGCAGGCTGTGGAGGCAAAGGCTGTGAAGCTGCTGCAGGATGGAAACGATGAAAAGGCCAGGGCCGTACTTACCCAGTATACCAAAGACAATGCAGAAGAAATTCTTGAAGCCTGGTGGGATCTTTCAAAGCATTTGTATGTCAAGTACAATGACGGTTACATAAATACCGAGGAAGAGATCGCCCAGCCTGTTTTTTATCCGGAGTGGTGGCTCAAAGCCGTGGGTTATGAGGACGGACCCACTTCGTACAGCAAACCTCCCGGAAATAACTAACAGGGTGAGAATCTTTCCGTAATATCCTGCTGGACTGCAACGCCGGCCGGAAAATTATATGCCGGCCGGCGTTGTACATTCGTCTTTCGGGGTCGGACCTAATCAACATATTGAACTAATTGAATAAAGGACCTCTACAGGGCCTCAAAATCGCCTTAGAATGCCTTTTTGGGGCCCAAAACGTTGATGTAACTATATATGCCGAGAGCCAACAGATATTTATTGCCTGATCATGTGTGACATACCCTGATCATGTGTGACATACCCTGTCGAACCACAGCAACGATACCGGATTATCAACAGGGACCTTCAGTTTAGATCAGAAACTTTTGTTAGCAAAAATTAACAGCC
>PXDF01000242.1 GCA_003566455.1 Desulfonatronovibrio sp.
CCATTTTAAACCGGATCAAGTCCATCCTTGATGAGAGAAAAAATACCTCGCCCGCAAAAAGCAAGCTTGGTACTGCCATCAACTACGCCCTGAACCAGTGGGAGAGAATGATCTGTTATGTTCAGGACGGCCGGCTGCGCCCGGACAACAACCTGGTGGAAAATGCCATCCGGCCCTTTGCCGTGGGCCGTAAGAACTGGCTCTTCCATGGAAGTCCCAGTGGAGCCAAAGCCGGAGCCCTGTTTTATTCTCTCATAGAAACAGCCAAGCTGAATGGATTTGAGCCATACGCCTATCTGCGCTATCTCTTTGAAAACCTGCCTCTGGCCAAGACCCAGGATGATATCAAAGAACTCATGCCTCAATATGTCGACAAATCAATTATTTCCGCTTATACAATTCCAGACAGGTAAACGCCAGGTCATACCCCACCAGGCGTTTACCCTCCCATAGCAAAGATCAACATGCCTGAACAGGTGTACCTGTTCGGACGCTTACTTAGATTCACTACAAATTCAGATCGCCCTTTTTCACCCAGGAACGATTCTGGTCCTGAAGAAAATGATTATTCTCAGCCAGGCGGTACATGCGAATACGATTCTGTCTGGCGACCTCTTCCACTGAGGTCCCGGTCTCGTGCGCGATAATCTGAAAAAGGGCCAGGCGGTCTTTGTTTTCCGCGCTGACCATGTTCTGGATGTCAGGGGGGGCGTTTGGATCAACCAGGGCTACCAGCCCGGTCCAGGCTTCGCCCACCAAACCATTATCCTTGGCGTCCTGAAGAGCGGAATATCGATCCCGCATACTGGAAGTAACTTCATCCTTGCTCTTTGCAAAAGCTGCGGAACTCATGACCAAAGCCAGGAAAAAAACAGCCATCATCAAAATATTTATTTTACTAGTTTTCATTTTTTTACTCTCCAATATTTGCTTTTATCTGAACAGCTCAAGTTCTTCTTCTGTGAATATATCGTTCATATCCCCCTGAAAGCTCAGGGCGTCATCCAGGGCCCTCTGAACCTTCAGGTTGATGTCCACGGTAACATGAATGGGGGCGATCTCCACCCGGTGGGTGGTGTCGGCTGTTACGTGGTGCCTGGTGCAGGCGCTGAGCAGCAGCATTATCCCCAGAATCCCCGGGACAATAAATTTTCTCATGACATTCTCCTGTATTAATTTTTATGTTTGAAAGTCAAAACTTAGCATAAAAGTACTGAATTCATTTGTTTTTTTATTTAGTTCAAAAAGTCTTTTTTATACGGATCCGCATGTCTGAATTTTTTACGTAATCCATAATCCCTAACTCTTAAAAACCTAAAAGGTCCTCCAAAGCCCTTTCAATTGACTCATCTTTTGTCAGCTGAAAACGAAGAACCCTGTTGACTATCTCCCCAAGGTCATTGACATTGACGACCAGACTGCCTACTTCCTGCGGAGGGTCGCCTTCCACGCCCCGTCCCCTGATTTCTATCCTGGCGGCTGTGTCTTCCGGCCCGGGCACCAGATTCACCGCCAGAAAGTCATATTCAAAGTCACGCAAAGCCTGCTCCAGTCGCTCGGACACAAGGGAAAGATAAGGATGACCTTTCATTGCATCGCGAACGTACAAAAGAAGGACTTCAAGCCATTCTTCATCCCTGATCCCCAGCCTGCCCTTCCCGGGCACCGAATAAAGATAACCACGACCGATTGTTACCCGTTCCTTTTCGTATAATACGGGAACGCGTCCGTAAACAAGACCGCTTCCGACTATCTTTTCCTCGCTTAGCCGGGATACAAACTGCAACAAATCAATATCTTCAAAAAAAATCTCAAAATCAGCGCTCAAATCCTGCAAATTAAACCGGGAGGCATGTGCTGCTAAGAACCCGCCTTCAGGCAGACTCCATCTGGTCTTTTCCAGAAAGACGCGTTCAGGCGATTCAAGTCTGAATGCCAGAAACCCATCCACCAGTTCCAATTGGCCAATCCTGAATTTACTTATATCTATGCGCTGATTGCCAGGCGTGGTCAAGGGGAAAAAATCATCAATCACCATTGAACCGCTGAGCCCGGACGCTTCCATGTCCATGCCTGGATAAACAACACCGGCGTCCCTGATATCTATTTGGATCACGGGTTGGATCATTGCTCCCCCCAGGTCCAGATCAAGCTGTGCCCTGGCCGACCCGTTGATGGTCACGTCCTTCAGAGCGGGCACAAGACTGTCGATTATTTCCTTTTCAGGAAAATCAAACCAGTTTGAATGGGCATTGATCTTGCCGGTCACTCCTTTACCCGGATCAATCAACACGTCCGCGGAAAAGTCAAGCTCCGCCCCTGGTAAAAAAAGCCATTCCCCCTGTGCCTTTGCCTTATAATCGTCAATAATAACCAGCCCGGACATTCCAGGGAACTCCATGTCTGAATAAGAAATACTGTCTATGGAAAAATCTCCTGGTTTCGCTTCCACGTCACCGAGAATAAAAGGAAGATCAAGATAAATATCCCTGATTTTTAGTCCGGGATCATGAAGGCTTAACAGGGAGATTTCAGGACTTATCATAATGTCTGCCTTTTGGCTGCCTCTGGTGTCCCTGTGAATCTCTCCCTTAAGTTTGAGTCC
>PXDF01000084.1 GCA_003566455.1 Desulfonatronovibrio sp.
ACATCCCCAGATTCATAATAGACGAAGTATTTCTGGAATCAGAGTTTAGACTTGCTAAGATAAATTGGCTTGGTCTGGTGAGATGGTCTGAATGAAGGAGCAAAGGATGTCCCTGCTCCCCATTCATTGTTCAGAATTTAAATCTATTCCGGCTATTCCTGTTCCAGCAGCAGCATGAGCAGTCCAGGTAAAACTGTAACCTGTTCCTCAATTCAAAACCGGCTGCCTGTTATTTGATTATTCTGTCCCGATCCCGATGCCAATTGGAGGTTTAAGCGGGTCTGGTTCCTCTTCATCCAGCAGGAGCATCATCACTCCGGGATGGACCCTTGGAACGGCCGCTCCATCATATCCAAGGGCAAACCATCCCAGAGAGTTTACTGTGGCGGTAATGGTTTTTGACTTTGAGTCGATTCGACAGTTCAGATGCTTCCACGTTTTTCCGTCCCAGGTATATAGAGCCAAGGGCTCAAGCTCTGGGTCATAAGCGAAAGTCAGTTCGATTGAACCTGTGAACTCTCCGGAAAAAAAGACGTTCCATGCGCACAAATTGTCTGTTGGACTGTTCAGGAAAAAAGGTTCACCGAATTGACCCGCTTCAACACGCTGCTGTATTTCGTCTCTGTCCGCGCAGATATATTCAACAAAAATACTTCCTTCCTTTGTTGGCTCATGTATTGTGTAATCAATGCCGCCCACATTTTCTGCTCCGCCGTTGGCGCTGCCGGACGGCTCAGAAAATGTGACCACGTTACCGGTCAGTAAGCTGAGATATACCGTCAAGCTGACTTCTGCCTGATTTGCCAGGCTGCCCAGGTTCCAGGACATGGCGCTGCCTATCCACAAAAGATCAGGCGCAAAGTAATCCTGATTGTTAAGGTTTCCATTTTCAATGGACAGGTGGACTCCGATGGAAGGCTTGCCGTAATCGTGGTCGTCTACTGTTTCAATTCCGAAATAGTTGTTTTCAAAGGAAGATGGCTGCCTGCTGGAAGCAAAAACAATAAAGTCTTCAAGATAGGCCATATCCGCATCCTCCAAGTCCCCGTTGTCCCAATCCTGGTCGTCATAATCCCAGTCAGACCACCAGTCCCACCATTCATCCCTCCCGATCTGGGCTATGGTGAAATAATCGCCAAAAGGACCTGGGTATTTCCGGTTGTCGTAAACGCCAACCTGGGACTGCAGGCCGTGCAATAACTGGTAAAGTTCCAGATCAGTGATGTTCTGGTTTGATATATTCCTGATTGTGTAAGTATGCTTCAACACATAGCGGCTTGAATTCATGTAGCGACCTGGCTGTGATGAAGAAGCCGGAGTCAGGCCAATGGGGATGCCAAAGACCGTGTCGATGATTTCATAGTCCTGCCTGATCCTGAGATGGTTATTGGCAATCACGGAATATGCTTTGGCCAGATTGCCGGAAGGTAACTCAGTAAAAGGTGTTGTAATATGGAAATTGGAATTGGTTTTCCAGTCAGGATATTCAAAATTTGGCTCCAGCCAGATGGGTTTGATAGTGTTGCCTGAGAGTTTATATGAAACAGCCGCGCCCCATTCTCCTGAGAGATATTCCCGACCAGTCCGGCCCGGCGTCCAGTCCAGAAGAAGGTCGGCATAACCATAGCTGCTGAGATAGATCATCCAGTCAGGAGCTTTCAATGGGTAATAATCTGATAAATCGAAATCATCCCAGAAGTCTTCACCGTTGTAACTCAGGAGGCCCAGAGGCTGATCTTCTTCAATGCTCTTTTGGTGAATCTGTTTTCTTTTGTCACGAAAAAATTGAACCACCGGATCAACTTGAGAAAAAGCAGGTTCTTCATTTTTTTGTTCCGCTTCCTGTGCCATAGAATACTCGGCCGTGAGCATGAAGATAAACATTGCCAGAATTACCAGAAGCAGAGCGCGACATTTCAAAAAAGACTTTTTGTTGGAGTTTGCTTTGTTGAGCATTTTCGTGTCTCCTAATAATTATTTTAAATTGTACTAAAGTTTCCTGAAACCCATCCCCCACAACAAGACAATAGACGGACGAATACATTCAATATCTGGGTAACCAAGATAAAATAACGACATCACCACCTGGCACATGGAATCAGGCGTCCAGCTGAAATATCTGAGGAGGGCAGCTTTATTTCATCCGCTGCTCAATTCAATTGTAATGGGAGGATAATCGTGAAATGCTTCACATGATTTAAAGCATGATTTAAATTAAGGGTCAATAAAAAAGATCACTCGACCACCTGAGTTGTGAAGTCTATTGTCAGTTCTCGCAAGATTCAAATCTTTTTCTAAAATTACAGCATTTAGCTGGAATTCTTGAAAGATCCAGGGCTGAACTACACAAGGTATTAGCCGTAAACAGCAATAAAACAGGGAGCAAAGGATGGCCCTGCCCCCCCGATTCTCATGAATGTATTTTAATCTTGGTTATTCTTCTTCATCCAGAAGCAGCATGAGTACGCCAGGCAGAACCACATTAAACTCCTCATAACTGCCTGTATACTGGGCAACCTCTCCATCTTCAACAGTAACCTCAATGCTTCCAATGGGCCTCCACCCGGGAACCACCTTGAACTCAATGGTGTAGGT
>PXDF01000091.1 GCA_003566455.1 Desulfonatronovibrio sp.
AAAACTTATTATGCTAGCAAGCAGTCTGTCAAGGAATATGCTTCCTGATAAATCGTAATTACTCCTGGACCGCCTGAAACATCAATGCATCACCATATCCATCCAGAAAGGCGATTCTTTGCGCAAACCAACAGGCTGAGATCTATCTCCACAAATCAAGTCCCAACTGTAAGAAATCATCCAGAAAACTTACCTCCACGAAAACCCCACAAAAACATGTCCCAAAAATATGCAAACGCACATCACATGGGTCAAGATATCTTAGCGTAAACGGGTCAAATCATTTTAGCGTTAAAGCCCATGACGCAGACCACGCCAGGATCGGAACAAAAAAACCTGAATCAGCCAGGTAAGAAAGGAAATAAAAGATCGCCATGGATACAGTCATATACTCAAAGAGCTTGACCGTCAGGAAACAGATTTTCATCCGGTACTGGCAGAGGAAATCTGCCCGCAAGATAAAGCGGATAGTAATGTTTGCGGCGCTGGGGCTCAACTTTAAGATTGCGCGCGCTGAACACGGCGCTGAATGGCGGGTGATATTTATGGGCAAAGACTTTCAGGCTTTTGGCCTGGGTTATCCAGCCGGACTTCACTTCAATGGGGATAACCCGCCCGTCTGACTCAGTGATAAACTCCACTTCAGCGCGGCCTTCACGCCAGCATGCCAGATTATCGCGCCCACAGGCCCTGAACTCCTGGGCCACAAAATTTTCGGCAAAAAAACCTTTATATGTGCCATAGTCATAATCAAGGATATTTTTGGCGGGCAGCCTGCCGAGAGCTCCAAGGATTCCAGTATCAAAAATGAAAAGCTTGAAAAAATTTTCCTTTTCATAAGCAGGAAAGGGCAGCTGCCCGCTGTTGACTATCGGCAGACGCAGAACAAGTCCGGCTGCCACCAGCCAGTCAATAACACCGGCCATTCTCTCATAACCCCGGATACACGGCAGCACATTCTTGAATACAAATTTCCCGGCTGACCCGTCCTGGTCGCGTCCCAGTTGCGCAGGAATATTGCGCCACAACCGTTCGAGGTGCATGGCATTTTGCTTTCCGCAATGTTTAGCCATATCAGCAACATAATCTGTAACAAGGCGGTTTTGCAGATCGCGCACCTGCTTAAAAGCAAGGAACAGGTCTCTCCGCTCCCGGTTAAAAATCGCCACCACTTCTGGAAGGCCCCCGGTAACCAGGTACATCTTGAATTCATTCCACAGTCTGTTGTGCAGGGTCTCGGATATGGGCGCAAGTTTATCGATGTTCTGGAAAGCTTCGCAAAGAAGCGGGCTGTCTGCGGCCATCAGAAACTCCGCAAATGTCATGGGGTGCATATGACGCTCATCAATCTTGCCTACTGGAAAAGAGCATTCGGCTAAATGCACGCCCAGTAAAGAACCCGCCGCGCATACTGCCATGTGCGGCATTTTTTCGGCAAAATATTTGAGACTGGTCAATGCCTCCGGGCATGCCTGAATTTCATCAAGAATCAGCAGGTCCTGGTCTGGGTCAATGGGAGTGTCGAGGTACAGGGAGATGTCCTGGATAATTTTACCGGGAGTAAGATCGCCTCTGAATATCGAGGTGGCGGAAGGCTGTTCTTCAAGGTTGATGAAATGATACCGAGGAAAACAGGTTCGGCCGAATTCGCGCAGGGAATAGGTTTTTCCTACCTGCCTGGCCCCCATCAGCAGCAATGGTTTCCGGTTTTCATGGACGAGCCATTCCTGCAGGGTTTGGCTTATGTATCTTTCCATGATTTTGAGTGTATCTTTGGAAAACAGAAAGTGCAATCAAAAAATAGCGATTAGTGTAATTTGTGAAAGCACTTTTTCAATGAACAACAATTGGCAGCCTGGTTAAAAACGCAGGGTGAAAATTTTGGGCCTTGCCTCGTAAGTCCCTTATCAAACCCGCAGACCTGGAGAGAGGGCGACCCGGAAGCCCCCGCGGTTGAACCCGTCGCCCGGCGTGTAATAGGACCGACCAGTCCCCCGTCAGTTCCTGTTGATCCTGACCATTGACAAAAGACCATTTTTCAAGGCAACCGCTTGAATCCCGCTGAAACAAAATGACGATCAAACGTAAACACTTGCTGGACATGCCTGGATGACATGAGCGCGAAGGAGACGCAGTCTGTGAAGGAAACACCTTGATCAGAAAATTTTGCGAACAGTTCCAGGGCACGCAGTTCATCTGCATGACAGATAAATCAATCCTGGACATAAATATTTTTGTTTACGCCATAGACGCAACCTAATTCCTGCTTTATGCACAGCCCCAGGCTTTCCCGCTATTTTTCAAAAAAGGCGATCCAGATCACATACATGATGATGGCCAGGGCCAGGATTTCCACGAACATGATGCTCTCCTCAATCAATGATCAGTCCTCAGTGATCATTTCTGATCATGAAATCACCATTGTTCAGCACACGGGATTATCCTGTTCTTACCAGGCGTCCTTTACTTTTCAGAGCCTGTATTATGCGCTGGATGGTCTTGCGGTTCAAGCCGGTCTGTCTGGCCAGATCATCATAGGTTATAAACGGGTTGGCACTGATCAGGGACAATACCAGCCCTGGCTTGTCT
>PXDF01000093.1 GCA_003566455.1 Desulfonatronovibrio sp.
AGCAATCAACCTCAGCTCCGGGATAAAATATGAAGTCCCTCAATTTTGGCGTGTGCCAGTGTCCTGTTTTGAGCAAAGTCGAAGATATTGATCCATGGCTGGAAAAAATTTCAGAAGAACAAGAAAAGTGCTTCTGGGTTTTTCCTGAACTGTTCCTGGGTGGTTTTGACTACGAAAAAAAGGATATCTGGGTGGAAAAGTGTCTTGAAGTCAAAGAAATAATGAACTCCTTTGCCAGGGAAAGCGGAAACATCCTGGCTGGAACCCTGTGGCAGAAAAAGGACGGAAAATACTATAACACCTTCTATCTATTCACTCCGGATCAGGGAACCCTGGAAGTTTACAGCAAGATTCATCTGTTTCTTCCCGGCAAAGAAAATGATTATTTCACCGCGGGAGAGAATACCCCTGAAGCTTATCGCTGGGATGAGATAAGAATGGGTTTTGCCATATGTCATGATTTGCGCTATCCAGAACTTTTTTTATATCAGCACAGTTCAGAACCTGATATCTTTATTGTCAACGCCCAATGGCCTCTGGCCAGGATTGAACACTGGCTGACCCTGCTCAAAGCCAGAGCCATTGAAAATCAGTGTTATGTGCTGGCCTGCAACGGAATGGGAAATTCCGCCCTGGGAAGACTGGCCGGACATTCCTGCCTGATTACCTCCTGGGGAAAATCAGTATTCATTCTCAGTGAGGAGCCTGGAATGAAAAAGGCCAGGCTGGAGGAGAAAGTGATTATTGAAGACCGCAAGATGTTCGACAGCAGGAGATCGCCTTTTTTTGACCTGGCATTTAAAAGACGCCAGTAATTGCCTGGCGGGTTTTTAAAACTTTAAACTCTTAGCCTGATCCCGCCTTTATTTTTGCTCTGTCAGCTCCTCAAAAATCCCGCTTTCCCTGTTCTTTCTGACATTATCCCATTTAAATATCCGGGCATTCATGGCCACATAGACCCCGGGAGACAATGTCTGGGCAGCGGCCAGGGCAAACCCCATGTTAAAAACCGCGTCTGAATCCCTGAAGGTGAAGGGAATCATGGACCCGAGCAGAACCACTGTCTTGTGTGCCAGTTTTGGTCCAAGCACTCTGGCGGTTTCAGTCATGGTGTCTGTTCCGTGAGTTATGACTATCCTTTGCTCATGGCATTCAAGACATTTTTCCAGAATTTTTTGCCGGTCAGAATCATCCATAAGCAGGCTGTCCTTGAGCATGATTATCTCCAGACTGATGTCAATTCCACACTTGCCCAGACTCAGGATCTCGTTGACATGAGTTTTGGTCAAAACAAGTTCCCCGTCTGTCTGCCTGTACTCCTTATCCAATGTGCCGCCTGTGATGAAGATCTTTAACATGGCTACATCCTGAGCCTGACCTTGTCCGGGGTCAGCTTTCTTTCCAGCCTGGCCGCCAGTATACTCATGGCATAGCAGCAGACAAAGTACAATACCGCGATGGTTGTGTATATTTCAAAGGGGTAGATCATGAGACGGTTGTTCAGGATCTGGGCTACATAGGTCAATTCCATGACCCCTATGACAAAAGCCAGGGAAGTGTCCTTGAAAATGGCTATGAACTGACCCACAATGGCTGGGATCATCTGTTTCAGGGCCTGGGGAAGGACGATGTGACGCATGGTCCTGTAATATCCCAGCCCGGTACTCATGGCCGCTTCAAACTGTCCTCTGGGAATGTTCTGTATCCCGCCGCGCACAATTTCCGCGATATACGCACCGGTGAAGATGGTCAAAGCGATGGTGGCGCTCCAGAACACGCTGATAAAGGTATTGAAGAAGACCGGAATAAAGAAATAAACCCAGAATATTACAATAATCAAGGGGTTGCCCCGGATGAATTCAATATACATCAAGGAGGGGATTCTAAAGATATTGTTCCGGGACATGCGTCCAAGACCCACTATGAGACCGATAAAAAAGCTGATTGAAATGGCTATTACGGACATCAAAATTGAAAAGCTCAATCCCCCAAGGCCCATAAACATATCGTCCACCCTGCCCTGGGGAAAACGCCAGATAAGCAGGGTCCTTAAATTATCCCATATTACCTGCCAGTTGTAAGAGTACAGCCCGTTTCCCAAGAGATACACACCGTACACAAAAACAAGGGCAAATAAAGCCTTGGACAACAAGACCAGCATCCACCAGGACCATATTGCTGTCTGTTTGATTATGGTCTGAGTTGTGGTCAGCTTCAGTCCTGCCTGCTTTTTGGGAAACAACCCGGAAAAAATCCTTTCCATGACCAGATAGGCTTTGGTCAGGGGCCAGGTAAAGAAATTGATCCCCAGGGACAGGATATCGTTCTGATGATAAGTAGTCCGCCTGAGCCTGGCGTTAATGGCGTTGAGAACGGCGGAAATGGACAAAGAAAGACTGAGATATATGATTGTGGCCGCTGTAGTGGCCTCAAAGCCTCTGAAGGTTAAAGACTCAATCTGCTGAGATTGCCAGGTCAGATCTGCCACGCCCACCACCATGGCCAGGGAGGAATTTTTCATGTTGTTCAAAAATTCACTGCCCAAAGGAGGGATAATGGCCCGAAAGGCCAGGGGCAGAATGATCTTGCGCATTATTTGAAAATAATTGAGCCCGCTGGAGTAGGATGCTTCAAGAAGACCCCTGTCAATGGACTGAATCCCGGCTCTGATGACCTCGGCCATGAAAGAACCGGTGTATATGGCCAGGCCGATGGTTGCGCACCAGAACTCATAGTTAAGGCCGAACATCCAGTGCCGCATCTCCAGCGGCAAGGCATGGGGCATGGCAAAATACCAGAAAAACAGCTGAACCAGAAGAGGGGTGTTGCGGAAAAACTCCACATAAGCTGTGGACAGCCAGTAAAAGGGCTTAAATGTGGATAGGCGGCCAAGACCGAAGAACGTGCCCAGGGCCAGGGCGACCACAGAACTGATCAGGGTTATTTTTAATGTGACCTTGAGTCCGTATACCAGATATAGACCCAGATTCTCGCCATAGGTGGGGTTAACGGTATACAGCACACTCCAGTTAAACTTGTATCCAAACTCAAATACATAACCCCAATAGTAAACCGCAGTCAGAAAGATGACTAAAAGGATTACATTTTGTACCCAGTTTTTGGATATCCAGGTCTTGAGCATAGATTATTTATCCGGAAAAAGGCCCGGAAAAAAAGATTTCCCGGGCCTTTGGCGTGAGATGAATTCAAGTCTAAGGCCAGACTTCAATTTTATCAGTCATTGGAAAATAATATGGAGTGTCCGGTCCGTACCATTTATTATAGATTTGCATATAGGTTCCATCCAGCCACATATCCTGCAGAGCGAAGTTGATGGAGTCACGCCATGCTGAATCATCCTCAGGCAGGCCGATTCCATAAGGTTCTTCGCTTATGAAGTCACCCACCAGCTCCCATTTGCCAGGCTCCTGGGCCGCGTAGCCAAGGAGAATTGTGCTGTCAGTGGACCATCCGGCAACGCTTCCCAGCTTCAGGGCCTGAAAGGCTTCTGATTCCCTCTGAAAGGAGATTACGTTTCGTTCATAGTTGGGATCACCAAGCTCTTTGAGCAGGTTTTTGATGTTGATTTCAGAAGTAGTGCCCTGCATGGTGGCGATTCTTTTGCCCACGAAATCCTCATGTTTTTTATACTGTCCCACAGGGGCCAATATTTTCTGACCATCAAAAAAGTAAGTGATGGAAAAGTCAATAACCCGGTCTCTTTCCCTGGTATGGGTCATGTTGGCCACGGACATGTCAATGCGGCCCTGCTGGACAAAAGTTATCCTTGTTCGGTTGGTGCACTGTACCCTTTCAATGTCCACGCCCAGTCTTTTAGCAACTTCCTCGGCTATGTCCACGTCAAAACCGACCCATTCGTTCTTGTCATTGAAAAAAGCTCCCGGAATGGAGTCGGTCATCATACCCACCCGGACAACTCCCGATTCCATGACCCTGTCATACGTCGGTCCGGCAACCGCCAGCTGGGTTGAAAGCATGAGCGCTGCCAGGGCCAAAGCAAAAATTTTCCAAAAACGCATCTTCACTACCTCCTGAATTTTAAAAAAATAATTAAAAAGCACGCCTCAAAACTAAAACAAGAAAAAAACCAAACTGAAACTAATGCGAGAGAATTTTGCTCAGAAAACTTTTGGCCCTGTCGGTCTGGGGCTGGGTGAAAAACAGGGTTGGGGTATTCTGCTCCACCAGTCTGCCTTCGTCCATAAAGATGACCCTGTCGGCCACTTCGCGGGCAAAACCCATTTCATGGCTCACCACAACCATGGTCATTCCTTCAAGGGCCAGCGCTTTCATTACGTCAAGGACTTCATTGATCATTTCCGGATCAAGGGCAGAGGTGGGCTCGTCAAAAAGCATGATCTTGGGATTCATGGCCAGCCCTCTGGCTATGGCCACCCTTTGCTGCTGACCCCCTGAAAGCTGAGAAGGGTAATGATGAGCCTTGTCCGGGATATTCACCTTATCCAGAAGGGCCATGCCTTTTGCCTGGGCTTCTTTGGTGGATATTTTGCGAACAAGCCTTGGAGCCAGGGTGATGTTCTGAAGAACTGTCATGTGGGGATAAAGATTGAACTGCTGAAAGACAAAGCCGATTTCCGCCCGGAGCCTGGTCAGGTTGATATTGGGGGCAAAAAGGTTGACTCCGTCAACAATGATTTCACCTTTCTGCACAGGTTCAATCCTGTTTATGCAGCGAATAAGAGTGCTTTTTCCTGACCCTGACGGACCGCAGACAACCACGACCTCGCCCTTTTCAATGTGCAGGCTGATATCATTGAGCACATAAAGACTTCCAAACCATTTGTGGACATGCTTAAACTGGATCAAATAGTTCTCCGGTTTGCTGAGGATCAAAGCGTTAATCTGCTGTGGAAAGGACCAGATCAGCTAACAAACACTGGGTGCTCAGGTCAAGAAAAAACCGAGGCACGCAAGGTATTAATTTGAGGTCCAAAGACAAGACAGGTTTTGAATTCTCATTTGATCATTAACCACGCTATGTAATTACCATGGGTGATCATTTTAATAAAACGCTGGAATATTTTATTTTCAGGCGTCACTTTCCAAAAGGACATTTGGGAAAGGTACATGATTTGCAGGCAAGACAAAGACCGCCATCCGCCATCTGGGCCAGGTTAAGCCTGGTTATCCTGATTCCGGCCAGCAATCTTGGCAACAGCAAATCAAAGCTGGTGGTTTTGAAATACAGGGCACAGGCCGGAACTCCGATCACCGGAACAGAATCAATTCTTGTGAGCATGGTCATGGCCCCCGGCAGAATGGGCGCTCCATACAGCACATCAACCGCTCCCGCGTCTTCAATCCCTTTTCTGGTGACATCATCAGGATCAACAGACAGACCCGCGGTGGTGACAATGATTTCAGAACCGGAGCTTAAAAGATCCAGAACCGACTCTTTGATTTTTTCCCGGTCATCAGGACAGATAATGGTCCTGATGACCTTTGAGCCTAACTTGTTGACTTTGTCGGTAATTATGGGCTCAAAACGGTCCTTGATTATTCCCTGGTAAATCTCGGTTCCTGTTATGAGCAAACCCACCTTATGTTCCGGCAGGGGCAACACATCAAATAATGGTCCGGACTCCAGAACCTGCATGGCTTTTTGATAGTTGGATCTGGAAATATAAAGGGGAATGGCCCTTGTGCCCGCAATAACAGTGTCCTTATTGACCATAACATTGCTTTGCCGGCTGGCGCACATGACCTGCGGCACAAGATTAAAGGCCACAAGGTTGTCGCGGTTTACGCGAAGCAGCCCGTCCCTGATGGCTTTGAGGTCGATTTTGCCTTCTCTGGGGGGAAGGTCCAGAGTAACTCCCTGACCAGCCATGGATTGAGCAAAACTCCTTGCCGCGTCGTCCTCGTGGATCCAGTCTTTTTCATCAGGCACATTTCCGGAATAAATGTTATTTTTCCCCACCTGCTGAAGCCTGCACATGTCTCCGATGCTTATTTCCTGGCCTCTCTTTATAACCGGGCCTTTGAATCCAGCCTCAGGATCAATGCCGGTCATATCATGAACCACTTTTTTACCCAATGAGCTTTTTAATGGGATTGTCTCCAGTACCGGGCCATCATGACAATCCGCGCGGCCAATATAGGGGCTGTCGCCGTGGCAACCCCGGCAGGCAGCTCCATCATCTCCGGGAAAGGGCTCTTGGCAGATTGGGCAGACAACTATTTTAGCCATTTTTTTGCTGGACAGCTGACGCAGATCAACCTGAATGGGCCTGGCGGAAAACATGCCATGCCCTGCTTCCTTAATCTGTGACATAAGCAGTTCGAAACTCTGCTCTTTCTTGGGTTTGAGCTTCAATAGCCAGTCATGAATTTCCGGCCATTGCTTTAACTTTTCAAGATCAATAAAAACCCGGACGCCCTGCCCGTTATATTTGTCATACAGGGTCAGGGCGTAACGCCCCAGATTAATTACTTTAAGCCAGCCATTGCCTATGGTGCACAGAGTCAGAAGCTGGACAGAGTCGGGAAGGCATTTGGGCGTCTCGGCAATGGCATCAAATATTGTATCAGGAGGCAAATTTTCCCTGGCCATATCCACCATCATCCCCCCAATGATAATCCCGGGAGCTGGACTGCCATGAAAATTTCTAACAAGTTCAATAAATTCATCAAAATTATAATCACCTATGCGCATATGATGTTACCTTTTATCTGTTTCAGGATTATCCTTGTTCTGCCAGAATCTTTCAGGCAGGCCTCGATGTTTGTTTATATCTTCCCATTGTATCATTTCTTCTTCGCCCTGGTCCAGGCCAACCCCGGGATCCATGTTAAAAAAGAAGAGATGAGGTTTAAGCTTGCCCCAGCCTATCCTGCAGAGAATATACATGGGGATCATTACCGCGGCAAAGCCTACTGAATCTCCAATCATGGGCAAAGAAAAAAGAAGTTCAAACTCAACCTGAGAAAATCTGGTGGCCATCCAGCCCAGAGCAAAGGGGACCGGCCAGAGAAAAGCAGCGCCCTGGGTGATCATATTGAAAAAATACTTGCCAAAGGCTTCATTGGCCTGCTTATTACAGGCTCTGAAGTTTTCCTTATCCTTGAGCACAATGGCCTTGACGGAGAGATTGTGCATCTTCACCGCCTGGGACCTTAACCTGTTCATATAAGATCTGTTGACTCTTGCCGCCAGACGAAAGGTCAGTTCGCCCAGAAGTATGCACCACAGGCAAAGAATAAAAGTCCCAAAGTAAAAGCCGACTATGGGAATTTCAAAGGCCCGGTAAGGGGCAATCAATAACAAATCAAGCAGGATGTATAATTCCGTCCAGATATTCATGTCTTTCTTGATTAATGTTTCTGACTATGGTCTGCTGGATAATTAAACAGGTTGTTTTGCTCATTGATTTTACCATGCACTATATCCTTCCGGAATAAAAGGGGCAAGTCTGAAAAATCTCTCAACCCAAATAACAAAACTACAGACAAAAAACAGCTTGTCAGATGTTCTGCCCTGTTTTAAAAAATACTTCATGAAATCAGTTGGAGAATCCCTTGGTAACTGGCTGTCACGTTTTGACCCTGATGGAAGCAGGTATCTTTTTAATGTTATCTGTAAGAACTGGAAAGACATAGTTGGTGAGGAAACAGCTGGTCTGGTCAAGCCTCTGGGCCGCAAAAACACCACCATAATCCTGGGCGCCCATGACAGTATTGTGATCCAGGAAATCTCGTTTCTTTCTGATCAGATTCTTGAACTGATCAACTCCTTTTGTGGATCTGTTTTTTTTGACAAGGTTCGCGTTGAATTGCTAAAGGGCAGAACTCCCCTTGACAGTGAACTGGTTAAGAAACCAGAAATCCGGACACAGGTTAAAAAACCCATGGAGCTCGGCGGGTTGAAAAAAATTTTGCGGGAAGACTCACCTGTTGCCAGATGTTATGCCCGGTATATTGACGTGTTAGGTGAAAAACAGGCTGATTTGCCCGATAATAAATTTACTGATTCAAAATGACGATTTAAGGAGGATTATTTAATGAGCGATGATTTGAAACTGGAACTGAAAAAACCTTTGGACAAAATGACCGCCAAGGAACTTCGTCAACTGGTGATTGAAAAAATTCCCCAGATTACCGGAGCTTCAGGCATGGATAAGGAAACGCTTTTATCTTCCATAAAAAATGTTCTGGGCATCACTGATGAGGAAGGTTCCAGCAGCAAGGCCTATAAAGAACAGATCAGCAGTCTGAAGAGAAAAATCAAAGAACTTCAGGCTCAGAAGCTTGAGCTGCCCAAGTCGGAAAAGAATATGCGCCAGACTCTTCGCAAAAAAATCCACACCCTCAAGAAACGCACCCGGCGCCTGAGCGCGCATTAAGCAGCCTTGGGTTTTCATCGGGAAAACATTAAATTTTCCCGATGAAAACCTTTATGACCAATGAATAAATATTCCTTCAAAAATACAGGCCTTGGATTGCAGACCATTGGATATGTAAAGTCTTCCTTTTCAAGACTCAAGGACTGTCCTTTTCAGGGGGACGACAGTTGCCCTCTGGCCAGTATCCACATTGATCCCATGTTCTCCAGAGGACTGGAAGGCCTGAAAACAGGTCAGGAAATCATTATTATAACCTTTCTGGACAAGGCTTCCAGAAAAACTTTGAAATGCAGACCCAGAAATGATCCGGAAAAGCCCTTGCGCGGCGTGTTCGCTACCAGAAGTCCCAACCGGCCCAATCCCCTTGGCCTGCATAAGGTCAAAATCGTCAGCCAGGACAAGGACATATTGATCGTCCATCCCCTGGAGGCTTTGGACAGGACGCCTGTTATTGATATCAAGCCTGTCCTGGATACCAAGACAAATTTTCATGAACTGAACAGATACTTCTCACAAGCCGAGGTAAGCAATTTCATAGATTTTTCGCGTCAGGCCTGCGCAAAAGGTCTTTTAAACGGACTCAACGGAAACCTGAGCATAAGAAAAGAAGAAATGGTTCTTATAACAAGGTCGGGCAGCGCTAAAGGATTATTGACCATTGATGACCTGTGCGTCATGGATCTGAAATCCGGAAGAATCATCTCAGGCCTGGAAAAACCCTCTTCAGAATCAGCCATGCATCAGGAAATATATAAAAATCAGCCTAAGGCAAGGGCAGTGGCCCATACCCACCCCACAAGCATCCTGACTCTTGATGCAATCATGGGAGGCAGCATACTGGAAAGCGTGAATATGCCTGAAGCCAGAGCCTTAAAAAAACAGCTCTGCAAGGTCCCGGATCATGCGCCTGGATCAGTTGAACTTGCAAGGTCTGTCGGCTCCAGGGCTAAAAACCGCAAGTGCGTCATTATGCGTTCCCATGGTCTTACTTGCTGGGGGGAAAGCCTGGCTGAAGCCTTAGGCCTGTGCGACGAACTTGAAGCCCTGGCCAGGATTGAACTCAACACCTTGATGGTCAAATCATAAGCAGAGTAATTATCCCTTAAAATCAGGCTGAAAGCATTGCCTTTTGGTATTCATAAATGAATGTGGCATAGCTTTCATAATTGTCAAAACTGATATCCTGCTGTCCAAAATCTCCAGTCAGGGTCAGATTGAAGATCTTTGCATTGCCTGATGATTTAATTTGCTCAGTTTTTCCCTTAATTTCAGACAGGGGAATTTTTTTAGTGAAAAATATCCATTGAGGAATAGTAATCGCCTTGTTCTGCACGTCTAATTTAACCTGACCCATGTTGACCTCCAGTTGAATTTAAATCCTAAGATGGTTTATCGGGTTTGATGTGATTTCCTAATGCCAATCTAATAAAATAACAAGAAGTTTCTGGTTCCTGGACAGTGTAGGGATTTTTTCGTGAACATGTTCACCAAAACATCTTGCTTCAGTCAGCGCAAGGTTCATGTACTTTCTTGTTCTGGCCAGACGCCCCTGTTCAGCATTCATTTGACCTGGCTTCACCAGTCAAGGGTTTTCTTCCAGGCCGCTGTCAGCTCATTCACGCTGGCGGTGAACAGCAGATCTGATCCTGTTTTCACTATAAGATCCGCAATGGCTGTAGTCTTGCCGATTCTGGCCAGATGCCCGCCCTTGAAAATGTTTTCAAATTCATCCCGGCATTCTGGCCTCAGGGTGACCAGAAACCTGCTGGCTGATTCACTGTAAAAAATTTCTGACCAGTCAATGTCCTGTTCAATTACAGGGACTTTTTTCAGGTCTATTTCAGCTCCGATCCTACCGCCAATGGCCATCTCCGAAAGAGCCACTCCCAGGCCGCCGTCAGACAGATCATGGCAGGCGTTTACCAGCCCTTTTTTTATGGCCTGGTTAAGACATCTGTATCTTTTTCCAGCTGAAACCGAGTCCACCTGCGGCACCTCACCGGCTTTGACTCCAAGCTCGGCAGAGTATTCACTTCCGCCCAGTTCTCTGGAGGTAATTCCCAGAATATATATATCCTCATCAGGAAACTTGAAATCGGAGGTAACACATAAGTTTACATCATCAATGACGCTGATAACTGAAAAAAGTACGGTTGGAGGAATGGATATTCTGGTTTCTCCGAATACATAATCATTTTTCATGGAGTCCTTGCCTGAAACGCAAGGCACTCCAAAGACCCGGCAAAAATGAGATAAAGCCTCATTGGCCCGGACCAGCTGGGCCAGTTTGTAGCGCCCGTCAGAATTTTTGGAGGAAGCCACTGGATCGCACCAGCAGAAATTGTCAACCCCGGCCATGTGATCAATATCTCCACCCACGGCTACGTTGTTGCGAATGGCCTCATCAATGGCGTTGGCCATCATCCAGTACGCGTCGAAATCGCTGAACTTGGGACAGATGCCATTGGAAATGACCAAACCCCTTTTTTTATTCAGATCAGGCCTCACAACGGCCGCGTCAGCCGGACCGTCAGCCTGGACTCCCACCAGAGGCTTGATTACGCTTCCACCCTGGACCTCATGATCATACTGTCTGATAACGTATTCCCTGGAGCAGATATTGAGCCTGCCCAGCATTCTCCTCAGAAATCCGGAATCATCACCGGTTTGAACCAGGCTGATGTTCTTTGGAATCTCGAATTTCGGACGCTCCCAGACAGCTTCCAGCTCCATCTGGGAAAGTCCATGGTGCAAAAAGTCCATATCCAGACAGGCAACAGTTTTTTCCCCATAGTTGACTCTGAACATTCCGTCCGATGTGAACCTGCCCAGGACGCTGGCCTCAACATCCATTTCCCTGGCCAGATCCATAAACTCATTGATTTTTTCCTCATGCACGGCCAGGGTCATTCGCTCCTGGGCTTCGGAAAGGAGAACCTCCCAGGGGCTCAGTCCGTCATACTTCAAAGGAGCAAGGCTTAAATCCAATTCACAGCCCCCACTGTCCTGAGCCATTTCACCCACTGAGGAGGAAAGACCCCCGGCTCCGTTGTCCGTGATGGCGTTATACAAACCCATATCCCTGGCCCGCATTATGAAATCATACATCTTGCGCTGAGTGATGGGATCTCCTATCTGGACCGCGGTTGCTGGTGATCCTTCATGGAGTTCTTCAGAGGAAAATGTGGCCCCATGTATTCCATCCTTGCCGATGCGCCCTCCTGTCATAACAATCAGGTCACCCGGTAGGGCTTTCTTCTCGTGCCCTGGGCGGCCGTGAATCATGGACGGCATGGTCCCGATGGTACCGCAAAAAACAAGAGGCTTTCCCAGATACCTTTCCTCGAAAACTATTGCTCCATTAACTGTGGGAATGCCTGATTTATTCCCCCCATGCTCGACTCCTTCCCGTACCCCTTCCATCACCCGGCGGGGGTGCAAAAGCCTGGGAGGCAGGGGTTGATCGTAAAATGGCGAGGCAAAGCAGAACACGTCAGTATTGCATAATAGATTGGCCCCAAGGCCTGTGCCCATAGGATCCCGGTTCACGCCGACTATCCCGGTCAAAGCCCCTCCGTATGGATCAAGAGCTGAAGGACTGTTATGGGTTTCAACCTTGATACACACGTCCATGTCTTCATCAAAGCTGATAACTCCCGCGTTGTCCTTGAAAACTGAACGGCAAAAATCATGCTCGCCTTTTTGTCGGCGGATGTCGGCAGTGCTCCCGGCGATACAGGTTTTGAAAAGGCTGTCAACAACACGTCTTTGTCCTGTTTCTGTATTATGATAATCAATCCTTGCGTTGAAAATCTTGTGTTTGCAATGCTCGGACCAGGTCTGGGCCAGGCATTCCAGCTCAACATCAGTGGGCTGTAAGGGCAAATTCACTTCCTGGCGCTGTTTTCTGATTTGAGGACTCTGGTAATATTCCCTAATGGTGTGCATCTCATCAAGACTCAGGGCCAGCACCTTTTCCCGGCTCAAAAGCATCAGCTCATCATCACTCAGGTTTTCCAGAATGATGATTTCAACCAGATCGCTGGACTTCCCAGTGACCCTTGGTTCCACCAGATGAAAACCTGGATCATCATCCCATTCCGGCCTGCTTTTAATATTGAATCTTTGAATCAGCTCATTGGCCAGAAGGTCCCTGGCAATATGAACCGCATCATCCCTGTCAAAGTCTCCATTTATGAGAAACTGGCGGCTGGTATAAACCTGAACCCTTTCTTCATTTGAATTCAGCACCAGGCGCAGGGTCTGAGTCGCTGTTCTGCCTTCATTATCCGTTACTCCGGGCCTGAATCCCACCTCAATGATCCAGTCAAAATCTTTTGCAAGTGGGGAATAGGAAGGCTTGTGCAGAACAGGATCATGCAGTACCTGTTTCAAGATTATCTCCTGCTGCTGCATACCGGTTATGCCTGATATTGTGTAGCAGTTTATAATTCTGACTTCCCTGACAGGTATCCCCAGTTCATTTCTGATCTTTGCGGCGACCCTTTTTCCCTGGACGTCCTCCACTCTGGGAAGCAGCCCAAGCTCGAGTTTAACCAGCATAATCCCAAGCGCTCCTGATTAGTTATGGTAAAAAATACAGCAAGACATGCAGGCTGAAAAGCCTTGCGTTTTTTAGTGTGCTTTGACCCTTTATTTAGTGAATTATTCCTGAGATCATGTCAAAAAAATCAAAGTTATTCGGCTTGTTATCTGTTATTGCTTATTTGTTGCCTGGTTTTACCTGATAACTGATAAAAGATAACTCAAAGCCCTGATGAATAACAAGCCACCCCTGATCACGGGTGCAGAAGGACTAAAAATTTCTGGTTTTGACCATCTCAAGCATTTCTTCCAGTAAATCTCTTTCCCGGGATACCGGGAATGTCAGCAATGAATCCATGGCTTCTTTTAGGTAGACCTGTGCTTCATTTCTGACCTTTTGATCCAGGCCGGCTTTCTGAATGCTGCTGATGATATCCTGCGTCTGCTTTTCATCAAGGGAGTTGGCGGAAATTTTCTCCAGAAGAACTTGTCTTTCCTGTTTGGACAAAGATTTTAGAAACAGAATCAAGGGAAGTGTGATCTTTCCTTCCCTGATGTCATTTCCATGGGGCTTGCCCAGAAGTTCCGCGTCAACGGCGTAATCCAAGGCGTCATCAACCAGTTGAAAGGCAACGCCCAGATTCATCCCAAAAGACGAAACCCGCTTTAGAACATCTCTTGAAACCCCTGAAACCATGGCGCCGCAGGCGCAGGCCGCCTGGATCAGAAAGGCTGTCTTTCCCCTGATGATTTCAAGGTAGACTGCCTCGTCCATGAATGGATTTCTTAAATTGTCGATTTCCTCCACTTCACCGGTAACGGTTTTGAGGATAGCCTCAGCCACGCAATAATTCATGGCTGGAATATCATATTTTGCCACCAGCATATTAGCCAGTGCCAGTAAGGCGTCACCAGCCAGAACAGCGCGTTTGATCCCAAAGACCAGGTGGGTGCATTCTCTGCCCCGCCTTAAGTCCGCGTTGTCCAGTATATCGTCGTGGATCAGGGTTGCTGAATGCAAAAACTCCAGAGAGCATGCCAGCGGATATATGTCTTCCTTGGTTTTGCCCAGACACCTGGACGTAAGAATGGTCAGTACTGGTCTGAGTCTTTTTCCCCCGGCCAAAAGAACGTGCTCGCCCACTTCCCTGACCATGGGGTTAAGGACCTGAAGCTCTTTTTTCAGAACAAAGTTGATCTTGGGAAGTTCTGTTTGGAAGAAGTCTTTTAATTTGTTCATTCAGATCTGATTATTGGGTTCAATGTTCAACGTTTGGATGTCAGAAGTTTTATCCAGCAAAGCATTTCAAAGTCGTCTCATGAAATTGTCCTCAAAAAAGACAGTGCCCTTTTTCCTTTCTCCCCCATATCAGCGCTGTACTCATTGACATAGGCCAGAATATGTTCATTGATTGCATCATCATCGAGCTCTCTGGCCAGTTGTCTGATCAAAGGCCTGATCACTGGCTGAACTTGCCTGGCCATACTGATACTGTCTCTTATTATTCTCTCAGTCTCAAATTTTATTGTCTGATCAAGGTTTGTTTTTATGATAATCAATCCCAGAGGAAGAGGCAGGCCAGAAGATTTTTCTTTCCACCAGGCCCCAAGGTCAAGAAACAAATCCAGACCCAATTGCTCATGAATCAGTGCTGTTTCATGGATAAGCAGACCCGCGTCCACATGTCCGTCAAGAACGGCATCCGGAATCTGATCAAAAGGCATTGACACAGGTTCAAAATCAAAATCAACACAAGCTTTGACAAGGGCAAAGGCGGTGGTCAGCATGCCGGGTACCGCAATCCTGGACGGATCACCTTTTACTTTTTTTGAAACCACAAGCTTAGGGCCATGACCAAGTCCAAACGCACCGCCGCAGGACAGTATTGTCCAATCCTTTTCAAGCTTCAGGGCATGAACCGCTGAAACCTTTACCAAATGCACAGTTCCGGAAGACGCCATTTCATTGAGTGTCTGAATATCTTCCCAGACAAACCTGGTTCTCAAACCACTGACATCTCCAACCATGCCCAGGACCCAGGCCCCGAAAATATAGCTGTCATTGGGGCAGGGAGAGATAGCCGCGTAATAAGCCTCTTTGTTGAGCCCGGCAATCATGAAAGCTGTTTCTCCCAGAGTCCTGACCAGACAGCATTCAAGGCAGCAAAAGCTCCCTTGAAATCCCATTCACTCTTATTTCTGGAACCAGCAAGGTTGGAGATGGACCTGATCTCAATAAAGGGAATTGACCTTAGATGACAGCAGTAGGCCAGGGCAAAGCCCTCCATATTTTCCATATCCCCTTGAAAATGATCCTTAAGCTCACGAACATGGTCATGGCATGAGCTTACCCCAGCCAGGGTGACGCTTACTCCCTCATGCCAGCCTGAATCAAAATTTAAACCAGCCTCGTTTTTGAAGGGACCAGATTCAAGGTACAAGCTGTTCCAGACAACCTCCTGAACTTTTTTATCAAGGGGGAAGCCGAGCTTTTCCGGGTCCGCAAAATAATTCCCGGTCCTGACTCCGTATTCAGGCCAAATTTCCTTACGGGCCACGCATATAGAACCCAGGGGCAAATTCTGCAGATCATAGCTGCCGGCAATACCGATATTTATCACGTAAAGAGTATGGTTGTTGCTTTCCAGGTATCTTTCCAGAGTGATGGCCGCGTTGAGGGGACCAACACCGCATATCAGAAAACCAACATTCATTCCCCTGAACTTTTGAACAGTTCCTTTGCCCTTGAAAACACTTACCGGCAGAACCCCCTGAATAAAGCTTTCCATTTCCCTGAAAGTAGCGGCCACAAAAAGGATCACTTATGCCCCGTAAACAAGGATTCAACCTTCATGATTCGATCTTCTTTTACCTCAAGGACCTTTCTTAGAATATCAGATAAAAGCCCCATGTCTTTTATTCTGTAGAAATAAGGGCACCCCTTGTGCCTGAATTACGGAATGCGAATGCCTCTGACCTTGAACCACAGAAATTGTCCCTGAAAAAGTCATTAAACAGATTCACCTGCTCATTGAATTTTGACCTGAGGTTTACCTATCTGGACTTTTTTAAATAAAAAGGGTAGTAATATTTATGCAGTTTGACCTGGCTTTTTTCTTATGCGCCCTTGGTCTGGCCTTTATACTTGAAGGTATACCATATTTTATCTGGGCTGAAAAAATGCCCAGGTTTTTGGAGGTCATGTCTAAACAGCCCCCGTCCAACCTTCGGCGTCTGGGCTTTGCTGCAATAACCCTCGGAGTTCTGGCCATATACCTTGGACAAAGTCTTTTTTAGCCGGCAACCTTCTCCCCAACATGGATATATACTATTCCCGAACTTAATGGGTAGTAAAAAACCCTTGAAAAACCTGCATTTTTCATTTCCAAAGCCAGATCAAAAGAATCAGGAAAATCTTTTATGGTGTCTGCCAAATAAGTATAAGCAGCTTTGTCTCTTGAGATCATTCGTCCAATAAATGGCAGCACCCTGGTCAGATAAAAATTATACAGGCCACCCCAAATCCTGTTTTTTCCAGTGCCGAACTCAAGAACACAAAGCCGCCCCCCAGGCTTTAATACTCTGAGAATTTCTCTATAGGCTTCAGATCTTGGAACAATATTCCTGATGCCAAAGGCAATAGTAACTGAGTCAAGGCTTGTGTCCGGGGCGGGTAGAATTCTCCCATCTGCCTGCACAGGGAGAAATCCTGATTTGGCAGACCTGATCTTATTCCTGCCTTTGTTCAACATGGGCAGAGTAAAGTCCATGGCCAGAACCTGACTGTCAGGGTAGCTCCTAAGAATTTCAATGGTCACGTCCATTGTCCCGGCTGCCAGATCAAGTACAAACCCCCTGCTGCCGGTTCTGATATGCCTGACCAGTCTTTTCCTCCAGTAGATATCCTGGCCAAAGCTGAGGAAATGATTAAGAAAGTCATACCATCCCGCAATGCTGGAAAAGTATCCGGCCACCATCTTGCTGTGCCGGGCCTGGTTCATTCAGTCTTCTCATCAGCCTGGATTGCTTCAAGAGTTACTTTATCTCCATTGAGTATGGTCTGTAAAACCTCATAATATATCTGGGAGAAAAACTCATGACAGTTGTTTGGGGAAATCCGGCCAACCTCTATGAACTTTACAACTATTTCCTTGGTCACCTGCAAGGCCTGCTTTTGGGCTTGATCCATCTGATCTCCTGCATAGTTAAAAAAACCGCCCGATTGGGGAAATGGCTTGACCAGACAAGACATTTTCGGGCGGTAAAACGAAGAAAACCTTTAGGCCCTCCCCGTTTGTGAAAATCATTTAGCATTAAGCATATATTTAGTCGAGTATTGATCGAGTGTAAAAAAAGGGCGGCCATGGTTGACCGCCCTGCAATGATCTGATTTATTTTTTTTCGCTGATAATGGCTAAAATTTCCTCCCGGATAATTCTGGCAGCCGCCTCAGGAACTTTTTTCAGAATATATTCCTCCAGCTCAACCTTAAGCTCTGTGGCCAGATCTGTAAATTCTTCCCTGGTTACGGCCAGCTCATTTATGGACTGAAACTTTTTCATGATCTCCAGATCAAGCCCGGCTGTTTTTTCTCTAAGTTGAGCTATATCCTGAGTTAAATCCCCGAGCTTTTGTTCCACTGTTCCCCAGAGCTTGAGAGCATGTTCCAGCTCCTTAGCTTGTGATTGCTTTTCACTTTTCCAGGATTCAATAAAGCTGTCTATCCGGTCTTCAGCAATATCATTCATATCCTCTTTGAATTCTTCAGGATCAGGAGTCTGGGACAAGCTGTACATTCTGTCATCAATAAGTTTTTCCAGCTCAGCCATCATATCCTCTTTGAGCTGCTCAGGGTCAGGCACAGAAATTTCAGCAATTCTGCTTTCCAGTTCCTGGATCTTCTGTCCCGACTGCGATCCGTCCACTGGCTCAATAGTTTGAATTATTTCTGAAAATTTTTCATAAATCAATTCTTCGTTTTCTTTGATAATATTTTCCTTGAGATCCTGGATAAGTCTCAGCTCCAGGCCCTTTTCCTCAACAGCCTCCAGGGCCTTGCCCTTGATGTCCTCAGATGTCAGCTGCTCAGGCTGATCAATGGACCCAAGCCTTTCATCAATCTCAACCAGAATGCTGGATTTGACCTCATCCGCCACCTTGTCAGCAAATTCCTTGAGAAAGCCCAGCTCCAGGCCCTTTTCCTCAACAGCCTCCAGGGCCTTGCCCTTGATGTCCTCAGGTGTCAGCTGCTCAGGCTGATCAATGGCCCCAAGCCTTTCATCAATCTCAACCAGAATGCTGGATTTGACCTCATCCGCCACCTTGTCAGCAAATTCCTTGAGAAAGCCCAGCTCCAGGCCCTTTTCCTCTATGACCTGAAGCACGCTGAACCTGAAGTCTTCCTCAGATGGTTCTCGCCTTCCCGTATCCAAGGAGTCCAATCTGTTCTCAATGGTTGAGCTTATATCCTCTTTAAATTCCCAAAGCATCTTATTCAGAAAAGCAAGTTCAGGCCCTTTTTCCTCGATGGTCTCAATGGTCTTCTCAAAAAAACTGTTTTCCATGTTGAAAATTCTTTCCTCAAAAGAATCAAGCCTGTCAGACAAAGCTTCGAGCCGTTCTGCCAGAATGGCTGTGGCAGCATCCGGCTCAGCCTTTTCAGACGCAAAAGCTTCCACCTGGATTGAATCCTCAGGATGAGTTTCAACTTCTTCCACTCCTTCAGATTTTACTGAGGGTTCCAGCTTCTCAGGCTGGTCCTGCTCTTCAAACATTTCATCCTGCTGATCATCCTTCAGGAAATCCTTAAGGAAATCATCCTGCTGATCATCAGGTTCTGCCGGCTTATCTCCGGGATGTATCTTATCCCTTAAAAGATCCTCAATCTCGTCACTTTCTGAAGCCCTGGAATCCTTTTCTGAATCAAGATTATCAAACAATCCGTTCAGGTCTTCTTCCAGCTCCTTGTCCTGGGTTGATTCTCTTGAATCTTGATCCCATTCTTCTTTTGAATCGACTTCCAGCCCCTCTTCAAAAACATCGGTCAGATCGATGATTTCTTCATCTTCCAACATGTCTTTTTCTTTATCTGAAGCCATAGCTACCACCTCGGTTAATGGATAATCAAAAAACTGATAACCATTTACTACAAAAAAAACATTATGATTGTAAAGTAAAGGCAGGGGAAAAAAGGGACGGGTATAAAAGAATATTTGGGAAAAAGGGGAAGTCGAAACTTCCCCCAATTCATTCTGGTTATTTGGGATGACAATCCGGACAAGCTGTAGGGCCGGTTGGCTCTCCGGCCTGTGCCAGGGTGCGGTGACATCCGGTCATGCACTGATCATGATAAGCTTTGTAAAAATACCTGATATCCCGTCTGTCCTGGGGTGTCTCGGCAACCGCCATATCGTGACAACCATCGGACATACAGCCCAGCATCTTCTGAGTTTCGTCTTTTGGTTTTCCTTCAGCGTCATGGTGACAGTCTCCGCACGCAAAAGCGCTGTGAGAACTGTGAGAGAACAGCACAGGAGCTTCCCTCATCTCACCATACTCAACCGGTGCGTAAAGAAGAATCTCGTCTGCGTATTCACCATGAGCGTAGGACTTATTTTTGTCCTTGAACTCATGCTGATAAGTCAGACCTGCATAAAGGCTGGGCAGAACCATGAAGCCCAGGAAAAAGGCGCAAATCACCCCAATAACTACTGACTTCTTCATCTTTTTTCACCTCCTTAAAAAGCTTGTTAAAAAATGAACAATATGTTTCTGTATATCTATGGCAGAACAATCGGCTCTGTCAAGTAGCTAACACTTTTAAATTAACTACTTAATATTTTATACTAAAAATCTTAATTTTTTACATCATTAACTCAAGACCTGCCCATGAGAAATAAAGCTAAAATCTGACTTTTCGGGCTGCGTCCAGGGTCTTTTCCCACTCTTGAGGACCGTGGGCAAAAGAATTAAAAGCGCATTCAAATCCTGAAGGAGCAAGGTAAATCCCCTGGTCCCGCATCTGGTTGTAAAAAGCTTTAAACATGCCCTGATTGGATTTTTTGGCTGAAGCAAAGTCAGTAACCGGATCAGCTGTAAAAAAAAGAGTGAAGATTGACGAAATGGTGTTCAACCTGACAGGGACTCCCTTATCCGCTAAAATTTCCTTGAGATTGTCTGCCATTTCCAGGGTTTTGTCTGTCAACACCTGATAATCCATTTCTTTCAGAGTTTTCAGAGTATGATAGCCTGCTGTCATGGCCAGTGGATTTCCCGAAAGGGTCCCGGCCTGATATACATCTCCGCAGGGAGCAATTTTTTCCATAATTTCTTTTTTGCCGCCGTAAGCTCCCACGGGCAGGCCGCCTCCAATAATTTTTCCAAGACAGGTTATGTCCGGGATAACTCCATAATACCCCTGCGCTCCTGAATAGGAAATTCGAAACCCTGTGATCACCTCGTCAAAGACCAGAAGAGCGCCGTATTCATCAGCCAGCTTCCTCAGACCCTGCAAAAACCCCTTTTCCGGAAGCACAAGGCCCATGTTGCCCGCCACCGGCTCAACAAAAATGGCTGCGACCTCCTGGCCATGCTGTTCAAAAAGATGTTTGACCTGCTCGAGATTATTGTAATCAGCCAGAAGGGTGTTGGCCACAACTTGCCCGGGCACCCCTGGGGTGCCTGGAATGCATAGTGTCGCGGCACCTGAACCGGCGCTGGCCAGAAAAGCGTCAACATGACCATGATAACAGCCTGTAAATTTGATGGCCAGGGAACGCCCGGTATAGCCCCTGGCCAGCCTGAGAGCGCTCATGGTGGCCTCGGTCCCGGAGTTGACCATGCGAACCATGTCTATTCCGGGCAGGGCTTCAACTATCAGGCCGGCCAGGTCGATTTCAGGCTTGCAGGGGGCGCCGTAGCTAGTTCCCTTGTCCACTGCCTCATGCAGGGCGCTGTTCACAGCTGGATGGTTGTGTCCCAGAATCATCGGCCCCCAGGACATTACATAGTCAACCATCTTGTGACCATCCTCCGAATAAATATACGGCCCCTGCGCCCTTGAGATAAAAAGGGGATCAGCCCCTACTCCGGAACATGTCCGAACTGGACTGTTCACCCCGCCAGGCATTATTTTTTTTGCCTGATCAAAAAATTCTCTGGAAATACTCATACCTTCTCCACTGATAATTTACAAAAATATATATCCAATTAAAAGTACTTCATGGAAGTTTTCTTGAGCTCCTCATTGCTGAAGAGCATTTCATACTGCACAACGCCTGTTTCAGCCATGAGCTCTTGAACCACCCTCTGACAGTCATCCCTGGATCGTCCGTGTATCATTGTGTACAGATTATAGGGCCAGTCAAGACAGTTTTCTCTCTCATAGCAATGAGTTATCTCAGGTCGTCTGGCCATTTTATTGCCAATGGCCATAATATCCTTATCCCCATCCACATACCAGGCCACCATGGCATTAAAACCGAATCCTGCCTGCTGATGACGCAGAGTAGCCCCGAACCTCCTGACATAACCACCCGCCTTGAGGCTGGACAGCAGGGACAATACTTCATCCTCACTTACTCCTGCTTTTTCAGCAATATCGGCAAAAGGAGTGTCAGAATCAGGCAGATCAGCCTGGACAATCTGGAGTATTTTTTTCTCTTTCTCTGTAAAGTTCATTGCTTTAATTATCAATCCTTGTTCATAAACACAGCATACCGTCGGCTGTGTTTCTTACCCACTGATCCAATGTTCCCGGATATTAGAAATTAATCATTTTTAATATGTTATGCAAGCAAGGATTTATTCAGTCCCTGGGATCTATTTCTCATCCCTGGCCCTGGGATGGGCTTTGTCATAAATCCTGGTCACTTCATCCAGGTTGAGATGCGTGTATTTCTGGGTGGTTGAAATGCGGCTGTGTCCAAGGAGTTCCTGAACACTCCTCAGATCAGCTCCAGCCTGAAGCAGATGTGTGGCAAAGCTGTGCCTCAAGCCATGCGGGCTGATGTTTTGAGGCAGGGAGACAATTTTGCTCAGCCTTGCAATAATTCTGGCTGCCTCGCGTCTATTCAGCCTTTTGCCCCGTATGCCCAGGAAAAGGGCTTTCTCTCTGGGGTCAGGATCAAAAGCCTGGCGCTGGGAAACATACTTTTTTATCCGCTCACAACCAGGTCTGGTCAGGGGGGCCATGCGTTCTTTCTGTCCCTTGCCCATCACCCTGACCATCATCTGGCCCTGATCCACATCATCCAGGTCAAGGCTTACGGCCTCGCTGACCCTGAGGCCGGAGCCATAGAGAAGCTCGGCCAGTGCCATATCGCGCAGGGCTTTTGGCGAAGGTTCCAGTGATGCCTCCATGAGATTTATCGCCTGGTCAATGTTTAGAAAAATCGGCTGAGGCTTGTCCTGCTTCGGATTTCGGACACCCTGGCATGGATTTTGGCTTATAGTCTTGTTTTTGAGGAGAAAATGAAAAAAAGAACGGAGGGAAGAGAGCTTCCTGGACATGGATGACTTGGACTGACCAAGCTTATGCAAGTTTACCAGGAATGAATGGATATCAACCCTGGCAATATTACCGGGCTGGTCACAGGATTTTGTCCTTGTGTTCAGAAAAGTTTCAAACTGAAGAAGATCCCCCCCATAAGCAGCGATAGTTGCCTGTGAGTAACCCTTTTCAATATCCAGGTAGGCCAGAAAAACCTGTATAAGTTCCGAAGTGTTTTCCAAAGTCCAGGACATAATTTCTTTAAGCCTTGATCTTTTGATTTTTAATGAGTTACGGCAGGCCTCCATGCCTGGTTTTCATAGAATAATACATTCCAGGAAACCTTCTGACCAAACCCTTTATTTCCAGCAATACCAATACCTGACTTGCTTTCTGGCTGGACCAGTCCAGCTTTTTCGTCAAGTCATCTATATGGACCTGATCATTACAAGCCAGTTGATCTGCCATTGCCTTCTCATCCTGATCAAGGTCCGGGGGAAGAATGGGATCAAAAACTTCTTTTTGTCTTTGTCTGCCTTCATGTTCAACCAAAACAGGCCCTTTAAGCATTGGGGCCAGGACTTCAAGGATATCATCGGCTCGCTGAACCAGATGCGCGCCCTGTCTTATCAGCTGGTTGCATCCGTCATAATTATCCATATTTACGGCACCAGGAACGGCAAATACTTCCTTATTCTGGTCCAGAGCCAGTTCAGCAGTGATCATGCTCCCGCTTTTAATGGCTGACTGAACCACCAGAACTCCCAGGGAGAGGCCGCTGATTATCCGGTTGCGGAATGGAAAATTTCCGGAATCAGGCTTGGTTCCAGGACAAAACTCTGTCAGGACGATTCCCTTCTCAACTATTTTGACCCATAAATCCTTATTCATGGCCGGATAGATAAGATCAATCCCGGTGCCCAGCACAGCGATGGTCCTTCCAGGATTATCCACCGCGGCCAGATGGGCCTGCCTGTCTATGCCATAGGCAAAACCAGAAACTATGGTCATCCCGGCTGCTGAAATGTCCCGGCAGATTGTCATGGCCATTTCCTGCCCATACCTGGAGCTTTGCCTGGATCCAACCACAGCCAGACTGTAATTTTTCAAAAGGGAAGTATCCCCTTTGTAGTACAAAATTGCTGGCGGGCTGTTTATCTGCCTGAGCCTTTCAGGATATTCAGGATCTGACCATATTATCACCCTTAAATTCTTCCTGGCAATGATCTCAAGCTCCTGATCGGTCTCCAGTTCCCATGATCTAGAGGCAAATATCTTTAACTGGTCTTTTCTGACCAGACCCTCTTCTTTCCAGTACATGAAGTTCTCAAGGGCCTGGGCCGGTGAATCGTATTTTTCAAAAATCTTTTGCCTGGTCCTTGGCCCGATCCCTCTGGCCTTGACAAGAGCCATGCAGGCATAAAGATCTTTATCTCTTGAATAACCGGACATGGACTGCTCTTATCCTTTGCTTTCGAGTTCCATGACTTTGACCAATGCTTTATCTGCCGCCGATGAACCTGGGTAATCTTCTAGCAGAATTCCAAGATAGAACAGAGAGTTTGGCATATCATTCAGGCGCGCGTAAGAATAGCCGATTTTGAGAAGAGAGTCAGGGGCTTTGGGATGATCAGGAAACTTTTCCAGAACCCGCCTGAAAATTAATATGGCCTGGGGAAACTCATCCACCATGTAGTAAGTTTCCGCCAGCCAGTAACATGCGTTGGGGATAAGGCGGCTGTGGGGATAATTATCAATAAATTTTTTAAACTCATTTCTGGCTTTTTCAGGGTGTTCGGCAAAATAATAGCCAAGGGCTCTGTCATAATGCCCTCTCTCATGGTCATCATCAGTCCGGGCCAAGGTCCCTTCTGCTGGTTCACTTTCTTCTGATTCATCCTGAAAAACCATCCATTGAAGCTTCTCAATTGTATTATCACTGCCCCTCAGTTCATCTTGAGAATAAGCAGCACCAGCAGTCAACAAAACAATAAAAATCATTGATAGCAGCATCCTGGAATTCATATAAAGCTCCGTCATTTGAAAACACCCAAAAAACATCTGCTGTAAACAGTCCTTAAAGGACAATCGCTCTGTAGTCCATGAATACGTTATCACCTGATAATTTTCAAGAAACTTGCTCCGACAAGACCAACAGACTTGCCTGGCAATAGTTTTTGAGGCAAGATGGATATTAAAGGCAAACAAGGGGGCCAAGCCTTATCAAATAATAATTCGGAGGACTAAATGGCTTTGGAATATTCAATATACAACGGCCTTGTCACAGCCCTTGGGGTTATGATTCTGGGAACTTCATTCGGCATCCCTGCCCTGGCTTTTTTGAGTGAGATATCCGGCATTTTAAGGCAGAGGGTATTCATGGACAAATTTGCCAGACAGACAGCCAGACTTGGTCTTTTGTTTATTTATTCAATACTGCTTGCCGTGGCTGGGGCCTGGGCAATAATTATCCTTTACCTGAAAAATCCAGGGAGTTGGATAGAATATGACATTTTCTGGGATTTTAGTCTCTACCTTTGTCTTCTGTCCGCGGGATTATTCAGCCTGTATTATTTTTTGTGGGACAGGTTGAAAAAAATAAAATCTTTTCACCTTGCTCTGGGCGCCCTGGCTGTTCTGTCCATGAAAACATTCCTGGCTCTTCTGTTCTGGGCTGTTTACAGGGAACTGATGGTCATCCCTGAGGTAATTCCTGAGCTGGACTCCATTTTTCTGCCCATCCTGGCCCAGATATTTATTATATCCTTATCCGGAGCTGCAGCCCTGACCCTGGCCTATCTTCTTTTAAGGCGAAACAGGGATGATTTTGGAAGGGATTACTACAGGTTTGCTTTGGGCTTTGGAGCAAAATGGGCCATTTTTTTTATATTGGCGTCGCCTGTAACCTGCATCTGGTTGTTTATGGTTGCGGGCAATGGATTTGATCTCACTTACACCGCTTTTCCCGGAGCAGTTTACGCGCTTGCTCTGATCCTCATGGTCATTGTCCTGTCTAGAATAATCAGAAGCGATCAGCCCATGAGAAACAAGGCCGCCATTGGACTTTGCCCAGTTCTGGTCTGGGTGATTATAGTTTTCAGGCTTGTTTCCTATCTGGAGTTAACCAATATGATTTCGCAAGAGCCTGTTGCGCACACTTTCATCAGAGAATGGGTTGAGCTCTTCTAACAGCAGAGCGGAAACTGGAATTATTTCAATGCCCTGCTAAGGCTTGAGGGGTTTCTTCCCGCAGGTGAACTTTTCCCCCTCAGGACAGTACCCAAGGCGTTCACACCTTGGTCCGGCCGTTTGAAATATTACTGGCAATTCAGTCCTGAGAATCTTCAGCATCTTCCAGGCTAATTTTCTGATTTCCCATTGGGCCCGCTCACAGCAGCGAAGTTCAAAAAAATGGATCAAAGCCCGGCAATTCATGGTCACCACGATCTTGGATTCTGAGGCCTGAGGCAAGACAAACCTGGCGTCTTCAATGGCTTTTTTACCCCGGCCGTGCTCCAGCAGGATGGCTTTTAACTCCCTGTAGTTACTGCCTGCCTGGGACATGAACTCCTCATATTTTTCCCTGGCCTCTGGTACTTTGGCAATGGACGGGGGCAGAACATATTCAAAATCGCTCTCATCCACATATCTCTGGCTTTGCTGGGAATAAGAAGCGATCCTGTGCCTGACCAGCTGATGTGTCAAGGCTCTGGAAACTCCCTGGATCGCGAAGCTGTAGCAGACGTGTTCCACAGGACTGTCGTGGCCTGATTCCAGAACTTTGGCAATAAAATCTGCCTGTTTTCCAGGTTCAATTTCACCCTGGATAAGACCTGGCCAGAGATCTCCCGCGAATCCGGGACTGTAGCACTGCCTGAACGCCGCATAAATGAGAGACATGGCGTTGGGGGTTCCAGTGAGCAGCTTAACTTCAAGCTTTGTTTCAGGCATAAGGCATTAAGTCCTTTTCATTTTTCAAGACAGTATTTTTTATGTTTTATATTTTGATTATCAGCCTGTTACTCTTCCATATCTACAGAAAGCAACCCCTGCCGGATAATTCTGAGATGCTTATAAGCTCTGGGAGTGACCACCCTTCCCCTGGAGGTTCTTTTCAAAAACCCGCATTGGATTAGGTAGGGCTCATAAATATCCTCAAGTGTTCGCACTTCCTCAGAACAGGCCACAGCGAGGGTTTTAACCCCCACCGGCCCCCCGGAAAACTGCTTTATGATACATCCCAGTATCTTACGATCCATCTGATCCAGGCCCAGAGAATCAACATCCATCCTTTCCAGGGCAGCGGAAGCGATACTGGAGTCAATTTTTTTGTTTTTTGCCATCTGGGCAAAGTCGCGAACCCTGCGCAGCAATCTGTTGGCGATGCGCGGTGTTCCTCTGGATCTTTTACCTATTTCCAGGGCACCGTCCTCTGTAATGTCCATGTTGAACACCCTGGATGAACGCAGAACAATAGTTGCCAGTTCTTCAGAAGTGTAAAAATCCAGACGGCAGATCACCCCGAACCTGTCCCGCAAAGGGGAAGTCAAAAGGCCGATCCTGGTGGAGGCACCCACCAGAGTGAAGGGTTCAAGCTCAATCTTGACAGTTCTGGCCCCAGGACCCTGGCCGATGATCAGATCAAGACAGAAATCCTCCATGGCCGGATAAAGTATTTCTTCCACACTGGCCGGCATCCTGTGGATTTCATCAATAAAGAGAAGGTCATTCTTGTTGAGATTGGTGAGGATAGCCGCCAGATCAGCGCTTCGTTCAAGAACAGGCCCGGATGTGGACACTATATTAACCCCCAGCTCAGAAGCCATGATCTGGGCCAGAGTTGTTTTGCCCAGCCCGGGATTGCCGTATAAAAGAACGTGATCCAGATGCTGGCCCCTTGTTTTGGCGGCATCCAGGTAGACCCTCAGATTAGCCCGCAGGTCATCCTGACCGATGAACTGGTCCAGGTTTTGGGGTCTGATCTTTTCCTCATTGACCATTAAAGACATGTCTTGCCTGCCGTCATAATGAAAATCATCCTATTTAGCCTTTTCTTTTGCCTTTTCCCTGAGCACAGCCCTGATTGCCGAGCTCACATCCAGATCAGGTTCATTTTCCAGCACATGGTCCAGGATATGAGATACCTCAACAGGGGTATAGCCGAGACTGGTAAGACCCATGAGGACATCCTCCCTCACCGGGATTGATGAAACATCCTGTTCAGGCCGGGCCTTGCCTACAATAATAAAATTCAGCCTGTCCTTGAGGTCGATCAGTATCCTCCGGGCGGATTTCATGCCTATGCCTGGAACCTGGGAAAGCATTCTTTCATCTTCCGCGGAAATAATACTTTTGAGCTTGTCCGGGGGAAAAATGCTCAGAATGGCCAGGGCTGTTTTGGGACCCAGCTTTGGAGTATTCAAAAGAACCTTGAAGGTTTCCCGCTCTTCCAAACTGGAAAATCCGTAAAGATCAAAAGAGTCCTCACGAACAACAGTGCTTATATAAAACTCAGCTATATCCCCGGTTTTCGGAATTTTCTGCATATTCCTGGAGGATAAATAGACCTCATATCCCAGCCCTGAATCTGTCAGGATTATGCATGACTTTTCGCAGACGCTCAAAAGTGAGCCCCGAATATAGGCTATCATTTCCACCCTTTGAGCCGGGACATCCGGCGCTGGTTGAGATGAGTCACTGCCACGGCCAGAGCGTCGCTGGCATCTTTTGCCCATCCGCCCTTGCTGCCAAGAAGCCTGACCACCATAAAGGCCACCTGTTCCTTAGCTGCCCTGCCTACCCCCACCAGGGACTTTTTAATCATGGTGGGCTCGTACGAATAAACCGGAATGTTTTTATGGGCGCAGGCCACAATGGCTGCGCCCCTGGCCTGACCAAGCTTCAGGGCGGAAGAAGAGTTCTTGGCTGTGAATATTTCTTCAACAGCTGCCTCAGAAGGACTGAACTGGCTGATCAAGGCGGAAACATCCCTGAAAATTTTTGCCAGTCTCATGCTCATGTCATCTATAGACTCAAGCCTGATGGTGCCCGCCTTGATCAGAGACAGATTTCCGGAAATCTCGCTGACAATTCCATATCCTGTGCATCGTGAACCCGGATCAATTCCCAGAACAATGCTTTCTCTGGATGAACTCACAATTTCCCCGTCTCTACCCACGGTTCTGGTTTTCCTGTACCCTGGCCTTTAAAATCAGCTATTCCTCAAGCTCTTTCAAAAGTTCTTCAGGCAACTCAAAGTTTGAATAGACATTCTGAACGTCATCGTGGTCATCCAAAGCCTCATAGAGTTTGAGCAGCCTGCGGCCGGTGTCCAAGTCAACATCTACGGTATTTTTGGGAACCATGGTCACCTGGGCTTCCACATATTGAATTTCAGCTTCATCATAGGCCTTCTTGACAGGTATAAAGTTTTCAGGAGCGCACATTACCTGCCATACCTGGCCGTCATCCACAATATCTTCCACTCCGGCCTCCAGTCCGGCCTCCAGAATTTCTTCCTCGCTGTAGACCTCCTTTTCAAAAGAGAGAACGCCTTTATTATCAAACATCCAGGCAACGCAACCCGACTCTCCCATGGATCCTCCGCCTTTGCTGAGCATATGTCTTACCTCGGCCACAGTCCTGTTCTTATTGTCTGTGACTGCTTCAACAAGTATTGCTGCTCCGCCAGGGCCGTATCCTTCATAGAAGACCTCATCCAGGCTATCCGCTGCCAGCTCGCCAGTTCCTTTTTTGATGGCTGTTTCAATTTTATCTTTGGGCAAATTGACATTCTTGGCCGATTCTATGGCGGATCTGAGACGATTGTTGGTGTTGGGGTCTCCACCTCCGGTCCTGGCAGCCAAAAAAATCTCTTTGGTCACCTTGGTGAAAATTTTGCCCCTCTTGGCGTCCTGTCTGCCTTTTCTGTGTTGAATATTATGCCATTTACTATGACCTGCCATTTATCCCTCCATGAATTTATTTCGACCATTACGCCATATTTTTCACGCTTTGCCATAACTTTTGAACATATTGAACCCTGGTCAGCCATCCCTGCCCGGACAGCTTTCCACATTAAAGCTGTTCACCGAGTCATGGCAAATAGTTAAGTTCCGGGGACCAACATGGCGAACACCTGGTTCTCTTTCAACTTGCTGCTCTATGCTCATGGCTCATCACTCATCGCTCCCAAAAATCCCTGGCCCACCAGGAATATTTCCTTGCTCTCGGTCCTGGAGCTTTTTGGTTTAAAATGCTTAACTTTTTTGAAGACAGATCTTATTTCCTTCTGTAATTCCTGAATGTCTGGCCCTTCAAGGATCTTGACCACAAAACCACCCCTTGCCTTGAGATACCGCCTTGCCACGTGCAGGGCTTCCATAGCCAGATTGAAAGACCTGGCCTGGTCAGTGAACTTGACCCCGGTTGTTTTGGGAGCCATATCACTCAGGATCAGATCAAAAGGTGCTTTGTCCCTGATCCTTTTTCCAGCCTCGGAATCAGGATCAAAAACATCCCCCTGGACAAAAGTGACCTGATCTGGGAAAGAAATGTCTGGCCCGTTTAGATCCACAGCCAGGACCTGTCCTTTCACCCCCACCTTGTCGGCAGCATAGAGGCTCCAGGAACCTGGAGCAGCCCCAAGGTCAAGGACATTCTGCCCAAAATCAAGAAGCTTGAACTTTTTGTCCATTTCCTTGAGTTTGTAAACGGACCTGGCTGGATAATTATCTTTTTTGGCCTTTTTGAAGAAATGATCCTGATATTTTTTCATGAAGAATTAACTGCCTGAGATGGCGATAATACCAGCCAGCCATGGAAATTGAAGATTGGTTATTATGCATGACCCCTGATCTGCTGTAAAGATAAAAACAGGGATGGCACTGTCTGGATGAACATATGTCAAGTTGAGGACAACAAGATGATAGTTTTTATTGGAAAAGACAAATCCGGCGGAGAAAAGATCAGAGCCGGAAACCGGGACAAACACCTGACCATGATGAAGGAACTCAAAAAAAAGGGACTGATCTATTTCGCGGGACCTTTTATCAATGATCACGGCAAGATGTCTGGAAGCCTGATCATTTTCAATACCGAAGACATGGATTTGGTCCGGGACATCATGTCCAATGATCCCTATGTTTGCTCAGGACTTTTCTCGGCCCGGGAAATATCCAGGCTCAAAAAGGTATTGTAACTGAATGGTTAATATTTCTTGCATTGAATTTGAACAGGGTATAGCTTGCGTGGATTGCTGCTGTGATTATGTTGCCAGATGTAACTTTTTCCCGAGTTCAGATTATCTTTTGACTGTTAAACTGGGGGCGTAGCTCAGCTGGGAGAGCGCAGCCTTCGCAAGGCTGAGGTAGTGGGTTCAAGTCCCATCGCCTCCACCAACCCATCAATAAAAACAGTCAGTTATGATCAAAAAATATTTTTTGAGATCTGAAATTATCATATATCAGACGCGATCTTGTTGCTGATGTCTACGGCCAGGGACAGGATTTCAAAAGGTTTTTTCCCTTCAATTTTAACAGCTGTGCCGGGACAGGAGTCGGTAATCCAAAAATTAGCAAAATCCTGGCCCGCAAATCTTTGCCAGGCATCGCCGGGAAACACGCCGTGAGTAACATAGGCGCTCACTTTTGCCGCACCATTATCCAAAAGGGCTTTGCGGCACTGAATCAGAGTGCCGCCGGTCATAACCAGGTCGTCCACTATGACAACATGCCTGCCGCACGGATCTCCCTCCCTGATAATTACCTTCCGGCCGTCTAGGTCTCTGACCTTATGAGCTGTGACCAGCTGATAACCTTCAAACATCCGGGCGAATCGCTTCCAGGCCCCTTCATCCGGAAAAGCAACAGCAATGTTTTCCATATCTTTAATCCGATCAAGAAGAAGAGGGATGGCGGTTTCCAGCCTGGGAACTACTTTATCGGAAAAGTAAAATCTCTCCTGCAGAGCGTGTATATCATAGATAATGATCTGAACCGGACCAGACATGGTGCCTGGAATATTGGAAAGCATCCTGGCCAGTGTGGCTGCGGTGGCTATTTCTCCTTCTTCATCCACCCGTTCCATGGTCCCGGTTGAAAAGTATGGCAATACAACCTTTAACGATTTTACAGCCAGCCTGGGAAGCTCATATATTACAGATAGTTGCCTGAATATTTCAGCAGGGCTGTCAAAGCAGGCCAGGAAAACCACATGGCTGTTTCTAAGCTCAGCCGCATCCTTGACCCTGAGATCAGGGAAACCATCATTAAAATTCTGCCATGATATCCGCCCTGTCAAACAACTCTCTTTTTTTTCACATATCTGCCTGGCCAGGTCAGACATTTGAGGACAATACAGCACCTTGATCATTATCAAACCTCATGTTTGTAAATTTTGCCTGTTGAAATGGAATAAAGAATTCAGATCATAAAATAAAGAATTAATATTCGTATTGACAAGTCAGTTACAGTCAAGATAAAGAAATTCAAAATCAACCTTAAATCCAAATAAGATGCAAGCAGCACGTGAACAATTCTTTAATTATCTAGCCAAAAAAAAGTTAAAGTTTACTACACAGCGGGCTCTGATTTTTGATGTTTTCTGGCAGGTTGAGGAACACATCTCCCCGGAAGAACTTTACGGTCTGGTCAAAAAAAAGGACCCTTCCATAGGCCAGGCCACTGTATACCGCACTCTTAAGCTTCTTTCAGATTCCAAGATAGCCAGAGAAGTGGACTTTGGTGATGGTGTGACCAGATATGAGCCTTATTTCGGACAAAGCCACCATGACCATCTTATCTGCAAAGAATGCGGCAAAAGCGTTGAAGTCGTGGATGAAAGGATTGAAAAACTGCAGGAAAAACTGGCCGCGAAGCATGGTTTTATTCTGAGCGGACACAGCATGTACCTTTATGGCCACTGCAAGGAATGCTCAAAAAAATAATTTCTTGACAAAATAAAGCTAATATGCTTGATCAATTTTCAAAGTCAAATCTATTGACTTTTTTATTGTTTTTAAAATGATATTGAAAATCAATATTCTAATCAAAAAAGAGAGGCTGTAATGAGCTGGATCCCTTCCGCTGTAGCTGTCTGGGAAAAAATCAGCAGTTCTTCAAAGATCCTGACCTGGCTATACTCAAGGCCATATCGTGGGGTGCTTGAAAATGAGATCACTCTGGCAGGTCTTCACAAAAATGATATAATTTTAAATATCGGTTGCGGAGCCGTGCCTTTCACTGCGCTTTATCTGGCCACCCTGGTCGGAGCCAAAGTCTATGCCGTGGATATTGATCCCATGGCCGTCAGGCTGGCCGGGAAATGCGTTGAAAAAGCAGGCTTGTCCCACAGAATAAAAGTGATCGAGAAAGACGGTGCGAAAACTTTTGATTTTCCCTTTACAGCTTCTGTCATCGCTCTGCAGGCAGCCCCAAAAAGATTGATTCTGGACGCGGTAAAAAAAGCAGCCCTGCCCGGTGCAAGGTTTATTTTCAGGCTGCCCAGTTCTCCATACAAGGATCATTACGAAAGCCTGTCCACTGACCTGCCGCCAAGAGCCATATCCCCTCAGCCCATGCGGACCTTTGATCGCTCTGTGCTTTATGTGAACGCGTAATAAGCTTTTTTGTTCAAGATTATGAAAAAAATAATTCAAATAGTTCTGAGCATTGGAGTCCTGGCCGCGCTGATCATACTTTTCAATCCTGAGGAAATTACCATACTCCTTGCCGGAATCACACCCCAGTCTCTCATGATTCTGTTTTCCCTTCAGCTGCTCACTCTGATGGCCGGGGCCTGGATATGGTATTACCTTCTCAGCCGTCAAAGCAAAATATCCTTTACCTGGGTCTTCATCATCAATCAGGCGGCTGGACTGGTGGAAAGCCTGACTCCTTCGGTAAAATTCGGTGGCGAAGCGGCCAAGATCTATCTTTTCAGAAAAATTTCAGATCAGACTTACCAAGGCCTGACCGGGACGCTCATGGTCCACAAATTTGTGACCATGTTTCCCTTTACACTGCTTTGCCTGCTGATTTTTTTCCCTTCTTTGTACTATTTTGATCTCCCTGTCTTTTCTGTTGCGGTTCTGATCATGGTTCTGGCCATGTGTTTTGTTCTTGGCTGGCTCTGCTATGGAAAATCCGGAAAAGACCCGCTTCCTGGAAAGCCCGGCAACACTGGAAATAACAGACCGAAATCCCTGAAAAATATCTTCACATCCAGACAGTGGATTTTGAAAACAGTCAGTTTTCTGAACCAGGCAAGAAACTCTGCTTCAGGTCTGCTGACCTTTGGAGAAACCAGGAATATTCTTCTTGTTTCATTTGCAATCTGGGTCCTTTATCCCATCAAGGTTTTTCTGGTCTGCATTTTTCTGGGCATTGAAGTCAGCCCGGTCATCATCGGGCTGGCCACACTTTTTGCCTATATGGTCAGCATGGTTCCACTTCTGCCCGGTGGACTTGGAACCTACGAAGGAAGTATGGCCATGTTTTTTACCCTTGGCGGACTCAGTCCGGCTGAAGGTCTGGCCATATCCCTGGTTTCCAGGCTGACCACATTCTGGTTCCCTCTGGCCCTGTCCGCCCTGGCCTGCGCTGCCCTGTGCTGGAAAGACAATCTGATCAAAGACAGGGAGCAGGCACGGCAGGCTGCTTGAAAAAATTCCCTGCCGGATTTAAACTTTTATTGCTAACATCGGACAAGGTGCTTCTTGATTGGGGACCAGACCTGAAAAGGCATGATGCCAGGATCTGATATCCACCCATTTCACGTCATGCACACTTTGAACAGGAATATGCGGGGTATATTAAATGACATGTTTTGAATAAGTTGTCATTGATCATCCTTTTCCGGGCCCAAGCAGGCTTTCTGCTTTCCCGGGCTGAAGCCCTGCCTGATCAGACGGATCAGCCTTGCGTACTCTTTCATTGTTTCGGACCTGCGTTGGCGGCCTAATAAATTTCATTTCTGAGTTTCTGGCTCTGCCTGCTGTTTAATCCACCCAAGCTGACTTTCATCACCATGTTTTTTTCTCCTTTGTTATTCTGCTATTGACTTTCAAAATCAATATTAAGGGTGGTTCATATTGTTAAGAAAAAAATATCATTTTGTACTCATCCTTGTAAAAATTTACCCTCCATACACCTTATTTAGACCTGAACAAATTATTACATAACTCATTGAATTTAATCATTAAGCGACCATAACAAAAGATGATGGCCTTGATTGTAATTGATCTTGAAAATAAATATCAAAATTGTTGACAAGTCGTTTTTATTTATTTAAACGCTTTTCAACTGTCCATGGTTTTGAAATTCATTTTCATTTAAACTGGTAGCCCGAATAATATACGGATTTTTCTAAAAAGGAGGTTTAATTATGAAGAAGCAGTATTTTTCAGCGACTGTGTTGTCTATGGCTCTGTTCATGCTGATTTCGGCCAAAGCCTTTGCACACTGCGTCCGGGCCAAGCTCCATCCCCTGGGAATGAGCCTCTCCCCTTCAACAACAAATATACGCGGGGTCAAATTCAGGTTGTCATTATCAGTTCACAAAAGATTAAATGTTTCTTCAGTAACCTTATGAAAATATTTCAGCAAGCCAGGACTTCAAGCTGTTCCCCATCGAACAAATTTTCTTTGCCGGTTGACCGCTCATTATTAAAGTCGGTTATACTTCTGGAGAATCTTGGAGTGTCTATGCCCAGGCTGGGCAGAGCTTATTCAAGGCTGTTCTACGAGAACATGCTGGAAAAAGAATTCGGCCTGTCCGGCATAGCTCCCGGAATGAAGGTCAAGCACGTGGGATGCGGCCCTTTTCCAATGACCGCCATGTTTCTGGCCCGAAAAGGAATCAGAGTGACTGCCGTGGATTTGGACCATGGCATCCTTGGCCGGGCTCAAAAAGTCATCAACAATAACGGCCTGCAAAACAGAATCAGGCTGCTTGAGTCCTGCGGCACTCAACTGGACTATTCCGGGTACAGCGCTATCTGGCTGTCACTTCATGTCAGCCCGATGAACAAGATCGTTCAACGCGCCCTGAAATTCATGGATCAAGACGCGAGAATAATTTTCCGGGCACCACGGGGTAAACTTTCCATGTTCTATAGGGAGTTAAACCCGGAAAATTTGTCCGGAAAAACTACGTGGATGCAGATTCGCCAGCCTTTTGGGAAAAAAAGTATTATGTTGAAAAAAGCTTGACATTTTTTAAAAAATACTTTTTGATAATTACATTCAAAGTCAAACCGCAAGTTTGGCTTTTTATAAAACATCCTGGATGAAATTGAAAATCAATGCTGCAATCATAGATTGCCTCTCTTTGCCCTTGATTTCTTATTTTAGGAGTTCTGAACATGTTTAGACAATGGTTTGGACGAGGCGGGCCTTGTAATAACTGCCAAAAACCTCAGTCATCTTTAAATCAGGACAGGACCCTTGATTGTCTGCAACTCAATGAAACAGGAGAAATTGAAGCTGTTCCAGCTGAGGTCCTGCTGGAAGCCCTTGGATTCAGACCTGGCAAAAGAGTATGCTTGAGATGCCGGACACGTTTCGGAGGTCCGGTCATAGCCGAAATTGAAGGCCGGCATACAGCTTTGGGAAGAGACCTGGCCCGGAGAATCCGAATCAGGAAGAACTGCTGCCCATGTCCGGAAAATGAATAAGGACCATATACTGCTCATGGGCCCGCCCAATGTGGGCAAGAGCGTTATTTTCAACCATCTCACCGGACTCAATGTCAGCTGTGCCAACTATGCCGGAACAACAGTTGAATTTGTTGCCGGGAAGACAAAAATTGGCAAAAATATTGTACTCCTGGTTGATGTTCCAGGTACCTACACCTTAAGCGCCACAAACCAGGCCGAGCAGGTCGCGGTCGACATGCTCAGGGGCAAACACAAACCAGGCTCCAGGGCTACCTGTCCTCATTGCCGTGACGATACCCCCGTCTGCGCTGATGAACTCTCCTCTCAACCTGCTGGCGTTATCTGCGTTGTTGACGCCAACAACCTTGAAAGCAGCCTTTATCTGCTCCTTCAGGTTCTGGAATTCAAACTGCCTACTGTAGTGGCCCTGAACAGGGTAGACCTGGCCAGGGAGAAAAATCTGGAAATCAACCTGGAAAAATTATCAGCAGAGCTGAGCGTGCCCGTGGTGCCCATGGTGGCCATTGAAAAGAAAGGGTTTCCTGAGCTGGAAAAGGCACTGGATAATATCATCAGAGACCCTTTGAGGCCCGCGTTTTCATGGGACTCCGGCCAGGATGACCTTTGGAAGGTCGCAGAAGAAATAACCGGAAGGGTCTCTGTTTCCGGAAACGGCCATCCCCATTCTCATTCCAGGCGAAGGCTATGGGGCGAAAAGCTTATCCATCCATGGCCAGGGCTTCCCCTGGCCTTTCTTATTTTGCTGGTTTCCTTTGCCCTCATCGTGGGCATTGGTATGCAGATCAGGCAGCTTATTCTATTACCCCTGTTCAGGGGCATGATTATTCCCCAGATTGTTAACCTGGTTGAAGCACTTGTATCTCCGGGCATGATCAGAAATATCATGGTCGGGGAGTATGGATTCCTGGTCAAGGGAATCGAATGGCCATTCACCCTTGTCATGCCTTATGTATTGTCATTTTATGGTGTTATGGCCGTCCTTGAAGACAGCGGATACCTGCCGCGCCTGGGAGTTCTTCTGGACGGCCTGCTGAACAGGATCGGCCTGCAGGGCTCAAGCATTATTCCGCTGCTGCTGGGATACGGATGCGGTATACCGGGCATTCTGGCCACAAGGGCCTTGTCTACCGGCAAAGAGAGGCTCATGATCGCCACCATGATCTGTATGGCCATCCCCTGCATCTCACAGACCGGGGCCTTTATCGCCATGCTTTCTGAACGTTCTGTAACCGTGGTGGCGGCGGTCTTTTCTGTTTCCTTCATTGCTCTTATTCTGGCCGGACTGATCATGGACAGGGTCATGCGCGGTCCAAGGCCTCTGACCATAATGGAGATACCCGAGCTTTTGCCGCCAAGAGCTGATGTTCTAACCAAAAAAATCTGGGTCCGTCTCAAACGATACGTTACTGATGGAGCTCTGCCTATGGTAATCGCCGTGGGAATAGCCTCTGTCCTTTACGAAACCGGAATCATGGCAGCTGCAGGCAGGTTTTTAAGTCCATTGGTGGTTCACTGGCTTCGCCTGCCTGAAGAAGCATCCATTCCCCTTGTCCTGGGAATCATGCG
>PXDF01000169.1 GCA_003566455.1 Desulfonatronovibrio sp.
CCTCCGGAGATGCAGGTTTTTATCAAGTCTCAGGTTCCGGGCTGAAATGACCAAGCCTGCAAAATGATTGTAGGGGCATGCTCCTGAGACATTGAGGCGAAAAAGTAGACCGGGAAAAGTTTGGGGCAGCGGGAATGGAAACTGACTGGCCAGGCCGGTGAGCATTAAAGCCCTGACCTCAGTGCTGGAAAAGGTCCAGGGCGGCTGTGTTCAAAACAAGCTGAAATGTATTTGCCCTTGCGCTCAAGATTCGCCGTTTACCAAACATCTGGTGTTATCCGCGGCAATTGGCCCTGGATCATAACCAAAAACCGGTTACAAAAAACATTCCAGCTGGGAACAGGCCTTGGGCATGGCAAAGATGATCAGATGGTCCCTGGGCTGGAAAACAGTGCTGCCATCCGGAATTATCACCTCTTTGTTTCTGATGATGGCCCCCACCAGCAGCCCTTTGGGAAGGTCGGCCCTGGCAATGGATTTGCCCACAACTTCAGCCGATTCCAGAAGTACAGTCTCCTCCACTTCAGCCACTTCATCTTTCAGGATTGAAAGAGAGACCACTGCCTCTTTATGGGTATAACGCAGGATCTGAGCGGCGGTTATCTGATGCGGATTGACAATGTGGGTGATTCCCACGGTATCATAAATATGCTTGTACATTATCCTGGTCACTTCGGAAATGACAATTTTTACGCCCAGGCGTCGGCCCATTACCGAGGCGACAATGTTGGTCCGGTCATCGCCAGTAACGGAAACCAGGATGTCAGCCTCTTCAATTTCTTCCTCGTTAAAATATGAGATCTCGGTTTCATCGCCCTGAATCACTGTGGATTTGTTCAGGTTCCGGTATAGCATTTCACAGCGCTTTTCACTCTTTTCAATAATTTTGGTAAGATATGTTTGCTTAGGGTTGGACTCCAGAATGGTTGCCAGATTGTAGCCGATGGTCCCGCCACCGAGGATGATCACCCTTTTTACGTTGTTTTTTTCAGGGTACAGAAGCGAGCTGGCCTCGGCCATGACCGCTGAGCTTCCGATAAGATAGACCTTGTCCCCATCCTTGATAATATCCTGGCCGCTGGGAAGAATGAATTCACCGTCCCGGCGCCTGACCCCGACCACAATACATCCTTTGGGCAGGGGCAGTTTTTTAATGCTCTGGTCGGTAATCCTGGCTTCCTTTGATACGTGCACTCCGACCATCATGGCCAGACCCCCGGCAAAATACTCGATTTCCACCGCGCCGGGAAAATGAATCATCTTGGCGATTTCCTGGGCCATGGCCTTTTCCGGGCTGATGATGGCATCAATGCCCACCTGTTCCCGGGTAAGGCCATGGGCGTCAATATCAATATCGCCGGCGGATTCCGGGTCCCTGACCCGGGCCATGGTATAGCGGACGCCCAGGGTCTTGGCGATCATGCAGGCGATTATGTTCACCTCGTCGGTTTCCGTGGCCGCGATGAGCATTTCCGCTGATTTTATTTTCGCTTTCTGCAGCACTTCAAGGCTGGCACCGCTGCCGCTGATGACCAGAAAATTAAATTCCTGACTCAGCTGTTTCACTTTTTCCGCGTCCTTGTCCACCAGGACCACATCGTGGTCCCTGACGGATAGATTCCTGGCCAGTTCCTGGCCTACATCCCCACCGCCAACTATAACAATACGCATATCCAGATCTCCTGCATCATGAATTCATCAGACATGAGACGTGCCTGTCCAAAGCCCTGTGCACTCCCATGCATTATTCCCTGAAAAACAGCGGCCCAAAGGAAGTGCAGCCTGAATCAGGTCATATCGGTTCCTGTTACTTTCCGGCGCCCCAGTCTGTCGGCCAGGCCCGGAGCCCAGCGGAAAAGATAAACTCCGGCAATGGCTGTAACTATAATGTAAATACCGAGAAAAGTTCTCAGCACCGGCTCTGCCAGGGCTGCTATGACCACGGAGAACTCGCCTCTCTGGGTCAGGGAAAAGGAGGCCCGGATGGAACCCTTCCTGGAAAGTCCGTACATTCTGCCACCCCAGTAACCCACGATCATCTTGCCTGCCAGGGCCCACACCAGAAGGACCAGAAGAGACAGGGGCGAGACAATGCCCGTACCCAGACTGATGGTGGTCCCGAACCAGAAAAAGAAAAAGGGAATGGTAACATCCTTGACCGGGGCTATGATCTTGTTGAACTCTTCAGAAGTTCCCGTTTCAGAGAGCATTACTCCGGCCAGAAATGCACCGAGCAGCTTGGAAAGTTCCAGAGCTTCGGCTATTCCGGCGAAGAACAGGCCCACGGCAAAGGCGAACATGGGCATGAAATCTTTGGACATGTAGCGTCCGGCAAAAAGATCCAGCCTGCGAAAACCGTACAGGGCTATGAGAATGGAGGCGGCTGTGAGCAGGACAACCTTGACGAAGATGGTCACCACGGCCTGGACTGTGATATCGCCCAGCAGAATGATGCCTGCCAGAAAGGAAACCATGACCGGCGCGGCAATATCCTCAAAGATCAGCAGGGCCAGCTTGAATTCTCCTTCAGGGCTTTTGAGCCGTTTGGATTCTTCCAGCA
>PXDF01000035.1 GCA_003566455.1 Desulfonatronovibrio sp.
GATAAGCTTTCATAGCCTCTATTCTCCCAACTGCTGAAAAATCCTGTTCCTGGTTTTGGCCTGCGCCCTAAGTACGGGCTGTCTCACGTCCTGGTAATCAAATATCCGTGGCTTTTTGCCATCTTTGGGCCTGAGTATCCGGCCCACTACCTGAAGTAGCCGGCCTTTAAACTTTACAGGTGTAGTCAAGTACAGATCGGTTAATCCGGCTGCATCAAATCCCTCGCCTATAAGCTGGACAGTGGAGAACAGAACCCGGATATTACCTTGCTCCAGCTCCATAACAATGCGTTCTCTGTCTCTGGCAGGTGTTTGACCTGTCAGAACTGCCATGTTCTGAGCATTGACCATGCCTGCAAGGGTCCGAAGGTGCTCAACCCGATCAGAGACTACCAAGGCAGAGCCTTTGCCGTTCATGTTTCCGGCTATGTCCTTTGCAATAAAAGCATTGCGCTCCTGGTTCTCTGTCAGTGCAGAAACCATCCCTGTGTAATCATCCCGGTAATCATAAGAAAAATCTGTTTCCCTGGTGACAATCTCGGGCTTGAGGACCGCCCCGGAATCCCGGAGTAGGTCAGAATCAACCTTGTGAACCAGATCCCCCAGTGTCCAGTAAATCAGCTTGCCAAGACCATCCCGCCGGAATGGTGTTGCACTGAGCCCCAAAAGATACCTGGCATCAAAGGCTTTTACGCATTCTGAAAAAGTGCTGCTGGGGATTCTATGGCACTCATCAACCACCAAGTGCCCGAAATGCTCAGGCAGGGTATCCAGATGCTTGAGCAGGGTCTGGACCATGCACACTGAAATGGGCTGAATATCCATTTTTCCGGCTCCGATTTTTCCCGGATCCACGTTTAAAAACTGCTTGATCCTGTCCTGCCATTGCTGGAGCAGTTCCTTTGTATGTACAAGAATCAAGGTGGGCTGATTCCGGGCTTCGATCACTGCCAGGGCCATGACAGTTTTCCCGCTGCCTGTGACTGCTTCACATACTCCATCATCTCTGCTCAGAATGTCCCTGAGGGCCTTTTCCTGGTAATCCCGGAGTTTACCTTGGAAATCTACCTGTAACGGCCTCAGGGTGCGCCTGCAATCCTCCAGGGAAGGAGCCTGTCCGTTCTCAGCACATAGGGTCCATGCTCGCCGGGCGTATCCACGGGGGAAGGATATGCCGTCTTTTACTAGGCCATAGAATCTCAGCCACTCGTCCAGGTTCCCTGTCCAGCGTCCGTGCTTCCGGGCTTCAATATAGGCGGGATTTTTCATGGACAGCTCTTTCCGGATTTGTCGGATCACATTAATGGGTGCTCCGGTGAGGGTGCCATTGCTGCTTAAATATAGTTTGATCATTGGTTCGAAATCCTTTTTAGCCGGAAGCGGCCCTGAACCCCCGGCTATCTGGGTCTTAGAAATCAGCCCCAAAAGACGATTTTTGTTCTGTGGCTGGTCTTTCAACGGGCGGCTGCATCTCCACTGTCGCGGGTCTGCCCCGGACTTTGCCATCTTCGATGATCACGGCGCATTCATCACCCTCGCCAACACGTTCAAGCCAGACTTGCCCATCATGGTTCGCAGCCAGTTCAGCCAGGAGCTTTAGGTTGCTGTCGTCCAGGAGGGATCCATCCCGGACTAGAAGGACTTTCAGCTCCGGATTCATGGAGAAGCCCATTGCAACGGATACCCGTAACTGTTCAGCCTGGCTCGCCTGGGAAAATGGGATACCGTTCAGGAGCACCCCGGTTTCGTTAAAAGACAGGCCCGGGACAGGAAAGGAGGCATCTTGCAGGGCCTGGGCCTTGGCATCGTCAATAGCTTGCATCTGCTCTGTAAGTGAGCCTGATCTTGATTCAAGATCCTGCAACTCACTGGCAAGCTTTTTCCTTTCCCGGTTGCTCTGGACCTGACTGTTGATCTTTTCTGCACCGGAAATCTTATCCATGACCGCCTGTTCGTCACTGTCTGTGAGGGCCTGAACCTCGTTTCCAAGTGAGTGCCTGTACTGCCGCAACTCCTTCAATTTGGTTCGAGTGCCGTCCAACTTGGCCTGAATTTCTTCAATCTGCCGTACAAGATCTGCCTCGATTCCTTCCCCCTTCTCGATCCGGGTATCAAGTGCCTGCAACTCTTCACGCTTCTGCCGGTTGGCCTGGTTATACTCCTGGCGTTTCCGTAACTCCTGCATTAAATCCGAAACGGAGATTTCTTTCTCCGGTACGTCTGAATGCACCGGCGTGGCCTCCAGGTTGGCCTTCAACTTTTTCACATCCCGGTTTATCTGTGTGCGCTCATCATATAGGGCCTGCCGCCTCTGGTCCTGCTCCGTGAAGTCCAGTCCAACAAGGCCCTTGAGGGTGTCCAGCTGATGTTTAGTATCCATCTTGGTAAATGCCAGAGGATCAAAAGTCAGGTTATTGGTCAATTTGTCCAGGATCGCCTGGGGAGAAGTCAGCCTGGAACCATCCCTTTTGGAGACAACCAGAGAACCGCCTCCAGCTGCGGTAAATGTTCTACTCACAATCAGCTCTTCCAGTTCACAA
>PXDF01000060.1 GCA_003566455.1 Desulfonatronovibrio sp.
GTCTCTTAAATCTCTCGACCATCTCTTTTAGTTCATTCTACGTCGTCTCGAATTTTCGGCGATACATGCTAGATACATCGTTCATGGAGCCAGCTTAGTTGGTAAGAAGTATGGGCAAAGCTGGGCAAAGCTTTTTTGAGAGTGCTTCAGGAGGGAGAAAAGTAATTGCCAGGCCTTAATTTTGGTCGTGTTGAAGGTTCATTTTTCCCTACCTTTGCACCAACTTGCGGAAAAAAACCCTTCCTGAATTTTGCAATTGACTTGATTTTCAGGTCTTGATAACCGCTTAAAAATAATCAGGCAAATATCTTTATACATCCAACCTGGCCGGTCTGGTCATCAATTCGGGGAATGACCTGTCCTCTTCAACAAAAACAAAAAGAAAATTGAATTATCACAAAGGGCCAAATATTGATTGCCGTGATCATATTTCCTCAAATATTATGAAATCAATCAATTGATAATTGATTTTTTCCACACTTGTAAGGTCACAGTATCAATAATGATTTGATAGTACTCTTTTCAAGGCTGAAAAAAACGATATAGGCATAGAAAATGTCCGTTTTTGTGATAAAATTCATGAATAATCAAGCGGTTGCCGTGGCCCGACCCCACCCTCAGGCCCCACCCTCAACGGGAGTAGTTATGACTATACATGCAGAAGCAGGCATACCAGATTCAAAACCTAATATCTCACCTGTCTGGGCGCAGTTCGCCCAGAGGCTATCATCAGTTCTTCAAGGTTTGCTAGAGGATCAGTATTTGGTAATTTCAGCCAAACAGTCCAACCTTTATATTCAATTCGCTGGACAGGGTTTTTACGGGTTGCTTATGGAGACAATAAGCAATCAGTATCTGTCCGAGACTGAACAGCTTGATGATAGCCAGATTGATATGCTGGTTTATCTTGGCTGGAACAAGCCAACTGATGACCTTGAAGCTGAAAAAAATGAGCAAGGCCCGGATGGTTCACCCAATTTCTACATTAATAATCCCAAGCCTGTTTCTTTTGACGCCGTTGCTGAACTGACAGTTAAGACATTTTCCCAAGTCCATAAGATACCGCATCCTGGTTATCTTGAATATGATGCATTTGATTCCGATGATAATATTTTTACTGTTCCTGGCCTTGGCTTAAAACAAGCGACAAAACATCCTTCTAATCATAAAAAAATGAGGCAAGATCTTCTGAGAACAATTAGGGGATTTACCGGCATTTCAGATCTAAAATATGATCAGAACGGCAACATTGGAATTCGCAGCGGGAGTGTGGTTACTTTTATACGTTATAAAGAGAAGCCTCCATCGATCCGCTTCCATTCTCCTTTGGTTTCTGAAGTCAAAGAAGGTCCAGAACTTTTTGCCCGACTAAATGAGCTAAATTCCAGGATCGGTTGTATGCATTTTTTTCACAGAAACTATACGATTGTTGCTATATCAGATATCCCTGCGGCTCCTTTTAATGCTAGACATGTCCTTCAATCACTGAAAACTTTTAGTTCAATTGCTGATGGCTTGGATGAAGTACTTGCAGTAGAATTTGGCGGCAAAACTGCCTTTGGTAAACCAGTGTCCACCATTATTAAGCAATGACAGCTCTGAAGCGGTACCTATTAACTTGTCTGGTAAATAAACAATGCCTCACCTGTATCTTTGCCCCTGATAACCTTCTATCGTGGTATGGGTTGTAGTAAATCATCAAATTTTTTTTGGCTTGGTCCAATTCCTTCTGATTTATGTTTATTGTCATGACCAGCTGGCATTAAAATTGACTTTTGCCGATGGCATCCGTAAGGTTAAAAAATTTAATGTCTAGAAAACAAATGCTTGCTGGATTTCATGACAACTAGCCAATATTCCTACACAAATGACCAGAGAAATAAACAAGAAACCCTTGGAAGATTTGGGTTTAATTTTAATTCTGCCGGGGTTCATACCGCTCGCACAATTATGCTTGAGGATCTTAACGTTTTATTGTCTTATGTTAATAATCCAGATGCAGTTAAAAAGGACTATCAAAAGGCGATTACAGAGGATAATTGTCTTGGGAAAAGGTCCGGCAAAACAAGGTCAATAACTTACAGCCACCTCTTTAGGCTCTACGGCCTGGACCAGGAAATAACAATATTCAGGGTAATGCTCTATTTCTGGAAGCGTGACCCAAAGGCCAGGCCATTATTGGCGCTTCTATGCGCTTTTTGCAGGGACTCTCTTTTAAGGCAAAGTTTTTCATTTATTCATCAGATTAGCCCTGAAACCAGAGTGACCAGGGAAAGTCTTGAAGAGTTCATGGAGAAGTGTGAACCTGAAAGATTCAGTCCGGCCACCAGAATGTCACTGGCCCAAAACCTTAATTCCTCCTGGACCAAGTCCGGACATTTGCGCGGTGGAACAAAAAAGTACCGCAGTAAGGCTATACCTTCTTGTGGGAGTGTTTGTTACGCCCTGTTTCTGGGTCACCTCACCGGGCTGAAAGGACAATCTGTTTTCAAAAGTGAATTCTGTGAACTGTTAGATTCTTCCTTTGAGGATTTGCTGAATTTTGCCCTGGAGGGTTCCAGGCGAAGCTGGATTGTTTTCAAACGAATCGAGGACGTAATGGAAGTCCAGTTTCCAGGTCTTATCAACTCTCTTGAAACTAAGTGGTTAGATGAGCAAAATTAAAAGACTTGTTGACGCCTACAGCAGTTATATATCAATACCGTGGCGGGAAGACACAGCTCCGGCCCAGCGGGTAGTCTTCTGTGTTTATGATGAAAACGATGAATTGCGGCTTCGAGCCAAAATCGAAGAGTTTGAAATTGCCACCATCCAAGCCGGTCATGACTGGCATCTGTTTGACCTCACCAACACATTCCCCGTCTGGCTCCTTTCCCAGAAATATTCTGAAAAGTATTTTCTGAAGCCTGACTTGATAAGAACTCTGCTTCCGAAGTATTCCGGCTACCTCACCAAATCCTTTACTGAATTTTGTCTGGGGAGAAATGCCCAAGATAACAGTGTTGTCTGTCTGATGGGTGTTGGTTCCCTGTTCGGTCTGGTTAAGGTCAAAGAAGTCGTGGATAACTTTTCTCCGATTGTGCCCGGAAAGCTGCTCGTGCTGTTTCCTGGTAGCTATGAAAACAATAACTACAGACTGCTGGACGGCTATGATGGTTGGAATTATCTGGCAGTCCCTCTGACCGCTGACAGCAAATATTAGGAGATGTGATGATAAACCGCCAAGTGTACCTCAAAGACCCCTCAACCAGGACCCTGGTCAATCAGGGTGTGGCCAAAGTAGATGAGGATGTCAGCGCCGGTTTCCTGGCTGTTCTTCGTTACGAGCTGGAAACATTTGTTTGCGACGGGCAGTACGAAAAGGGGATGGACCTGGTTTTAAGAACGTATCTCTCCAATATTGACGGAGGAGCCCCGGAGCAGCCTGGTGTGTGGGTAAGCGGTTTTTTTGGATCGGGTAAATCTCATTTGGTTAAAATGCTCAGATCCCTTTGGATGAACACTGTTTTTCCTGATGGAGCCACTGCCAGGGGTATAGCCGAACTTCCTCGGTCCATCCATGAGCATCTCAAGGAATTAGATATTCAGGATAAAAGACATGGTGGCCTCCATGCTGCTTCAGGAACACTTGGATCAGGGGCCAGCGGCAGTGTTCGTCTTGCCCTGCTAAGAATCATTTTCAAGTCAGTTGGCCTTCCGGAGCAATATCCTCTGGCCAGGTTTGTGCTTTGGCTTAAGCAGGAAAATATTTTTGACGAGGTCAAATCAATAGTTGAACAGGATGGATATAATTGGGAAGAAGAACTGGATAATTTTTATGTTGCCGACGGGCTGCACCTGGCCTTGACCAAGGTCAAACCTCATCTGTTTTCTTCCCCGTCTGCCTGCGTTGAAACTCTGAACAATCTGTACCCTTATGTTCAGGATATTTCCAATGATGAAATGCTCAAGGCAATCAGAAAGGCGCTTACCAGGCAGGGTAAATTTCCTCTGACTCTGATAGTCCTGGACGAAGTTCAGCAATTCATTGGCGGAGATACCCAAAGATCCATGGATGTTCAGGAAGTTGTTGAAGCGTGCTGCAAGAACATTGGCGGGAAAATTCTTTTTGTCGGAACAGGTCAGACTGCTGTTACAGGAACAACAAACCTCAAGAAACTGGAAGGCAGATTTACCCTCAGAATAGAACTTTCAGATGCTGATGTTAAAGCGGTTGTTCGCAAGACCATATTAGCCAAAGATGTAAATGCCATTTCAGTCATAGATGAGCTGATGCAAAAAAATCTGGGGGAGATATCAAGACACCTTAGCGGAACCAGCATTGGGCACAGGCAGGATGATGTTAATAACTTCTCAAGAGATTATCCTGTGCTGCCCGTGAGACAGCGTTTCTGGGAAAACACCCTGAGAGTTCTGGATCAGACTGGAACGGACAGCCAGCTTCGCAACCAGCTGAGCATGATCCATAAAGCTATCCAGACCAACCTGGATCAGCCCCTTGGCAGTGTCATACCGGCAGATTACCTCTTTTTTGACTCTGCAGAAAAACTTCTTCAGACCAGGATGCTCCCCCGTAAAGTGCATGAAAAAATTCTGCTCTGGCATGACGGCACATCTGATAAACGTCTGACAGCAAGGGCCTGCGGACTTGTTTTTATCATCAACAAGCTTGCTTCAGGCAACCAGGAAGTCGGGATTCGGGCCACTGTCAACACCATTGCTGATCTGCTTGTTGAGGATCTTTCCTCTGGCAGCGGTAATTTACGTAAAAAGCTCCCCGGCTTGCTGGATAGCTGCGAAATTTTAATGAAGGTTGGAGATGAGTTCCGCATTCAAACCGAAGAAAGTGCTGCCTGGAATGATGAGTTCATGGCCCAGTCAAGCCAGTTGTCAAATGAAAGTCATCGTATTGAGGCTGAACGCGATGACCGAATCAAGGCGATATTCTCAGAGGCATCTAAAAAAATAACGCTTCTTCACGGCAACTCAAGAATATCCAGAGATATAACGCCGGTTTTCAATTCATCCCTGCCTGTTGATTGTCAGAAAAAAATATGTCTCTGGGTCAGGCATGGCTGGGAGATAGATGAAAATTCAGTCCGGGCAGACGCAAGAGAAGCCGGCAATAATTCCCCCACCATCTTTGTTTTCATTCCCAAAAGATCTGCTGACGACCTTCGCAGGGCTTTGATAAATTTTAAGGCCGCGGCTGCAACCCTTGATAAACGGGGAACTCCCGGCACGGCTGAAGGCATTGAGGCCAGATCAGCTGTTGAAACAATCAGGCAAAGCGCGGAAGGAAAAATCAAAGGTTACCTGGGTGATGCTTTGTCAGGAGCCAGGGTCTTTCAGGGCGGAGGAAGTGAAATAACAGGGAATAATCTTAATGAAATGATCCTGGAAGCTGCTGAAAGGAGCCTGAGCAGGTTATTTCCCCAATTTGCCATGGCAGATCACTCGGCATGGGACAAGGTCTATTCCCTGGCCTGCAAGGGATCTCCTGACGCACTGAGGGCTGTTGGTCATGAAGGAGAGCCTGGGACTAACGCCGTTTGCAAGGCCATCATGGGCTTTATTGCTGGAGGCAAAAAAGGGGCTGATATAAGAAATCATTTTGAAAATCCGGAATTCGGCTGGTCCAGAGACGCCATTGATGGAGCATTGCAGGTCCTTATGGTTGCAGGATTGATCCGGGGCCAGGATGAACGTGGAAATGCCATTCTGCCCAAAGATCTGGACAGAAGAGCCATCGGTAAAGTTTTCTATAAAGTTGAATCAGCTACAGTCACAACTCCACAGCGCATCCAGATCCGTAAGCTGTTTCAGAAAATCAACATCACCTCAAAACAAGGTGATGAATTATCCAACGTTCCAGAATTTCTGAGAAAAGCTAACGAGCTGGCCCTTTCTGCCGGTGGAGAACCGCCTAAGCCAAGTCCACCGCACATTTCAATGCTTGAGGATATCCGTCTTTCTGCCGGTAATGAGCAATTACTGGCCTTGTACAACTTAAGGGAAGAACTGGGTCAATCCATTGATTCATGGACCACTCTGGCCAAGGAGATTTCAACTTGCTGGCCTAAATGGCAGAAATTGAAACGCCTGGCAGATCATGCCAAGGACCTTCAGGAAGCAGAGCCTATCCTGGCTCAGGTAAAATCTATCGAGCAAAACAGGCAGTTACTGCAGCCGGATGTTTTGGAACCCCTTATGTCCGGACTTTCCCAGCTACTCAGACAGGAACTGAACAACTTAAAGAACGCCTGGGATCAGCAGTGGAAAGATGGTGAGGCCCTTTTGAAAAAAGATGAAAACTGGGAGAAACTGGAGCCTGAAGAGCGTCATGAACTTCGCAGGCCCCACGGTCTGGTTGAAGGTGCGATTCCAAAAATAATATTAGATGACACTGATTCAATCCTGAACACCTTGGATAATATAAGCTTAAGCGCGCTGAGTGATCGGGTGGCTGCCATGCCAGGGCGCTACATTCAAATGCTGGTTGAGGCTGCCAGACTGCTTGAGCCCGAAGTCCAGAAAATTTCCCTTCCTTCAACAATCCTCAAAAATGAAGAAGATATTGATGTCTGGCTTTCCCAAGTTAAAAAGATTCTGATCGATAGAATAAAAGATGGCCCAATAATACCCTGATGTTTAAAGCCGATCCTTTGTAAATTTAAGACACAAGGTAATTGGAGTTTTCCTGATGCTTCCTCTCGACAAGACCCTCAGAAACAAGCTGGAAAAAACAGTAATTGAGGCAAGGTTGGTTTCAGAGTCCGGCGCTCTTGCCGCTCTCCAGCAATTAGGTGTCAGAGAAGCCACGGCCTATAAAAATTTAACTGAACAGGAGCGTGTGCTTCGCAGAAAGCTGAGGGCTCATGCCCGTCACCTTGGCAATGGCAGAAATGCCGACGGAGTCCAGGAAATAGACCGCCTAATTGAAGAAGTGGCTTATGAACACTGGCACAGGATGCTCTTTGCCCGCTTTCTGGCTGAAAACAATCTGCTCATGTATCCCGATCCAGTGGAACCTGTGGCTGTTTCCCTTGAAGAGTGTGAAGATCTGGCTGCTGACGAAGGGGCTGCCAATAGCTGGGAGCTGGCTGCCAGGTATGCCGCGCATATGCTGCCCCAGATATTTCGGCCTGATTCTCCTGTTTTTAAATTGAGCCTGCCACCAGAACATCAGCAGAAACTCGAACGACTCGTGGCTGACCTGCCTGAGGATGTATTTACTGCGTCTGATTCCCTTGGCTGGGTCTATCAGTTCTGGCAGGCCAGGAAAAAAGAAGAGGTCAATGCTTCTGAAGTTAAGATCGGAGCCAGGGAGCTGACAGCGGTTACCCAGCTTTTTACTGAGCCGTACATGGTTGCTTTTTTGCTGGATAATTCTTTGGGGGCATGGTGGGTAAGACAGTGTACCATGGGCAGTGTTCAGTCATCAAATAAGGCCCGCCAAAAGTTTCAGAGTGCTGAAGGTGAGGATGAGTTAAGAGAATTCTTTAGTCGCCCTGGATTCACCCTTTCTTATCTGCGCTTTGTCAAAACTGAACAATGCACTCTGACAATTAATGGCAAAAATGTTTTTGAAGGTGAGCATTGGATGCCTGCCAGCGGATGGTATGAAAACTGGCCGGATTCCCTCAAGGACTTCAAAACCCTGGACCCATGCTGTGGATCAGGGCATTTCCTTGTGGCCCTGTTTGTTATGCTTGCAGCCATGCGCATTGAGCTTGAAAATTTATCTGCAAGGGAAGCAGTGGATATGGTGCTGTCCGAAAACATCCACGGCCTTGAAATTGACCAGCGCTGTGTGGCCTTGGCAGCCTTTGCCCTTGCCCTGGCCGCCTGGACTTATCCTGGAGCTGGTGGATATCGTCCCCTGCCTGAACTTAACATTGCCTGTTCCGGCCTGGCCATAAATCCCAGAAGAGATGAATGGCTGGCCTTGGCAAAAGATGATGTCAAACTCAGATACACCCTGGACCAGATGTATGATCTGTTCAAGAACGCCCCGGTCCTTGGCTCACTCATAAATCCTGGACGAATTTCAGACCAGAGCGCTTGGAGCAAAGAAAAATATGAACTGGCTGTAAACAGGATTCAGCATTTGCTGAGCCGGGAAAAGCAAGACCTTGATTGCTTTGAAATGGGAGTCGTAGCCCAAGGTATTTCCAGAGCTTCAACTCTTCTGGCTGATAAATATCATTTTGTGGTAACTAATGTACCGTATCTTTCCAGAGGCAAGCAGGACGAACTGCTTAAGGAATTCTGCCAGCAATACTACAAAGAAGCCAAGAATGACCTGGCTACGGTCTTTCTGGATAGATGTCTGGAATACTGCAAAGAAAATGATGGACTGGAACAAACTAAATCAGGCTCAGTCAGCTTGGTCCTTCCTCAAAATTGGCTTTTTTTGACCACTTATAAGAAATTTCGGGAAAAGTTATTGAAGAAGCATACCTGGCGCTTGATTGCCAGGCTTGGGCCGGGTGCTTTTGAAACCATCAGCGGAGAGGTAGTTAAGGCAATACTTCTGAGCATTAGCAGAGGATGTTTAATAAGGGATACTAAAAATATAGCTCCATCAAAAAGTCCGAACGACACTTCGGGTTATATTTTGGGGATTGACGTTTCTGCTGAGCACTCCAGCTCTGATAAATCTATAACTTTAATTAAAGGCAGAATTAAGAAAATTAACCAAATGGAGCAACTATCAAACCCAGATGTTAGAGTAATGCTAGATGATTTTACAAAAGGTAAGTTGCTGGAATTGTACACAAGTTATAATAAAGGGGTTTGCACCGGTGATGACCCGCATTACCGACAAAAGTTTTGGGAACAATCCTTAATATCAAATGTTTGGAAAGGTCTTCAAAGTACTGTTAAAAAAGATCAACATTTTGGAGGAATTAGCGATCTATTGCTTTGGGAAAATGGATCAGGAAGCTTACATTCATATATTAAAGAAAGACTTGGAGGGAGTGTAGGGGCATGGTTAAGGGGACAAAATGCTTGGTCTAAGGATGGCGTAACCATACAATGTATGAACAATTTGCCTGCAGAACTATATATGGGTCAAGCCTTTGATTCCAATGTAGTTACCATAACACCAAAAGAAAAAAGATTTCAAAAAGTTCTCTGGACCTACATGTCCAGTCCTAATTATAAAACCGAAGTTAGAAAACTTAATCAAAAAATGAACGTCGGTGACGACACTTTTATTAAAGTCCCCTTCGACCTAAACCACTGGACCAAAGTGGCCCAGGAAAAGTATCCTCACGGTCTGCCTAAGCCCTATTCCGATGATCCTACTCAATGGATATTTCATGGTCATCCCTGTGGTTCTGTGATCTGGGATGAAGATAAGAAATGGACTGCTCATGGCCCTCTACGCGTTGAAGCCAATGTCCTGCACGTGGCTATGGCCAGGCTGCTTGGCTACCAGTGGCCCGCGGAACTGGATGAGAGTATGGAGCTGGCTGATGAGCAGCGTTACTGGGTGGAAAAATCCAAAGAACTTGTGTCTCTGGCTGATGAAGACGGGATTGTCTGCATCCCGCCTGTGCGCGGTGAATCAGCTGCAGTGGACAGGCTGTTTGCAATCCTGGTCAGATCTTATGGCAGTGGGTGGTCCAACAATGTCCTGGGTCAGCTTCTGGCAGAATCAGATCATTCTGGTAAGACCCTTGAAACATGGCTAAGGGACAAGTTTTTTGCCCAGCATTGCAGGCTCTTTCATCATCGCCCCTTTATATGGCAGATCTGGGACGGTCTGCGTGACGGCTTTTCAGCGCTGGTCAACTATCACAAGCTGGATTTCAAAAATCTGGAAACCCTGACCTATACCTATCTTGGCGACTGGATTGCCAGGCAGAAACAAGCCATTACAGACGGCGTGGATGGTGCAGAGGAAAAACTGGCTGCTGCCCGGAACCTTAAGAAAAAGCTGGAGCTTATTCTCGAAGGAGAAAAGCCGTATGATATTTTTGTGCGCTGGAAACCCATTGAAAAGCAGCCCATCGGCTGGAACCCGGATATTAATGACGGGGTGCGCCTGAACATCAGGCCTTTCATGAGCGTGAGCGACGTGGGCAGAAAAGGGGCAGGCATCCTGAGGGACAAACCCAACATCAATTGGAATAAGGATCGGGGAAAAGATGTGAAGTCCGCTCCCTGGTTTCACTTATTCAAGGGCGACCGCATAAATGATCATCATTTGTCACTGGATGATAAAATAAAGTCAAGGAAACAAAGCAAATGAACACCACCCAAAAACCTATAAAATATCTGAGTATTAAGGGGTTTATGTCCATCAGAGAAATGGAGCGTTTCCCTCTGTACGGTTTGAACGTGCTTATCGGTTCCAACGGGGCAGGTAAAAGCAATCTTGTATCCTATTTTCACATGCTGGGTGAAATGGTTGAGGGAAGGCTGCAGAAATGGACAAGAAATAAGGGCTCGGCAGACCGTATCGTGAGCTTTGGAGTAAAGGAAACCAAGCAAATTCAGTCATTTATTGAGTTTGGGTTGAATGGGTACAAATTCACACTTGAGCCGACTGTTGACGGAGGATTTTCCTTTGGCGAGGAAAAACTTTTTTTTGATGGCCCTTATTATGGTCAAGACTGGACAAACCTGGGCTCCGGTCATGCCGAGGCAAAATTGAAAGATCAATATTTCAACCTTGGAAAGGGTTCATGGGCAGATTACTGTTATAGCTCTATTGCCAACTGGAAAATATTTCACTTTCACGATACCAGCGACAGCGCTGGGGTCAAAAGACTAGGTTCAGTTCACGACAACGATTATCTAAGACCTGATGCATCCAACCTAGCCGCTTTTTTGTATCGTCTCAAGGATAAGCATCCAAAGGTATACGCACAGATAAAAAAGACAATAACTCTGGCCATTCCTTTTTTTGATGATTTTGTTCTCAAGCCCGATGAATTGCCTACCGGGGAACAACAAGTCCGCCTTCTGTGGCGACAGAAAGACAGTGACTATGCTTTCTGGCCCAGTCAGTTATCCGATGGTTCAATCCGCTTTATCTGCCTGGTTACAGCCCTGTTGCAACCTGAACCACCTTCAACAATGATTATTGATGAGCCAGAGCTTGGACTTCATCCTTACGCCATCACCCTGTTGGGAGCCCTTCTCCGATCAGCCGCTAAAAGGATGCAGATTATTATCTCCACTCAATCTGTTCCCCTTGTTAATGAGTTTTCCATTGATGAACTAATCGTTGTGGAAAGAAAATTTGATGCGACAATTCTTAAACGTTACCACGAAGATGAGTTCAAAACATGGCTGGCTGATTATTCTGTAGGAGAGCTTTGGGAAAAAAATATTCTTGGCGGGAGGCCTGGATCATGATTCGAATACATGTAATCTGTGAAGGCCAGACTGAAGA
>PXDF01000098.1 GCA_003566455.1 Desulfonatronovibrio sp.
GCTGCCGTCAAAGTGGTCTTGCCGTGGTCTATATGACCCACCGTCCCAATATTAACATGCGGCTTCTTACGCTCAAACTTTGCCTTTCCCATCTCTTCCCCCTATTTGCTTTTAAGGATTTCCTCGGCAATCCCGCCCGGTACTCTTTCATAATGATCAAACTGCATAGAGTATGTAGCTCGCCCCTGTGTGTTGGAGCGCATATCCGTAGCATAGCCAAACATATTGCTCAGTGGAACATGGGCGCGAACAATCTGTGTCCCCATACGGGGTTCCAAACTGATAATCTTCCCCCTGCGACCATTAAGATCTCCCATGATATCGCCGAGATATTCTTCAGGAGTCAAAACCTCAATAGACATGATGGGTTCCAGAAGCATTGGAGAAGCCTTGGCCGTGGCTTCTTTCAGGGCAATGGAACCAGCGATGTAAAAAGCCTGTTCTGATGAATCCACATCATGATAAGAGCCAAAAACAAGATTAACCTTTAAATCCACCATGGGAAATCCGCCAATCACACCGCTTTTAAGAGCGTCCCTGATTCCCTTGTCAATGGCTGGTATATATTCCTTGGGTATGACCCCGCCCACTATGGAGTTGACAAATTCATACCCCTGTCCCGGCTGTGCAGGTTCAATCTCTATAACCACATGGCCATATTGTCCTCGACCACCGGTCTGCTTCACATATCTGGTTTCATGCTTCACCGGCTTGGTGATTGTCTCGCGGTAAGCGACCCTTGGCTTGCCCACGTTGGCGTCAACCTTGAATTCACGGGTCAGGCGATCAACAATTATTTCAAGATGCAGTTCACCCATGCCTGATATCAGGGTCTGCCCGGTTTCCTCATCTCCCTTGACCCTGAAGGAAGGATCTTCCTTAGCCAGCTTTTGCAGAGCGTTGCCAAGGGAATCCCGGTCGGTTTTGGTTTTTGGTTCTATGGCTATCTCAATGACCGGCTCGGGAAAATCCATTGATTCCAGAAGCACCAGACGGTCAGGAGTGCACAATGTCTCCCCTGTGGCGGTATATTTGAGGCCAACCGCCGCCACAATGTCTCCGGCATAAGCCTCTTTGATCTCTTCCCTCTTATTGGCATGCATTTTAAGAAGTCTTCCAATACGCTCTTTTTTGCCTGAAGCAGCGTTGACCACTGTCATGCCTGATTCTATGTGTCCGGAATATATTCTTAAAAAAGTTAGGTGACCCACAAAAGGATCAGAAGCCAGTTTGAAAGCCAGGGCGCTTAAAGGCTCTTCATCACTTGGATGACATAAAACCTCGGACTGGTTGTTAACGTCAATGCCTTTTATGGAAGGAATATCCAGGGGAGAGGGAAGATAGGAAATAGTTGAATCCAGCAGAGGCTGTACGCCTTTGTTCTTAAATGCCGAGCCGCACAGCACGGGACAGATGGTCAGAGAAATGGTGGCCTTGCGGATTCCTTGAGCAAGCTCTTGAGGATTGAGTTCCTCCCCTGACAGATACTTCTCAAGAAGATCCTCTTCTTCCTCTGCTACGGCCTCAACCAGATACTGCCTCCACTTTTCATAATCTTCCAGCATATCAGGCGGTATATCAACCTTGTCAAACTCTTTACCCAAAGACTGTTCATTAAAAATCAGGGCTTTGCCCAGGACAAGATCAACAACACCTTTGAAGCTTTCTTCAGACCCGATGGGTATCTGAAGAGGCACGGGCCTGGCTTTCAGCCTGTCCCTGATCATGTCCACCACCCTGAAAAAATCAGCACCTGTGCGGTCCATCTTATTTACAAAGGCCAGTCTCGGAACCCTGTAGCGGTCTGCCTGACGCCAGACTGTTTCAGACTGGGGCTCAACCCCGCCCACAGCGCAAAATACAGCCACGCAACCATCAAGAACCCTCAGAGAACGCTCCACTTCAACGGTAAAATCCACATGCCCGGGGGTATCAATAATGTTTATCCGATGATCATCCCAGAAACAGGTTGTTGCAGCTGAAGTAATAGTGATACCGCGCTCCTGTTCCTGTTCCATCCAGTCCATGGTAGCCTGACCGTTGTGAACCTCTCCCAGCTTGTGAGAAATACCGGTATAAAAAAGGATTCTTTCAGTTGTTGTTGTCTTGCCCGCGTCAATATGAGCCATGATGCCGATATTGCGCTGTCTCTCTATAGGAACGACCCTGCCCACTTTAATCTCCCGAGATTTAATCCGTAATACTTTAAATATATTGCGCCGGTTAAGCGCACAAAATCACCCATCCAGGCCACCGGCCTGAACGGGTGATCAGCTTCAACCTTGTCCGAATCAACATTAAGTCGGACTCAGAATAAAAATGCGTGATATTAGTTTTTCAATACTGCAGGACCAGGTGCATTTTTAGTGGTTAAATATTTATCTGATCTTTATCTGCTGTCATGGACGTCCTGCCCTGTATTTCATTCATCAGGTTCCTGATGGAAAAAAATCAGGAACAAATATCTGTTACCATCTGTAATGAGCAAAAGCCTTGTTGGCTTCAGCCATGCGATGGGTATCTTCTTTTTTCTTCATTGCTCCGCCGCGGCCATTAAAGGCGTCAAGAAGCTCTGCGGCAAGCCTTTTATCCATGCCCTTTTCACCCCTGGATCTTGAATATTTTACAAGCCAGCGGATGGCCAGAGCTTCCTGCCTGTCAGGCCGGACTTCCATGGGAACCTGATAAGTGGCTCCGCCCACTCTCCTGGATTTAACCTCCATTTGAGGCTTTACGTTTTCAATAACGTGAATAAAGGCCTTGACAGGCTCTTCTCCGGTTTTTTCTCCCAACTGCTCAATAGCTTTATATAAGAGCTTTTCAGCAATGCTCTTTTTGCCGTCAACCATAAGCCGGTTCACGAACTTGGTCAGGACCCGGCTGCCGTAAACCGGATCAGGAAGAACTGTTCTTTTGGGAATTGGACCCTTGCGTGGCATTATATCATCTCCCTTGAGTAATTATTTTGGTCTTTTGGCGCCGTATTTGGATCTGCTCTTACGGCGATCCTGAACGCCGGATGTGTCCAGTGTGCCCCTGATAATTTTATAACGTACTCCGGGAAGATCTTTAACACGGCCTCCCTGAATCATTACAACCGAATGTTCCTGAAGGTTGTGCCCTTCTCCTGGTATATAGGATGTTACTTCAATTCCGTTGGTAAGCCTGACCCTGGCTACCTTTCTCAGAGCAGAGTTGGGCTTTTTGGGGGTAGTGGTGTATACCCTCACGCATACGCCTCTTTTTTGAGGACACTGCTGAAGCGCGGCCCTTTTCTTGCGTTTGATCACCTGATCTCTTGATTTTCTAACCAGCTGGTTTATGGTCGGCATATCCCCTCCAATTATTATTTCTTTTGCTTGCTGAAACAAATAGCTGTTAGTTTATGTATAAAACCTTGTCAAGAAAAATATACGCCGGCCGGGAAACTCATTCCCGGCCGGCGCTGATAATATGTAAAAAGCTTTTGTTAAAAAAAACAACATGATCTGGATAAAATCCATCCAGGAAGTCTTCTACAGCAGTATAAACGGAAGAAAGGTGCAGTGCATTTTCTATCTGTCGCCCAGCTTAAAATATACTTCATCGTCAAGCTCCTCAAGAAACCTGTCGGGATTTTCTGGCTGCTCAGGAACAGTAATATCGCTGTTCACGTAAGGTCTGTAGCCAGTGCCCGCAGGAATCAGCCTGCCCACGATCACATTTTCCTTCAGACCCCTCAACTTGTCCACCTTGGCCATAAGAGAGGCTTCAGTGAGAACTTTTGTTGTTTCCTGAAAAGAAGCCGCGGAAATAAATGATTCCGTGGTCAGAGAAGCCTGAGTTATTCCAAGAACCATAGGTTCAGCCATGGCTGGTTCTTCACCCTGCCTGATGCACCGCTCATTTTCTTTCATAAACACGTTTTTTTCCACCTGCTGTCCGATAAGAAAGCCCGAGTCTCCGGGATCTATGATCTGGACCTTCTTGAGCATCTGGCGGACAATAACCTCTATATGCTTATCATTGATCTGGACGCCCTGAAACCGGTAAACCTCCTGAATTTCTTCAACCAGATAATTGGCCAGGTACTTTTCTCCCTTGATCTTGAGGATATCGTGAAGGTCTGGATTACCTTCAGTAATAAGCTCTCCAGCTTCGACAAAATCCCCTTCCTGAACGGTTATATGTCTGCCTTTGGGGATAAGGTACTCTTTGGGATCCCCTGCTTCCGGACTGATAACGATTTTTCTCTTGCCTTTGGATTCTGGGCCGAAAGAAACAATTCCGTCAATTTCTGTAACAATGGCCTGATCCTTGGGCTTTCTGACCTCAAAAAGCTCGGCAACTCTGGGCAGACCGCCGACAATATCCCTTGTCTTGGAGGATTCCCGTGGCTTTCTGGCGATAACATCTCCGGCCTTGACCTCATCGCCGTCATTGAGCATCAGAATAGCGCCTACAGGCAGTTGAAATACGGCTTCAGATGTCGTTCCAGGCCTGTGTTTAATATTGCCTTTTTCATCACAGATGGAAATACTGGGCCTGAAATTGGTGGAACGATACTCAGTAATGGTCCTGGTAGCCCTGGAAGTGGTTTCGTCCACCTTTTCCTGAAAAGTCCTGCCTTCAACAATATCAGTGAACCTGATGATCCCGCCCACATCAGTTACAAAGGGTTCGTTGAAGGGATCCCATTCGGCCAGAAGATCTCCTTTTTTAACCTCCTGATCAGCCTTGACAAAGAGCTTGGCCCCGGAAGGCAGAAAATACTTCTCCCTTTCCCGTCCCTGGTCATCAACAATCTTTATCTGACCGCTTTTGCCCATGAGCATGGACTCGCCCTTGGAATTCTCAACAGTCCTGATGCGCGCAAAAACCACATGTCCGGCATTCTGGGTCTTTATGTTGGATCTTTCAATCTCTTTGGACGCTGTACCGCCGATATGGAAGGTGCGCATGGTCAGCTGGGTGCCTGGCTCGCCAATGGACTGGGCCGCGATTATGCCTACAGTCTCTCCTACGTTGACCAAATGTCCTCTGGCCAGATCACGGCCGTAACACATGGCGCAGATGCCTCTTTTGGTTTTGCAGGTCAGAGTTGAACGAATATTCAGGGTATTTATTCCAGCTGCGTCGATTCTCCGGGACCCTTCCTCTACTATCATCTCATTGGCCGGAACTATCACCTCACCGGTCTCGGGATCCAGAACATCATTCATGACTATCCGGCCCAGTGACCGCTCGCTGACCTTTTCCTGAATTTCGCCCGATTTCATGAGATGAGTCAGTTCAATGGCGTCAACCGTGCCACAGTCGTATTCAGACACGACCACATCCTGAACCACGTCAACCAGCCGCCTGGTAAGATACCCCGAATTGGCCGTCTTAAGAGCGGTGTCAGCCAGACCCTTTCTCGCGCCGTGGGTTGAGGTAAAATACTGCAGAACAGTCAACCCCTCCCGGAAACAGGATGTAATGGGGGTCTCAATAATTTCCCCGGATGGTTTGGCCATGAGGCCCCTCATGCCCGCAAGCTGTCTCATCTGATCCTTGTTTCCCCTGGCCCCGGAATTGGACATCATATAGATGGGATTAAGACTGATGTTTTCAACCTTTTCCCCGGTGCTGGGACTGGTCAGAATATCCTTGGATATTTCCTTCATCATCTGAGCAGAAATATCGTTGGTGGCCTTGGTCCAGACATCAACAATCTTATTATATTTTTCAGTACGGGTAATAATACCCTCACGGTACTGATTTTCTATTTCATTGACCTGAGCCTGGGAAGAGGACAGGATTTCTTCCTTGGTTGCCGGAATCTCCAGATCTTTAACTCCTATGGTTATTCCGGCCTGGGTTGAATATTCATATCCCATGTCCTTGAGTTTATCACAAAGGATGACCGTGGCCTTTGTACCGGCCCTGCGATAAGTTTCGCCCACCAGCTTGGCAATGGTTTTTTTGGTCAGAAGACGGTTGACCAGACTGAAAGGGACTTCTTCAGGCAGTATTTCCCCGACAATAATCCTGCCCGGGGTTGTTTCAACCAGCTGACCATCAATGCGGACCCTGATTTTGGCGTGAAGGTCGACACATCCACCGTCAAATGCCGCGATTACTTCTCCTGGATCTGAAAAGATCTTGCCTTCTCCCTTTTCAAAGGACCTGTCCACTGTCAGGTAATAAAGACCCAGAACAATATCCTGTGAAGGCAGAATAATAGGCTCGCCATTGGCCGGGGAAAGAATATTATTGGTGGACATGATCAGTACCCGGCATTCCACCTGTGCTTCAATCGATAGGGGGATATGCACAGCCATCTGGTCTCCGTCGAAATCGGCGTTAAAAGCTGAACATACCAGCGGATGCAGCCTGATGGCCTTACCTTCAACCAGAATGGGCTCAAAGGCCTGAATTCCCAGTCTGTGCAGTGTGGGGGCTCTGTTTAGAAGAATGGGGTACTCTTTGACCACCTCGTCCAGAATATCCCAGACCACCACATCACCGCGCTCCACCATTTTCTTGGCGCTTTTTATGGTGCTGGCATGCCCCTTTTCCTCCAGTTGAGAGTAAAGAAAAGGCTTGAACAGCTCCAGAGCCATCTTTTTGGGCAAACCGCATTGATGCAGCTTCAGGTTGGGACCCACCACGATTACTGTTCGTCCGGAATAATCTACTCGCTTACCCAGCAGATTCTGCCTGAATCTTCCCTGCTTTCCCTTGATCATATCGGAAAGGGATTTGAGGGGCCTTCCATTGGTGCCGGTGATGGCCCTACCCCTGCGGCCATTGTCAAACAGGGCGTCTACTGCTTCCTGTAGCATTCTTTTTTCGTTGCGGATAATTATGTCCGGAGCGCCGAGTTCCAGGAGCCTTCTAAGACGATTATTACGGTTGATCACCCTCCGGTAAAGATCGTTAAGATCGGAAGTGGCAAACCTGCCTCCATCCAGAGGAACCAGAGGCCTGAGTTCAGGGGGAATCACCGGGATGGTTTCCATGATCATCCACTCGCACTTGTTTTCAGACTCAATAAAAGCCTCAACAATCTTCAGGCGCTTAGCAATTTTTTTCTTCTTTGTCTGTGAACGGGTATCCTGGGATTCCTCCCGAAGCTCATTTCTTAGCTTTTCCAGCTCAATTTCCATGAGCAGGTCTCTGATCACCTCAGCTCCCATACCCACCCTGATGGCATCTTCACCATAGCTGTCAATTATCTGAAGATATTGTTCCTCTGAAATGACCTGTTTTTTATTGAGCGTGGTCTGACCGGGATCAATAACCATATAAGCGTCAAAGTACAGAACCTTCTCCAGGTCAGCCATGGTCATGTCCAGAAGGGTGCCTATCTTGGAGGGCAGACTTTTGAGAAACCAGATATGAGAAACCGGGGCGGCAAGTTCAATATGCCCCATACGATCACGTCTGACCTTGGATGCGATTACCTCAACCCCGCATTTCTCACATACTATGCCCCTGTGCTTCATGCGTTTGTATTTTCCGCAATTGCACTCATAGTCCTTTACAGGCCCGAATATCTTGGCGCAGAAAAGCCCGTCGCGTTCAGGCTTGAACGTCCTGTAGTTTATGGTTTCCGGTTTTTTTACCTCACCAAAGGACCACTCCCGTATTTTTTCAGGAGAAGCGACCCTTATCTTGATCCCCTTAAGCTCTTTGCCGGAAATTGTAGTGGTACTTGATGACCTCTGGGAAAAAAGATCGTCTAAACTCATATCCCCGTCCTCATAATCTATGTAAAAAGTTTTAAATTCGACTAAGTTTCATATTAAAATATCAAAAAAGTCTGATAAAAAGCTTGGCCTGCAAAGTTTTATTCCGCTTCTGACTTCATTAAACATGTCAGGTGTCTGGTCAGACTGACTTCTCAGTATATGCGGGTTAAACATTGCCTCATGAAACAACCTCTACTTCCTCACCTTTTTCTTATCATCCTGAAGAAGTTCAACATTCAGCCCCAGAGCCATGAGTTCTTTAATCAGCACATTAAATGATTCCGGCATTGCCGATTCAAGGAAATTATTTCCCTTGACTATTTTTTCATACATGTTCACCCTGCCTGTCACATCATCCGATTTAACGGTCAGAAATTCCTGGAGCAGATACGCGGCGCCATAAGCCTCAATGGCCCAGACTTCCATTTCGCCCAGTCTTTGTCCGCCGAACTGGGCCTTCCCGCCCAGGGGCTGCTGGGTTACCAGAGAATAAGGGCCGGTTGAGCGGGCGTGAATCTTTTCATCGACCAGGTGGTGCAGCTTGAGCATATACATGTAACCCACCGTAACCTTGTTTTTAAAGGGTACTCCGGTCCGGCCGTCATAAAGAACAGACTTGCCGTCACTGCTTAATCCCGCTCTTTCCAGCCACGACCAGATTTCTTCTTCCTCGGCCCCGTCAAAAACAGGAGTTTTGGTAATAATTCCTGACTGAAGCTGGCGCACTGCCGCCACAAAGGATTCATCATCCAGGCTCTCAGCCAGTTCGTCGATCTCAGGAGAAGCAAAGATCTGGCTTATTTCATTTCGAAGCATCTTTACCGCAACTCCGGAATCAACCATTGCAGACAGCTTCTTTCCAAGCTCCCTGGACGCCCACCCAAGGTGTGTCTCCATGATCTGACCGATGTTCATGCGTGAAGGCACTCCTAGGGGGTTGAGAACAATATCCATTGGAGTTCCGTCGGCAAAAAAGGGCATGTCCTCTTCAGGAAGAATACAGGAAACAACACCCTTGTTTCCATGTCTGCCGGCCATTTTGTCGCCAACGTTGAGTTTTCTCTTTACAGCGATAAAGACCTTGACCATCTTGGTCACGCCAGGGGGAAGATCGTCTCCCTCCATTGTCTTGTCCCGCTTTTGAGAATACATGTTCTTAATCAGCCTGACCTGGTTGTCATAAACTTTAATCATATCGGAAACAGCTTCATTGACTTCCTTGGCCGCGAATACCCCGCTCAGTTTCTTGATGGGAATTTCATCAAGCTCTTCTTTTTTCAGGGTCTGATTGGCCTCTGCCAGGACCTGACCCTTTTTCCTGCCCATGATGGAAGATCCCAGCCTTTTTCCTGAGATCAAGTCCCAGATTTTATCCTTGGCCTGGGAGGCAATTGAAGCCATATGAATTTTTTCTTTTTGGGTCAGTCTGTCCAGTTCAGCATCTTCAATAATTTTGGTTCTGTCGTCCTTTTCACTGGAGCGACGATTAAAGACCTTGACGTTGATTACAGTGCCTTCGATTCCCGGGGGCACCTTGAGTGATGTATTTTTCACGTCTCTGGCCTTGTCCCCGAATATGGCCCGCAAAAGCCTCTCTTCAGGTGTAAGCTGGGTTTCTCCCTTAGGGGTGATCTTGCCTACCAGAATATCGTCCTGCTTCACCTTGGCTCCGATCATGATAATCCCGCTTTCATCAAGATCCTTGAGAAGATCATCGCTGACATTAGGGATATCCCTGGTAATTTCTTCAGGACCAAGCTTGGTGTCTCTGGCGATAACGTCAAACTCTTCAATATGGACGGACGTAAACACGTCATCTTTGACCATACGCTCGGAAATAAGAATGGAATCTTCAAAATTATATCCGCACCAGGGCATGAATGCCACCAGCAGGTTCTTGCCAAGGGCAAGTTCACCGTTGAGGATACCCGGCCCGTCAGCCAGAATATCTCCTTTGTTCACTTTCTGATTGGGAAGCACCCTGGGCTTCTGGCCGAAGCAGCTGTTCTGGTTGGACTTGTGAAACTTCTGCAGCTCATAACAGACCGTATCCCCTCTGAAAACAGAAAGTTCCCGGTCATAACTGACAACTATCTTTTCAGCGTCCACATACCTGACCACACCGTCATCTTCTGCTGTAACGCAGCTTCCTGAATCCCTGGCAACTATTCCTTCCATTCCGGTGCCCACAAGAGGCTGGTCAGACTGCAGCAGAGGCACTGCCTGACGCTGCATGTTAGATCCCATGAGGGCTCTATTGGCGTCATCATGCTCCAGAAAGGGAATAAGGGATGAGGAAATGGAAACAATCTGGCTTGGTGAAATATCCATGAGAGTTACCTCTTCTTTGGGGACCAGATTGAATTCTCCGTGAATCCTGGCTGAAACCAAGTCTGTGGTAAATCTGCTGTTATCGTCAATGGGTGCGTTGGCCTGGGCTATAACCTCACCCTGCTCCCTGGAGGCGTCCAGGTAAACAATCTCATCAGTAACCCGCTTATCCCTGACAATTCTGTATGGAGTCTCAATGAAGCCAAAGTCGTTAACCTGAGCGTGAGTGGTCAGAGATACAATGAGTCCGATATTGGGTCCCTCAGGTGTTTCAATGGGACAAATTCTTCCATAGTGACTGGGGTGAACATCCCTGACTTCAAAGCCGGCCCTTTCCCTGGTCAGACCTCCAGGACCGAGAGCTGACAGCCTCCGCTTATGCGTGACCTCAGACAATGGATTGGTCTGATCCATGAACTGGGAAAGCTGGGAAGTACCGAAAAACTCCTTAAGGACAGCAGTTACAGGCTTGGGGTTAATAAGGTCGTGAGGCATCAGGGTCGCCACTTCCTGCAGACTCATGCGCTCCTTGACCGCCCTTTCCATGCGCACCAGACCGATACGATACTGATTTTCAACAAGTTCGCCAACAGGTCTGACCCTCCTGTTCCCTAGATAATCAATATCATCTGCTGGCCCGTGAGAGTCTTTGAGTTTGGCCAGATGTTTAATGACCCTGAAGATATCCTCATTGGACAAAGTCCTGTAATCCATGGGAAGATCCAGGCCAAGCCTTGAGTTGAGCTTGTACCTGCCAACCGGGGAAAGGTCATAATAGTCCGGGTTTCTGAAAAGATTATCAAAAAAACTGGAGGCAATTTCCGGAGTTGGGGGAGAGCTGGGTCTGAGCCTTTTGTATATTTCAACCTGGGCGTCCAGAATATCCTGAGTTTTATCAAGCTTGAGCGTGTCTCTGATGGAAGATGAAACATCCTGACCTGAAGTGTAAAGCACATGAACATCCTGAATGCCCGATTCAGTAATTTTCTGGATAAGGTCCATATCCAGGGAATCGCCTATTTCAGCCATTATCTCGCCTGTTTCAGGATGAACAATATCATGGGCTATGAACTGATTTGTCAACTGAGCGGGATCGATCTCAATATAGTCCACACCTTCCCTGATAAGTCTTTTCCAGGCCCGTTTCGTTATGGGACGGCCTGTTTTAAGTATGGTCTCACCATCTTTGCCCTCAATATCACAGGCTGCGTTTTCTTTGCGGTAATGGTCCGGAACTATTTTTCGAAAAATTCTTCCTCCTTTGAAACGTAAAATTTCCTTCTCATAAAAATAGTTCAGAATTTCCTCGTTGGCCATGCCCATGGCCTTGAGAAGAACAGTTGCGTACATCTTGCGACGTCGATCAA
>PXDF01000056.1 GCA_003566455.1 Desulfonatronovibrio sp.
AAAGCTTGGCCCAGGGCTCCGGTTATTCCATGGCCGTGCTTATGGATGATGTGGTCGTGCTGGCCAAGTTTGACAGTTCTTTTTTTTCACGGGCTGAAGCCGACAACCTGTCACAAATGGTGGCCGGCCTTTTAACCTCGTATGCTCAAGATGCGCATGTGTTTTTACATCATCAACTTGGTGACCCTGACGCCTGGCGTTCAGCTCTGAAGCACCCTGCCTATCAGGATCTTTGGGAAATATTCTTTCTTGATATCACCAAGGCCGCCAATCCTGCTGGAGCTCAAAACATCCGGATCGACATATGGTATGAAAACGAAAGTATGTATATTGCCACCCTGGGTGTTCCGGAAGAATTTTTAGAGATGATCCGGTAATTTTAATGGAAGCTATGCTCCACTTAATAAACTCCACCGTGGCCCGCCCACGGCGGAGTTTATGTCTCTACAATTTTTTTGACCTGTTTCCGGCTTTTTTATCCACCTGCCGTCTCCTGGTAAAAACTTAACTGAAAAGTCCGGTAACCTTATGCCAAAATCAATTTATCTCAATTGTTTTCTGATTGTCGCCATTTTAGGCCTGATTCTTGTGCCTGCCAAAGAAACCATGGCCACGCCAGAGCCGGTGAGCTATTCAACTGGCTCTGGAACCCCGGATGGTCTGGTTCCTGAAGGCGACAGACAGAACAGTTACTCCTGGTCCATGGAAGAATTTGATGGATATCTATATGTCGGAGTGTCCAGAAACCTGGCCTTTCTTATTTTGAACGACATGGGTTTTACCGGTTTTGAAATCTTTCAGGACCATATTCCCATACCCCATGAAAGAGATCTAAGGGGAAGGATATTCAGAATGAAACTGGATAATCCTGAATCCGGCTGGAAACAGGCTTACATTTCCGATATGGTGTCTCTGGATCAGCCTGACCATGCCCTGGGAGACAGTATCCCGCGGGACCTTGGTTACCGGGGCATGATTTCATTCACCCCTCATGGCGGTTCAGCTCCTTCTCTGTTCGTATCCACCCTGAGTTCGGTCGGATCGAGAATTATCCGGCTGAATCATGGATTTGAGCCTGGAGACACCCCGATCCAGGTTTTTAACAACCCGGATATACTGTCAAGCATCCGGGGTATGGCTGTGCATGATGAAAAGTTGTACATCGGAAACCTGATCCCAGGATCAGATATCCAGATTCTGAAAAGCAGCGATCCCGGAGGAAACGAAACATGGCGACAGATTGCCGGTGCAGATGACTTTCCCGGGGCCAGATTTAACGAGCAATCCCATTTTTACGGTGGGGTATGGGATATGATCAGCTTTAATGGTTACCTGTACGCCATAATAGGCAGCAATTATACCGGAGATGAAAGCGATGGATTTCTTGTGTTTAAGGGAAAACACCTTGGCCAGGACAAAGCTGATGCCAATAAGTGGGGATGGGCGTGGAAGCAAATAGTCGGTCCTGAAGGCGCATACCCCTCAGGCGTGGGCAATCCGCAAAACGTGACCGCCTCACCGACAATTTTTGGGGGACATGTCTATGTAGGCACATTCACAGATGTCATTGAATCAGCTAATCTTTTTTTTAATGATCAGGATATCGGCGCTTTTATTGAAAGACTTAATCCCGGACAGATTTATCGCTTTGATCCGGATGATGAGTGGGAAATGGTTGTTGGTGATCCTGACATGTCCAGGGGAGTCTTTTCCCATCATCTTGGAAATTACCAGGCCGGATTTTTCAGACCCGGCTTATTTCAGACCCTACTGGGAGTTGACCTCAATTTTTCGCTGAACCAATATATCTGGAGAATGGAAGTCCACGAAGGAAGGCTTTTCTGCTCCACCTTCGACCTGCGTTCTTTTGAACAATTTATTGAAGAAATCGGCAGGACAATGGGACAGGCAAACATTGAGGATCTGCTGAAGCAATTAAGACTATTCAACTCCAACAGTCCCGGGTTTGATCTTTATGTTTCTGATGACGGACTTAACTGGAGCCCGGTCATCACGGACGGTTTTAACGATCCTTTCAATTATGGGGGACGGACCTTAAAATCAACCAGGCACGGTTTTTTTGTGGGGACTGCCAATCCTTTTTACGGTACCCAGGTCTGGAAAGCCCGCGATTCCTACATGCCCCGAATTCTGACCTGGCTGGAGACAAATTTTCAGGAGTATTTAGGCAACGATATACAGCCCATGGAAGAGGTTGCCGGTATCTTGTACCGCTATTACCCTCAAACGAGTACCTTTCTGGCCACTTTCGGGGGAAGGCTTTATTATCTGCCGGAAAACACCGGGTTCGTGCCCCAGGATATCGGGGGGCTGGAGCAGTGGGCTGAATTTATTAACTGATCCATCAGGAAAAATAAATGAGATTATTCTATCCGGCACTGATCCTTGCTTTAATGGCAGCCCTTTTTTACAGACACTTTGATGATAAGTATCAGAAAATGGTCCTTACCGATACGGTTGAAAGGCTGGAACAAGAAAAAACGCAAATCCGGGA
>PXDF01000153.1 GCA_003566455.1 Desulfonatronovibrio sp.
AAGGCCTCTCATAAGTTTATGTTTTATCCCAAGCCTGTGAAAATTTATCTTGACTATCAAATAATTTGGATGCAAAAAAGTTTGCTGATAAAAATATATTTTGGAGGTAGTCATGATAGGCAGGTTTTCCAGTCTGGGGGTGTATCAGGATCTGTTCACCGTTAGAAAATTCTATACAACAATGGCTGGAGGTGCTGCAGCCCTGGCAGGATTTATCCTTCAGTCTAAGGGGATCGGCCCGGAAGCCCTGGCAATTGCTCTAATTTTATTGTCCATTGGTGTTAATGGAATGCCCATAATTATTGGGGCCATGCAGGGACTCTGGAACAAAAAGGTCAATGTGGACGAACTGGTCAGTCTGGCTATTGTTGCCTGCCTGATTCAAGGGGAGCTTTTAACTGCGGCTGTGGTGGCCTTTATCATGACCCTGGGGGCATTGGTGGAAGAAGTAACCAGCGACTCTGCCAGAAAATCCATCCGCAGGCTGAGCGAGGTTACTCCCGAAGAAACCACACTGCTCAAGAGCAATGAGGAACAAAAGGTATCCATTTCAATGGTAAGACCAGGTGATATGCTGCTGGTCAAGCCCGGTGAGAGAATTCCGGTGGATGCCAGGATAATCCAGGGTCGAACCATGATTGATGAGTCAGCCATAACTGGAGAGTCGGTTCCGGTCCTTAGAAAGGAAGATGATGAAGTTCTGGCTGGAACCCTGAATCATAATGGAGTGGTGACCATTGAGGCCCTGAAAGTGGGCCGGGAAACCATGGTGGGCAAAATCATCAGGCTGGTGGAAAACGCAGAAGCCTATAAACCAGGTGCAACCAGGTTTATTGACCGTTATGCTGCCTGGTTTACTCCCTTGATACTGATCATAGCTGCCCTGACCTGGTTTTTCTCTGGGGACTTAAGCCGGGCAGTGGCTGTGCTCATTGCCGGTTGTCCGTGCGCCCTGATTATGGCCGCTCCTGTTGCCACTGTGGCTACAGTGGGTCGACTGGCAGGATCGGGTGTTCTGGTCAAGGCAGGGGTATACCTTGAGCAGTTGGCTGCTTCTGATGTGATTTTGTTTGACAAAACAGGCACATTAACCAGGGGTGAGCCAAGAATCAGCGATATGGTCATGGATGAACAGTATTCCCGGGAGGAAGTCCTGGGTCTGGCCGCCTGTGTTGAAAAGGACTGCACCCATCCCTTAGCCCTGGCAGTCATCAAGGCTGCCCACTATGCCAAAGTTGGGGTACACAAGGCAAAGGAAGTTCTGTCTGAGATTGGTCTTGGAATGCGGGCAGTCCTTATGGACAACACAGTGGTTGAAGTGGGCAGTCCTTACCTGAACGGCGGTACTCAGGCACTGCCCCTTGCTTTTCAGGATAAGGTGGGAATAATCAGGGAATCCGGAGCAACGCCTCTTATTGTTTATCTGAATAAAAAGGCTGTAGGAGTTATTGGTGTTCGGGATGAACTGCGAAAAGGGGTGGGTCAGGTTGTCAGTGAGCTCAAAAGCCTTGGTTTTAAAAAAGTAGGCATCCTGTCCGGTGATCATGAAAAATCAGTAGCTGCCATTGCCGGGGATTCGGGCATAAGTGATTACTGGTGGGAACTTAAGCCGGATCGTAAGTTAAATGTTTTACAGGGTTTTCAGGAACAGGGATTCAAGGTGGTTTTTGCCGGGGATGGAATAAATGACGCCCCGGCTCTGGCCCGGGCAGATGTGGGCATTGCCATGGGCGCCAAAGGAACAGATGTAGCCCTTGAAACCGCTGATATCGCCCTGGTTCGCGATGATTTGTCCACTTTGCCGTTTATTGTGTCCATGGGCCGCAGGATGGTCAGGCTCATTAAGTTTAATGTGTTTCTCGGGGTAGGCTTCAATGTCCTGGCTGTCTGGGGAGGTGCAAGCGGTTTTCTGAGTCCTATTCAGGCAGCGATTTTTCATAATATCGGCTCGGTTATTGTGGTTTTGTCCTCAGCCAGCCTGGCCTTTGCCAAAAACAAGTGGAGCAGTGATGAATCAGATTGAAGAGCTCAGTAAATTACTGGTGGAATTTTATGAAAAGTTTTCATCCTGGGAACACGGGGTGGTCCGGGGAGAAACTCTGACCTTGTCCCAGATGCACACCGTGGAGATATTAAGCTCTCAGGGTGCTTTGAAAATGAAGGAACTGGCTGAAAAGATGGGTATTACCACGGGCACGCTGACAGTGCTGGTGGACCGTCTGGAAGATGCGGGAATGGTGGAAAGAAAGCCCCATGAAACAGACAGGCGCTCCATCCGGGTTTTGCTTACGGAAAAAGGCCTTGCCCATGCCAGGGAACATCACAAGCTGCACAACCGCCTGACCCAGGAGCTGATATCTGATATGAGCCCGGAGGAAATGGAGGGTCTGGCCCGATGTCTCAGGAAAATGCTGGCTAATTTTTAACAATTTCGCCCGGTACGTTTCACAGGGGTTGTTATCTGAATTTCACAGCATCGTGCCGCAGTCTGTCATAATGTTCATTCCTGTCTGG
>PXDF01000057.1 GCA_003566455.1 Desulfonatronovibrio sp.
AGGGAGAGGTGGAGCACTCCAGATATAATTTTGAGATTAGTGATCCGGAAATGCTCCTGGTTTTTTTTAACAGGTCTGAAAAAGAATGCCTTAAACTGTGCGAGGGCAGCCTGGCCTGGCCGGCATACGATTATTGTCTGAAATGCTCGCATGCATTCAACCTGCTTGAGGCCAGGGGGGCTATTTCCATTACTGAAAGGACCGGCTATATAGCCCGCGTCAGAAATCTTGCTTCAAAGGTGGCCGGCCTTTACAATGAGCAGAGAAGAGAAATGGGATTCCCCATGCTTGAAAAATAAGATGTTGATAAAGAGAATTAAAAACAACCAATAACGCCAAGCGTAAAGGATAACAGGTAATGTCCGACTTTGTACTGGAAATCGGTTTCGAAGAAATGCCCGCCCGCTTTCTTGCTCCTTTGACCAGGGAGCTGAAAGAAAATTTTGAGGCCTGTTTAAGACGGGAAATGATTGGTTTCAGGTCGGTTGAAGCGTATTCAACTCCCAGAAGGATATGTGTTTATGTCCTTGCCATGAATCCGGCTCAGGATTCCAGACAGGAATTGGTTACAGGACCTCCCGTGTCAATCGCCTTTGATCAGGACAACAATCTTACCAAAGCCGGTCTCGGGTTTGCCCGTTCCCAGCAGGTTGAAGCAGGGTATCTTTTCAGGCACCCCACAGAAAAAGGTGAATATCTTGCAACAAAAAAGACCCTTGGCGGGAAACCAGCCATGGATGTTCTGCCTGGGATCTGTTCTGAAGTGATTAAGGGCCTCAGCTTTCCCAAAAAAATGCGCTGGGCCGACAGTTTTACTTTTGGCAGACCGGTACGCTGGATTCTGGCCATGCTCGGTGAGCAAACAGTCCCCTTCTCTATTTCAGATGTTCAATCGGGAGCATTGACCCTGGGCCACAGGGTCCTTGGGCCCGGACCCTTTAAACTCACAACCGCCAGCGAATACTTTCAGACTGTGGAAGAAAAGGGCAGGGTTGTTTTAAATCCTGAAAAGAGGATGGAGGTCATCAGATTCAGGGCTTCGATCCTGGCCCGTGAAAAAGGTGGAGATATTGTTGAAAATGAAAAACTGGTCCATGAAACAGCTAACCTGGTTGAATTTCCCAATCCTGTCCTGGGCAGGTTTGATGAAAAATACCTGGCTCTTCCCAGGGAGGTCCTGCTTACCAGTATGGAGACCCATCAGAAGAGTTTTGGCGTGGCAGGATCCGACAATAATCTCATGCCGTACTTCCTGACTGTGATCAATAATGATCCCGGGGATATCAACCTGGTCAGAAAAGGCTGGGAAAGAGTGCTTAAAGCCAGGCTTGAGGATGCCATGTTTTTCTGGAATTCAGACAGGTCAGTTTCCATTGAAGCCCGGCAGGAAAAGCTGGACAGGGTTGTTTTTCTTGCCCCTCTTGGTTCCATGGGCGACAAGGCCAGGCGTCTGGATGAGATAGCCGGGTTTGTTTGTAATGAACTTGGCATAAAGAATAAAAAACATATCCGTCAGGCCGCCCTTACCTGCAAGTCTGATCTGGTTTCGGAAATGGTGGGAGAATTTGCCGACCTTCAGGGTATCATGGGCGGAATATATGCCCAGGCGGCTGGATACGATAAGGATGTAGCCAGGGCCATTTATGAGCACTATCTGCCTCTTGGGCCGGAATCCCTTTTACCTGAAACCTCTGCCGGGGCAGTAGTGTCAATTGCAGATAAAGCAGACAACCTGACGGGCTGTTTCGGATTGAACATGGTTCCCACCGGAGCGGCTGACCCCTATGCCCTCAGAAGACAGGCCCTTGGAATCATTAGAATAATCCTTGAACATAAACTTAATCTTGATCTTGAAAAGTTATTTGGTTTTTGCCGGGCCGCCTATTCAAACGTCAAATGGAAACAAGACCCCGGGGAGTCCCTGGAAACCCTTATTCAATTCATTTCGGCCAGGCTCAGGGCTTATTGGCAGGGCGCCGGACATGACGGAAAGATTGTTGAGGCCGTGATCCGGGCCGGTTGTAACAACATACTTGCAACTGAGAAGAGACTTTCAGCCCTGGTTAAATTCAGCGAAAAACCGGATTTTGAACCAGCCGTTCTTACCTTCAAGAGGATTGATAATATTATCCGGAAACAGGGAATGGAATCAGGAGTGAAGCTTCTTGATAAATATGACCCCCGGCTGCTCAAGGACGATTATGAATCAAGGCTTGCCAGTCAGATTGACGAGGTCCTGGCAGGTTGGGAAGGACAATGGGTAAAGGGGGACTTTGACGCTCTTTTTGATCGCCTGCATGGTTTAAGGCCGATAGTGGATGATTTTTTTGATCACGTCATGGTTATGTGCGATGATCAGGAACTCAGGCAGAACAGGCTCAACATGTTGAATGTTTTATCTAAAAAGCTCGGGACCCTGGCGGATTTTTCTGCCCTGCAAGTATAGCCGGCCGCCCCAAATCTTTTCATTGCCGCATTGCTCTCAAAAATAACTTGACATTACCG
>PXDF01000045.1 GCA_003566455.1 Desulfonatronovibrio sp.
CATGTCCCCAAAAAATGCAACAGCAATCAAATCACAATTCGATTCAGTCGGATTTTTCTGATAGACCCAGTCGATTGAGCAGCAGATCGATCAACTGCACCTGACCCTTGTGCAGTTTTTCCCTGGCTGTGTCGCAGTCAAACCAGGAGGCCCGGTCTATTTCAGGGAAGCGTATCTTTTTGCCTGAATTTCTGGGCCATTCCATTTCAATGCTGTTGCTTCTGATCTCAGCTGGATCAAAATCGCCGGGCATTCCCCAGACATGCAGTATTTTACCCCCGGTGAGTTTGACTTCCCGCCAGTATTCAGGATCAGCTGTTGCTTCAAACCCGGTCTCTTCGCGTAATTCCCGTATGGCCGCGCTGAGCGACTCCTCGTTTTCAGGATCGAACTCTCCCTTGGGTATGGACCAGGCGGCTTTGTCCTTCCCCCTCCAGAAAGGCCCGCCCGGATGCACCAGAAAGATCTCCGGTTTTGGACCCTGGAGGCGATAAATCAGGATTCCGCTGGCGTGTCTGCTCATGATGAGGAATGTTTAAATCTTATTGCCTTCTTCAGTCAATATCATTGTCCTGCGGGCGCTTCCAGGGCAGGTGGCCGTTGATCTCGATTTCCAGGGCAAAGCTTAAAAAAGTCCTGATCAGTACTAAAACACCCAGAACAAGCAGATGGTTCAGCTCAAAACCGTGCAGGGTGGTCATGATAATATCTCCAGCCACCAGAAGTTCAAGCCCCAGAAGTATGGACTTGCCCATTCCCCTTCTGTACTGCACGTAAAATTTGCTTATTCCTTTGTATGTCCATGAGCGGTATAGAAAAAGAAAGGTGGTTGCAGCCACCCCGGTGCAGATGACCACCACACCCAGAATATCCAGGGTCATGGCCGCGTAGTTCATGCTGGTATGAAACATGTGCACTTCCTTTGCAGTAGATGGTTTTTCCCTGCCAAAATTAATACAATTTCTAACCTGGATGCGGACTGAGCAGCAGGACAATTCCTGTCTGGTCAGACTAATGAACATCTAATACTGATTATTTCAATGCTGAAAACAGTTGAAAGCAATCCCCTGAATTTAACTTGCTATTACAATTTTTTAAAAATTCTAAAAGAACCATGCAAGAAAAGCAGGATTAAAGTTGAAAATTTTGTAACCCGGGTTACAAAATAGTAACTTTTTTATTATTTACTATAAATTATACCTGGATCATTTTGATTTATAATTTTTTAATATAATTTAAGTTTTACGAAACAAAATCTTTGTAAGACACTTTGGTTTCAGATTTGCATGTGGCCCAGTCAGTACCAGGAGCCGGGATCTGCCCGGGTTTGGCAGGCCCTTCGACAAACGGTTAAACAAGGAGGAAAAGCATGTTTTCCAACGGCAAAGGCAATGGTAACGCCAATGGCATCGGCAAAAGCTATCAAGGCCGGGGTAATCCACATGTAAATGAAGGAGAAGGAGTGCCTGGAAAAGGAGTTCCCAGCCTGTTCGGAGGAATACCTCCGGGGCTTTTAATGGACAAGGATGTTTCACAGGGTGGAGTGCCGGGACTTCTTGGCGGAATACCGCCGGGATTTAAATTCCGGATGATTGATCATGATCCGGGAGATCCTGATTTAGATCCAGATCCCGCGGGCTTCGGTTATGATTTGCCGGACAATATTTTCGCGGGAATTGACGCTGAAGTGTCAGTGACGTTCAAGCTTGATGAGGAATCAGAGAGCTATGAAAACGTGAGATTTTATTTTAAGGCAGAAGGCGATGGCGATGTTACCTTTACTGCGGAAGACAGTGAAGGAACTGAGCATACCTTCACCAATGAGGGCTACTGGGGGCCGTCCGACGGATTTGACCTTGGAGCAGAATATGAATCCACAACAGTGTGGACGCTGACTTTCTCAGCAGCAGGAAATTATGACATAACTTTCAGTCTGATAGACGCTGAGACTGAAGATTTAATCGCTGATTTTTCCGATGCAGCACAAGTGGATGTTAAAAACGCGGTGGAATCACTGTCTTTAGAGCAGAATGAGGGTATCCTGAAAGCAACCGCCATCTACAGTGAAGGCCTGTCCGATGTGGACGAGGCGTGGAAGGTGGATGTCTGGATCGAATCCAATGAAAAAATTCCTGCAGGTTCAGAGATAATGATCTCTTATCAGGGAGGAGAATACGGCAGCGTAACCTTGAGTGAGGAAACCGACAAGATCTGGCTCAGTCAGCTAATAGCCGATGCTTTTGAGGAGGGTGACTACAGGACTTCACTGGCTGGACACGAAGGACAGGAGATTTTCTTTGAGCTGGAAGTCGAACTGCCTGAAGGTGAATTAACTACGGAGATCAGCGCCACGATCATGGCCTCAAACGATGATTTCAGCCATAAAATGGTCGAGCTGGCCGGGTTGACCGAGGAAATAATTTTTTGACCTGTCATAAGCTCGATTTCTTCTTCTCAGTCTGATTGATTAGACTTTGAAATTATAGGGCCGTATCCTGCGAGTATACGGCCCGCGTAAATCAAGCCCCTGACGCGCATGGGCATGTTGTAGGCTCATCTTTTCCGCTAAAATTTGTCCCAGTCTATATCCAGGCCTTCGTCAGTCAGCTTGAAGCCGGGGTCCTCATCTTTGGGCCGGATGGGAGCATAGCCTTTGAGCGGACCGCGGCGCAGGTTTGCCATGCTCAGAAGATGAGCGTAGATAAGCGGCAGAACACCGTTGTCTCTAAGCCTGTTGAACTGCTCATGGGGCATATGGTTGAGTTTTTTTTCATCCACCACCTGAATTCCACCAAGCTGTGTGTCTTCCTGATCTCTTCTTTTTATCCTGATGGCCCGGTCAATTAAAAGCCCGGTTTCCCGGATCACCTGGACCATGCTTCTGGTTACCGGTTCCGCCTTCTGCATGTCTTCCAGAAGCTTCATGTATCTGGACAATGTTTCCGTCGGACTGTTCTGGGAGAACAAAGGCTCTCCCTGTGTGGCGCTTATGAATTCTGAGTCCATATCCACAGCCACTCCGTACTGCCCCGGGCTTTTGGGATTCTGGACCAGGGAGAAGGGATAGGCCCGGATGCGTCCCGGGAGATACTGGGCCAGCCACTCACCATTTGGAGATACATAGGCGTTGACTTCTTTTTCAAAGCCGAGCAGGGCATGGGGGACAGGCTGATCTTTTAGGAATATCAGCGGATATTCCCGGGCAATGTCGGCCATTTCGGTGTAGACGACCGCGACGGTCATCAGTTTCTTAGCGAAGTGGTAACTGTCAGTCTTTTTAAGACGCAGCCCCAGATGTTCCTTGGAGTTGAGCAGGTTGAGTTTGCTGTGCATCTGTCAAGATCTCCTTTTAAATTTTGATCACGCTACCACAGACATAAACATAAGAAAAGGGAAGCCGCAAGGCTTCCCTTTTCTTATACCGCAATAATTGCTTCTTAAGCGAGATGATTAAGTTTATAGCTCAGTGGCATGGTCCTGGTCTAAATCATTCACTCCCATCAGAGCGTTCGTGTCTTCAAACTGTTCATCTGCCGCGTTGTCACCGTTTTCAGTTTCCTCATTGATCTCATCTAAATCGTTCTCTTCTTCATCGGTCCTGTGAATAACCAGTTGATCGGCTGCTGCTTCTTTCTGCTCTTCCACATTTTCCGGGGTGGTTTCGTCAATCAGATTCTTGGCCTCTTCACTTCTCATGTAGTCAATGATCTGTTGCTCATCTGTCCATCCCTTTTCTCTTGCGTCTTCAGTCATGGCTGCGGCCACATCTTTTTTGGCCATGATTGTCTGGGCGTCTTCTTCATTTCTGACCAGAGCGGAATGAACGATGGTGGCGATGAATACTCCTGGATCCACCGCACCGGTTTCCAGCTCATTCAGCCAGTAATCCTTGCCTTCAGCATCAGGCTCACGGTTGAACAGATTCTGGTAGATGGCATCGACAAAATCTTCTCTCATTTCCTGGGTGATTTCCTCTTCTGCATGAAAGGCGGCGAAATAATCATATTCTTCAGAAGCCTCTTCAGAGAGGGCAAAGTTGGAGGCAAACCAGGCCGCGTCTTTGGTTCTGTCCTCCTCGTCCTGTTCATCCCATTGATCAACCCAGAAATCGAGTCCGCCAGGATCAGCGGCGCGGCCCCAGTAGGCCACATAAATTGTGTTTAACCAGTCCTCAGAATCAAAAGCCGGTCCCTGCTCAGGCGGTGCCTGAACATTAAAAGAAATGGTGTTCAGCCAGTCTGCAGATTGAAATCCTTGAGCCATAACTTTTCCTCCTTTATTTTGCAGGTATGTATAGATACAGATAAAGTATGTATTGATACAACAGAATAAGGTGTCAATTAAATCACCATTAAATCACCTGTTTTTTTTAAAAAAAGTTAGGTTGACATTGTTCAGTATACAAAAAATTTTCTATAAATATTTGTTTGGCTATTTTAAGGAAAGCAGGTGACAGGCACTACACTCCAGGCAACCGCTTGGTTGTCGGATTGCTTTCCGACACTCTGGATTGGAGCTTGTTTTGCCCTCAATTTCAGGTGGTGGGAGCTGAAAATCGTCTGTAATGGCTACAGCTTTACCAGGCTATAATAAATTCCCATATACGAGCAGAAAGGCTGCTGCTGTAAAAGCTGCCTTTTTTTATTTTGACTATAAACAGGTTGAGCTTATTAACATGGAATAAACCTGATTTGCTCTCCGTAGAAATTTATCATTCCGGAGATTAAAAATACACCTTTTCGACAACCAGCCTGCCGCAGTTTTAGAAGACGTCTCCAGGAAGGCTGAATTCATCAATTCCAGCTTGTTAAAGGCTATAATGTTTCTCTTTGGTTAAGCAGCGCCGTAAAGAAGAACAGTCGGCATAAACTAATAGTTTTAAACCGGAGGTTTATTATGAGGAATGTATTGATAGACCTTTATGTGGCCACATTCGGTCGGGCTCCGGACCCGGAAGGTCTGTATTGCTGGAAGGATCAGTATGATCTGCTCAATCTTGCCGGTGTGGCGTCAAACATGATGCTCTCCCCGGAAGCGCAGACGCGTTTTCCAGGAGGACTGGACAATGCCCAGCTGGTTACGCTCGTTTATGAAAATCTTTTTGACCGGGCCCCTGATGCGCAAGGTCTTGAATACTGGCTTGATCAGGTGTACGCCGGAGTCATGAGCAGGGAGATGACTGTTGCCTATATTGTGGAAGGCGCCAGGGCTTCCACCGGAGATCCCCAGGATGCACTTATTCTCAATGAACGGGTTCTTGCCGCCCGGGAGTATCTGGAACAGGTGGAAGCAGGAGTTCGGGGCTTTGATCTGAGCGAAGCAGAAGCAGTGGTTGCGGCGGTCTCAAGAGAAGATGATCCCGATAATCTTACTTTTTCAATCATCAGCGAATCGCCGGACCTGAACAGCAGCGGATACGCTACCAGTTACCAGACAATTAAAGAAGTGCTCACCCTGCCTGAGGCTCGGATTGTCCTCCTGGAGCCAGGTATCCCGGAATATGCCTTTGTTCATGTAGAGCCGGGAGACACTTTCGAGTTTGACTATGATACATTTATTATCAGCCTGGAAGAGGACTCAGAGTACAGGCTGAAGATAACTCCGGATGATCCATCGGTTTTTCAAAGCAATAAGATTGTGTGGCTGTATGACACATCCGGCGATCGACAGGATTTGATCATGAATACTACTGATGGTTTTGTCGGAGGAAGCCTCTATTCCAGCTTTTTTACAGCGCAGGAAAGCGGTGATCATTATCTGTCCGTTGCAATGCGCTTCAGAGGTGACTTCGGGCATGAAGCTGAAGCTCCGGAACTTTACACCATAGAGGTCATGGAAGCAGTAGAATTTTTTATCGGCTGAATTTATTTATTTCAAAAACTATGCGGCAAACTGCAGGCTGACATGTAAATCTATCTAAGCGTTCATTTTTAAAAAAAGATTTTTTGATAGGTTTAACCGCGCGAAGCGCAAGGCATGTGGTACGAAACGACCAGGAGGCTATGGAGGTGAGTGGCAGGGAGCTCTGAGAAAGGAATTAAGGAAAGAAATCTTAACAGGATTCTCAAGATTCAGAAATGGTTAATAAAAAGCCTATTTATCCCGCCTGGAAGGCGGGATAAATGGTGATAAACGCCACTGGGCAATGAAGAGGTTCACTCAGGAGGAATCTCGCCGGTGAGGGGACGCTGCAATGCAGAATAATCACTGAATTTTTTCTTAATATCGATTTCTGAAGTGCGGGTCCTACTGCTTTTCGCTTTGAGCCTGCTGAGTCTGGGACTTCAACTGTTCATCCAGGTTCTTCAGACTGGCGGCCAGACCGTTCAGAAAGTTGCCGACCTGATTCGCGGGGATGATCAGGGTTCCGGCTTCCAGTGTAGTGTTGTCAGGGCCTTTCTGGACCATGGTGATGCGCAGGTTGTTATTGGTCAGGGAAACCTTGCTGAAACCATCAGCGAAAATGTGCATTCATTGCTCCTTTTTATTAATAAATTATTTGCCGATTACCTCTGGATCTTTCATCGTAAAAACGATCCAGGATCTTTAAAGCAATTTTCCGGATGCATGTTCGCAGATCATCGGCTCTAGCCAAGGGGCCTTGTTCTCCAGGTCCCATTCAGCGGCCGCAGCCTTTTCCATAAATGTTCTGATCAGCTGGTGTGCTTTTTCCCTGGTCAGCTTCATTGCGGCTATGGGCTCGGCCGGGTAGCTGAGCAGGCCAAGGACCAGGTATTCATCCTGTGTTTCAATCTGAACATCAACCACCAGGCCGGCTTGAGAAATTGTTGTCTGTGCTCCGGGCCTCTCCGGCAAGGCCTGGGTTTCGGGCAGTCCATGGGCTATCGCGGCTATATGCTCCATCTGCAGTACCTCGTCCGGATCCGGGGAGCGTCCGGCCACCGGATGAGTGCTGTAAAGCTCCCTGCTCATCCGGATAAGGAGCCTGGAGAGCAGCCTGCGGGTGATAAGTGCTTTTCGAACCAGTCCGTCCTTGAAGCGGCTGGTAAACACCATTCGGTCTTCAATCTGATCATAACCTATGGAAATTTGTCTTGCCTTGGGATAAGTGGTTTTCATGGTCTTGATCTGGCAGCTGATATCTGTTTGCCCGGCACTGATCTCCAGGTGTATCAATCTGTTTGCGGGAATTGGTTCGTATGCCTGAATCCGGAAATTTGCGCTGCAATACGCTTGCCCATTAGGTGGGCTTCCACTTTTTATATCTTAGCTTTGTTTGATCTGAAATTCAATAGATAAATATTTGATCAATAAATCAGACATCGGCCATCAGCCGAAAAGTTCTTCAGTAAGCAGCGTCACTCCGCTCAGACTCAGATCATCAATTATTATCCTTGAGGCGCTAAGTTCTTCAGCGTCTTCAGGAAATCGGCCCCCCTCCGGATTGGTCAGCACCAGCTCAAAGTCTTCATTGCCGTCTATCAGGTTGTCGGACAGAGTCTGAACCCATATCTTGGCCCATCTGTCTCCGGGCTCAAATACTACCTGCCCGCTGGTGGGGATGTAGTCCAGGCCGGCCTGGGCAGTGCCGTCCCTGGTGAAAAACTCCACTGAGCTGAGGGAAGAAGCACCGCCATCAATTTCCACCAGAAAATAAACCCCAAGTCCCTCGTCAACTTCAAGAGGGACCTCATCTCTGGGCGGAGGCTTGGTATTCATGGCCTGTATCTGCTGTAACTGTCCTGTTTCGCTGAAGATCCAGGGTACATAAGATGAAATTCTGGTCGAGGCACCAATGTCTCCCGGTGTGCCTACTGGTGGATCACCTGAAGCAAAGCTGTGTATCCCGGCCAGAAGCCATTCATCTTCAGCAGGAAGAAACAGGCCTCCTCCTGAATCTCCTGGGGTGATCATAGTCTCAAGGTCCCCCAGACCCAGATGGGGTTCGCCTAAAAAATTACCGATGGTGTCATTTTCCAGGGTGCCGTCATCATAATCAAAAAGGAGCTGATCATCCAGGCTGCCTCTCCAGCCCCTGGAATGAAAAGGAGCAGCCGTGGTATCGATTGTGTTCAGGCCTGCCCTCAGAGTCGGCAGGGTATCGTTCATGTCCGTATGCCCCCGGCCGTAACCGGTAATGACCCCGGTCTGTCCGATTTCATCGCTTTGTTCATAAAGATTATATCTCTGAGCTTCCAGGGGTGCGGACTGTTCCAGGGTTATCAGGGCCAGATCGTGCCAGACACCTGAATCAGTAATCAGGGCCTGGGGATGTATTGTGAACTCCTGTACGGTAAAAGCTTCCAGGTGCTCCTTTCCGGTGGAAAAATAAACGCTGGTATTGGAAATTTGAAAATCCTGAACCACATGAGCGGCGGTAATAACGTGCAGACCTGAGGAAGAAAGAACGCCTGAACCGGTGTTGTTGCCGTCAGAAATCCGGACCACACCGGACCAGTCAGGATAAATGACTGCCCCGGAGCCACCTGGATAGCTGAAGGCAGGGAGTATACCGGATTTTAAGGTTTGAATTTTATTCATGAAAAAATAAATAAGATTAATCCGGGAGAAGGGTACAAAGTTTATTTGAAATTATTCCAGGATGTACGACATGAAGTCTTTTTCACTTACTCCAGTCAGCTGGATTTCATTGTGCTCATGGTGATTCTTGATGACGGAAAATTTAGCTCCTTCAGTTTTTATGCCATAGGAAACAGTAAGATCGTAATCGTTTGCCCAGATAATATTGGAGCCGCTGACCGCGTGTTCAAAGGCTCTTGTTTCTTCGGAGGACACAAAAAAGGTGAAAGCATCCTCAATATCAACGTTCTTTCCTGTGATGTGGAAATCGAGCATTTCTGAAAGTTCAGTATCTCCGACATTCTGCACAGATCCCGAAACTATCAAATATTCGCCTTCTGTAATAACCTCCGGAACTTCAATGCTCAGGAAGTATTCCATGGAGGGATTCCTGGGAATGAGCCCTTCGGCCTCCTGCTTCTTCATGTCCGCATTTTCCGGATTGGTTTCCTGGATCAAGGTATGAATTTCATGGCCTTTAAGCAGGGCGATGATTAAAGGCTCATTGCTCCAGCCCTTGGCTGAAGCGTCCTGGGCAATGTATGCGCCGACTTCCTTCTTGGCCATGACCGTCAGGGCGTCTTGACCCTCTTCCCTGAGAGCTGAATAAACGATGTGGGCGATAAACTCTCCGGGGTTCACAGCACCAGACTCCAGCTCATCCACCCAGTATTGTCTGCCTGCAGCATCGGGCTCGCGGTTAAACAGGTTATGATAAATGGCGTCAACAAAATCCTCTCTCATTTGCCGAGTGATTTCCTCGCCTGCATGATAAGCGGCAAAATAATCGTATTCTTCGTCCGCTTCAGCAGACAAAGCAAAGTTGGAAGCGATCCAGGGGGCGGTTATGCCCAGTTCCTCATCCCACCTGCTTTCCCAGTACTGGAGTCCTGATGGATCCGCGGGGCGACCCCAATAGGCTATGTATAACGAATTGATCCATTCTTCGGGAGTAAATGCGAGCACGTTTTTTACCTCCTGACAGGTTGTTTAAGAATTATTTTTAAAATCATAAGGCTTAGAAGCATGTTCAAATTTGGATCAGGGACAGGGTGTCAGGCAGGTTTCAGTATCGACCAGAGTATGAAAAACCTCCTGTGTCAGTTTCATCGGCATTATAATCTGCGCGGTGCAATGCGGCTTCCGGATCAAGGTGATGCGCAGGGTTGTTGCTGGTCAGAGAGAACCCGGCTTTAGACGCGGGCAAAATGTGCATTTAAAAGCTACAGTACTTGTAGTCAAGTATCCAAGAAAGTTCCGGTTGTAAAGCAATCTTCCAGTCCTTATTTCGAAATTTTTTCAGAGAAATCCGGAAATATGGCTGAAAAAAGGGTAATTGAATTGTAAACTTCCCGAACTGAACCAGCCGCATGGTCAGCCTTATTCAATCCTGGCAAGCACAATGCTTAGATTGTCCCTGCTTCCAAAATCCATGGCCATTTTAATTAGAGTATCGGCCATGTCCGGCAGCTTTATGGCAGACATAAGCACACGTTCCATCTGCTCCAGATTAAGGCTGGCATGAAGCCCGTCGCTGGTGAGAACCAGCAGATCCTCTTTTTGCAGGTTTAAAAAACCACAGTCCGGTTTAAGGTCAGGTGTGCCCAGACTTTGATCAAGCATGTTGCGCAGGGGATGAGTGAGTGCTTCCGCCTGACTTATTTCCCCGGATTCCAACAACTCCCAGATAAAGCTGTGGTCTCTGGTGATCTGATGAAGACATCCATTTTCTAGATGGTATAACCTTGTGTCTCCGACATGAGCCCAGACCGCCTGGTTATTGCTGACCAGAACAGCTGTCAGGGTTGTGCCCATACCGGCCAGTTCCTCATTCTCTCTGGAGATTGAAATAATTTTTTCCCCTGCTCTTATGAAAAAAGCACCGAGATCTTCAGGCCTGGAGTAATGGCAGTTTTGGACATTATCCAGCAGCTTGATAGCAGTGGCCGCGGCAAGTCCACCCCCCGCTTCGCCGCCCATGCCGTCCGCAACAGCCAGAATGAATTTGTGTTTGTCAATTTTCCTGGTTAGGATACGGTCCTGGTTTTCCCGGCGATGATTGCCGATATGACTTTTCCCATAAAAACTGCCGACACTTAGATTCACTGATATTATTCCTGGCTCTCAATTAGATGTTCAACCTGTTCAGTGGTTCAAGCGTTTTAGAAGCAGAAGTCAACGATAAGATTTTTGCTTTAATATGCATTTAGATGGACAGGTAATCTGGTAACATGAACGCTTCATTAAAAGTGAAACCTTCAGGTATATTTAACCTCCGACATGTGCATCTGGATACCCATTTCAGAGGCTCTGACTCCAAGTTCTTCCAATATGATCTTCAGGCCCTGCTGTTGCTCCGGAGAGTGCAGCAACAGTAAAGAGGTAACAGTGCGTTCTTTTTTTTCAATGAAACCTTCAGGTTTTGATTTGTGAGAATAAAATTTTAACAGTTCATTTTTTGCGTATTGAGTGTTCGGGTAGCGCTTATCCGGATCACACCTGGTACAGTTTCTGATAAAGTCCCTGATATGAGGGTCAAGGTCATTTACGATTTCTCCTGGA
>PXDF01000110.1 GCA_003566455.1 Desulfonatronovibrio sp.
ATTGCTTCGTACAGGTTTTTCTTCTGCGGTTCGATCAGGATATGTATATGATTGGGCATTAAGCACAGGGCGTAATATTTGAGGCTGAACTTTTCCGTGCTTTCCTTGAGCAGCCTGAGCATGTTCAGGTAATCACTTTCTTCCACGAACAATGGTTCTCTGCCGGCCGCCCGCTGTGTGATGTGAGATATGAGCCCAGGGTCGTTTATTTTTTGCCGCGCCCTGAAAACCCGCTGGGCATTCCCAGCCGTATGCAATTTGTTTAAATCCATGGTTTTGAAGATAACTATGTTTACACTCCGAGTCAAACGCGAAATGTGAAGATAAAATTTTCTGCTTTTTATCAAAAGCTTAAAAATTCAATATTGGCGATGTCTAAAAAGGTATTATGGAAAAGCAAAAGATCATATTTTTTAAGGAAAAATAATCATTATATTTACACTTCAGGTCAAACGCGAAATGTAAACATAATGGTCAGGATTTGGGCTTTTATAGCTCAGTCCATTTTAAAAATCAGGTCTTCCATGGGCCTGGGGGGAGGTTCTTTGATACATAGTATTTTCAGCCCGGGAAATTGATTATGAATACTGATGCTGTGGTTATGATCCTGGCCCATAAGGCCGTCATGCCGGCCTGGGTGGCCAGCAGGCTGGCCACTACGATGTCCGTGACTGCGATTTAAAGAGGGTTTTCCTTAATGGCAAGGGATTGGATGCCTGGTGTTTTCATGCTTTATGACACTCCTGGATATCTTTTGGCTATTTTTTATGTTCCTTAAAGACCCAATGCCGGCTTCCAAGGAAATTCCAGGTCAAAGCCATGATCGTGGCCATAACCTGGGCTGCCAGATAATGGATATGCATGCCCATGGTAAATAAAGCCATTGCAGAGCTGTTGATGGTCATGCCAATGAAGGCCACTGTCACAAACCGCCAGAACGCTTCTCTGTGGGCGCGGTTACTGAGAAAGGTAAATCTTCTGTTCAATATATAATTGATGATCATGCCAACTATAAATCCAGCGGTAGATCCGATGACAGGATTTACGCCCAGGCCGCTGACCAGGATAATCAACACGGTGAAATGAGCTCCGGTCCCAATTCCTCCAACAAGAAGGAACCGGAAGAACTGATAATTCACTTGTTGACCTTGTTTCATGGGCAAAATCTTATTTAAAAGGGGGGTTTAAATTTTCAAGTGCTGAGACAGAAAATAAGTTGGTTGCGTTGCTTATTATTTTAAAAAATGACGTTGATCAAGCAGGCCAAGGATAAAGAAAAGCACCTGAAAATTTGCGCGCCGAACACTTATGTTTACATATCGCGTTTGACGCGAAATGTAAACATAAGGATTATCAGTCAGGGGGGAGTTGAGCATGTTGCGTACGTATGTGTCTGATATTGAATAATTTTTTGTGCTCAAGGTCGTTTATATTTCCACGGTAAGCAGCTGGTAAAATGATAGGTATCCCTGGGTTGCAGCAGGCATGGATATTGCTTTTTCAATTCGCTCTGTGTAAAAAACAAAGCAGCACTATAATAAATTGAGTTTTGTGGCGAACAGGTCTTTGCAGGCTCTATAGATTGAAAACAAAGGAGTGAATAATGTCCGCTGGTACAATTTTTCTTCTGATCTTTCTTTTTCTGCTGCTTTTGATTGTGATCATGGTGGTGGGGATATACAACCGGCTGGTGAGTCTGCGCAACAGGTATAAGAACGCTTTTTCTCAGATCGATGTCCAGCTCAAGCGCCGGTATGATCTGATTCCCAATCTGGTGGAAACGGCCAGGGCTTATCTCAAGCACGAGCGCGAAACCCTGGAGGCGGTAACCACGGCCAGAAATACAGCCCAGGCTGCCGCCCGCACCGCGGCTGCTGATCCCGGAGGCGCCGCAGCCATGATGACCCTGGCCGGGGCTGAAGGAATGCTGTCCGGGGCCTTGGGCCGGCTTATGGCTGTTGTGGAAAGTTATCCTGATCTCAAGGCTGATAAGAACATGCGCCAGCTGAGCGAGGAACTGGTTACCACTGAGAACCGGGTGGCCTTTGCCAGGCAGGCCTACAACGATTCCGTGGCCGGCTACAACACTTACCGGCAGTCTTTTCCTCCTGTTTTATTCGCTCCCATGCTTAATTTTTCAGATGCCGCGTTTCTGGAAATGCCTGATCAGGCCCACAGAGAAGTGCCTAAAGTCGCTTTTTAAGAATCAGGGGAGAAAGAGGTGGATTTTTTTGAAAATCAGGACCAGGCCAGGCGCAAGACTAAACAGCTGGTTGTTCTTTTTGCCCTCGCGGTCATGGGGATCATACTGCTGGTCTATTTTTTTGTTTGGCTTGTTCTGGTTAATTTTCAGGACCAGTACAACGCCCAGCTTGTCAGCCCCAGCCTGTGGAATCCTCTTGTTCTGATTTGCAGCACCGCGGCTGTGATGATCCTGGTGGGACTTGGATCCGGTTACAAGATTCTTCAGCTGAGGCATGGAGGTGTGGCAGTAGCGGAAATGCTTGGAGGACGTCTCCTGTCTCCGGACAGTCAGGAACCTGGCGAGCGCAGGGTGCTCAATGTGGTGGAGGAAATGTCTCTGGCCTCAGGAACTCCTGTGCCCCCTGTGTATGTGCTGGATGATCGAGGCATTAACGCCTTTGCCGCGGGTTATTCTCCTGATGACGCGGTGATAGGGGTGACCAGGGGCTGCATGGAAATTCTATCCAGGGATGAGCTGCAGGGGGTCATGGCTCATGAATTCAGCCATATCCTGAATGGTGATATGCGTTTAAATATCCGGCTCATGGGAATTGTTCACGGCATCCTGGTTATAGGGCTGACCGGTAAAACCATACTTCGATCAGTTTTTTACCGCGACCGCAGCCTGAGCCGAAAACGGGGATCCCTGCCCCTGCCTTTGATCCTCTTAGGACTGGGGCTGTTGGTAGCCGGTTCCCTGGGGTCATTTTTCGGAAACCTGATCAAGGCCGCGGTTTCCAGGCAGAGGGAATTTCTTTCTGACGCGTCAGCGGTTCAGTTTACCCGCAATCCCCAGTCCATTGCAGGCGCCCTGAAAAAGATAGGAGCCCTTGGATCCAGGGTGGAAAACATGAACGCACCTGAAGCCGCCCATCTGTTTTTCTGCAACGCGGTATCTTCTTTTTCCGGAGACTTCCTGGCCACGCATCCACCTCTGTCCCAGCGGATCAAAAGAATTGAGCCGGACTGGGACGGAACCTATCCACAAATTGAGGGTCTCAAGACTTCACCGGTCTGGGCCGCTCCGCCGGGGCAGAAGCCTTTGCTTAAAGGCGCGGTTTCTCAGGTGGGGCAGGTGGACCCGGAACATATCAGCTATGCCAGAGAGATCCTGGATAAACTGCCGGAGCCCCTGCTCCATGCCGCCAGAGAACCATATGGGGCCAGGGCGCTGCTCTTTGCTCTTCTCATCAACGCCCAGCCTTCAACCAGGAATGCCCAACTGCGATTGCTGCAGAGCCGGACTGAAAAGGACCTGGCCAATGAGACGGAAAAGTTAGCGTCACTTCTGCAGAGCCAGGGGGTCGAGATCAGGCTGCCCCTGCTGGATCTGACCATGCCCGCCATAAAGGAACTGTCACCCGAGCAATACACGGAATTTGAGTATGATCTTCAGGCACTGGTCAAGTCCGATGAAAATCAAGACCTGTTTGAGTGGACTTTGCTTCGGATCCTGGAGAAACGCCTGGGCGCCCATTTTCGCCCCGCGGCCAGAGAGTTTTATGGTTTTGAAGCACTGACTCAGATGATGGAAGAAACAGGTCTGCTTCTGTCTGTAATGGCCCATGCCGGCCACTCCAAACCAGAGGAAGCAAAAAAAGCCTTTGACCAGGGCGCGGATTTTCTGGAGCTTTGGGGGAGGCTGCCTTTCAAGGCAAAGCAGGACTGCGACTTGAAGGCGCTGGAGCAGGCTTTAAATAAGCTCAACCATCTGGCAGCCCTGGAAAAAAGGCTGCTTCTCGGGGGCTGCGCCGCAAGCATCGCTTTTGACAAAAAAGTCAGCCCCGCTGAAGGCGAGCTGTTCCGGGCTGTATCTGACTATCTGAACTGCCCCATGCCGCCTCTTCTTCCGGGCCAGCCCCTGATCAATGGTCTTCTTCAGATCCGGTCATGAGGACATGATCCTTGAACCACAGCAGGGCTGTGTCCGCGGCAATGACTTCTTCTCTGGCCCTGTCCAGTTCAGCCTGCATCTGTTCCAGCTTTTTCTGGACCCTGATGTCCATCTCGTCGTTCAGGTCGGTCAATTCGCTGGTCCGTTGCCTGAGCAGCTCTTCAAGCTTGGATTTCTGCTCCCGGATGACACTGTAAAGCTCGTAACTTTCCAGGGTATTGGCGCTGCTGTTAAGTAATATTGACATGAGGGACAAAAGCACCTCAGGTATGTCCGCCTCACCTGATTTAATCATTCCCACAAACATGCCCCGAACCCGGGAACAGGTAGCCAGGACGTGAATCAGAAGCTGGTAGTCATTATCACGGGAGGCCATCATTATGGGTTTTTTATCGTTGATGGCCATGGCTACGGCGCCCTGATCAATAAGGGTGTCAAATTCCTGTTTGACCTGGTCAGTCATTTCCCGGGGGTCACATTCAGCCAGACGGAAATTGGAGTCTTCCTCCTGCATCAGGAAAATGGACTGGACGTCAAAGTCAATCAGTTTTTCAGCCCTGGCCATGGTCTCTGATACAATGAGCTGTGGATCCTGGAATTTATTGAGGCTTTCCTGGAAATCCCCAAAGGTCATGGCCAGCTCCAGAGCGTCCAGGTAGAGCCTGTTGGCCTCCTCCAGATGCCCAGCCCGCTGCTTAACCTCATCCAGCTCTTCTTCCAGGACCTTTTGCCTGCCCGGGACCAGCTGTTCCTGATGCTTGGGCAAAAGAGATTTCTTGACCCTCTTTTTTTGAAGACCCATCATCCTGGACCAGAGGATAGCCTGGGACTGGGTCCTGTTGCGCAGCTTGGTCTGTTTGTTCGCACCTGGACCGGGCTGGGCGGAAGGATCGTCCTGGACCTGCCTGGATCCATGATCAGGAAGTGAAAAATCCTGTCTGGGGTTTGAAAATTTCAGTAAACGGGTCACAGGATCTGTTCCATTTTAATTACAATATTGTAATTTATATTACAAGTTTTAGATTTAAAATACATTAATGTTGTTTCTTTTGAACCATGGACTCGGTTTTTTGAAACAGGACGCGGTCAATCTGCTTCAGGCAAAGGGCGAAAACTGCTGGATCAAGATTGAGATTTTCCCAGGTTAATGGATCTAGTGAGGGAACGTTTTCGCCCGCAGTCTTGTCCATGCCGCAGGCGTGTACCAGGACATCCGCGGTATGTAAAATCCCTGTTTCCAGAAAATTAAGCGATTTATCCGGTTCATGGTGATATCTTATGGCATGCTCCAGGATCAGGGAGAATTTCCATTTAGCAATAATCATTCCTCCGAATTGAGCATGATCCATTCCAAAAATTTCAGCTTCAGCGGCTTGACGCGTAATTTTCCCCCCGCGGATCATTTTTTGAACTCTACCCATGCGCATGGAAAATTTGTCCATCAGGATAAGCCAGCCAATATCGTGAAGCAGACCGGCCAGGAAAAGTCTTTCCGGGTTGACCCGTCCCAAGCCGGCCCCAATGGTTCTGGCGGCAATGGCGCAGGCCATGCTGTGCTTCCAGAACTGTTTTAAATTCACTGAATCAGGCGCGATCTGTCTGAACACTGATCTGACCGTCAGTCCAAGTACCAGCATGGACAGCTGTTTGGAACCGATTATGGTTATGGCCTGATATATACTTTCAACCTTGAAGGGCAGGCCGAAAAGTGAACTGTTGATAAGCTTGAGCAGCCGGCTGGAAAGCTTGGTGTCTTTATTGATCAGATCTGCCAAAGCTGACTGGGCGCACTTGGGATCAATGAGAGCTTTCTGCAGATTGAGGCTGACAGAGGGCAGGGGCAGAAGTCCAAGTTCTTCAGGATTTAAGGCTTGAAAATCCATGGAGTCTGGTTTTGGCTGGTGTTTACCAAAAAGTATCTCTCCATGCACGCGGGTCTGGGTTTTTTCAGGACAAGCAGGGACCAGGTCTGGACTTTTCTTCAACTCTTTAGCCAGGCGGGTTTTAGCCAGGCTGAACATCGCGGACACGGCCGGATGTTCCAGATCTGTCCGGGCGAATCGGGGCAGAATTATTTTCTCGGCCTGATCCTGGAGCCCAGGGTCAGGCCGGTCACTGGAGTCTTTCTCTGTGTATGACCAGTCCCAGGAACTGTCTTCCTGATCCGAAGAAGACTGAAGGGATACGCTGGTCACGCCCCAGGTCTTCAGGGCCCGGATCTGATTTCTGGACAGGGGAGTGCCTCTGACTGCCAGCAGGCGGCCGTTTCTGCAGCGCAGGTCCGATTCAGGAATCATGCCTGGCTCAAGCTGGTGTACGCTGATGCTTTGATTCATTTTGACAGTGTATCAGTATAAAACCATTTTTTGTAAAATTACGCCCCCGCGCGTGAAGTGTCATTAATAAGATCAAGATCAACCTTTCCCGGGGACTGCTTCAGGGGAACTATCCAGATTTTTTCTATGACTTGTGGTTCTATGGCCTTTGAAAACAGAAACCCCTGGCCGTAATGACATTTCAGGGCCTTGACCTGATCCAGCTGGCCTTTGGTTTCAATGCCCTCGGCCACCATCTTCAGATTCAAACCAAGAGCAAGGTCCACTATGGACTGTAAAATACGATTATTATTCTTGCTCATATTGATGGTATTGATAAAAGACCGGTCAATTTTGAGTTCATCCAGGGGAAAACGCTGGAGATGGGCCAGGGAGGAATAACCGGTTCCAAAATCATCAATACTCAACCTGACTCCCATGTATTTCAGTCTTTTCAGGGTCCGGATATTGGAATCCATTCCGGTCATGGCCATACTTTCAGTCACTTCCAAATTCAGATATTCAGGATCAAGGTTCACTTTCTGAAGGGTCTGGTAAATTTTTTGCTCCAGACCGGCTTTTTCAATCTGCTTGCCGGATAAGTTAACGTTCAGGATCAAAGAGTTATTCACTTCACGCCAGGCGCTGATCTGCCGGCAGGATTCCAGAAGGACCCAGTCTCCAATGGGTTCAATGAGGCCGGTTGCTTCGGCAAGGGGAATGAAAATATCCGGTGAAATTAAGCCCTTATCAGGATGCTTCCAGCGAATCAGGGCTTCCAGCCCTACCAGTTCACTGGAATCAAGTTTGACAATGGGTTGATAATTAATGGCCAGTTCATCGCGGTCCAATGCCCGTCGCAGATCCTTTTCCATAAGGGTCTGCTGACTTTTTTGCTGATACATTTCTCTGGCAAAGGAAACGCAACAGTTCTTGCCCTGTTTCTTGGCCTTGTGCATGGCCAGTTCAGCATCTCTTAGCATTTCATCTGAACGGGTGTAGGTCATGTTGTAGTAAAGGACCCCAAAACTGGCAGTTATAAAAATCTCGTGTCCATCCAGGACGAATACCTCTTCAATATTTTTTCTCAGATCCTGGGCCAGGTCCATAATTTCTTGAGAAGAACGATCCCCGGCGATTATGCCAAATTCGTCGGAGTTTAGACGAGCAAGTGTGTCCCCGGGCTTCAACAATTTCCTCACCCTGCGGGATACTTCCAACAGCAGGCTGTCACCCACAAAATGGCCGTAGCCGTCATTAACCGATCCAAAACCGTCCAGGTCGAAAAAGATCAGACCGAAAAAAAAGTCCTGGTCCGAGGCGGCCTTTTTAAGAACCTTGTCCAGTTTTTCAACAAGATTGGCCCGGTTGGGCAGGTTGGTATTCTGATCGAACAGGGCCTGGTGCAGGAGACGTTCCTCGCTCTTTTTCCGGGCTGTAATGTCTATTAAACTGCCCTCAAAATACATGACCCTTCCCTGATCATCCATGATGGCCCTGGCGTTTTCCGAGATCCAGATCAGGCTGCGGTCCTTCTGCAGAACCTGGGTCTCCATCTGCAGGATCTCTCCTTTTTCCCGCAGTGCCTCCAGTCTTTTCTCCCTGACCTTGTGTATGTAATATATTTCAGATAAATATCTCTTTTGGCTTCCAGACATGAAATCATCAGGAGAGTCGTATCCAAGGATCTTGGCAAAGCTCTGGTTGACGCAGATGACCACACCGTCTGTTCCCACCAGGTACATTCCTTCCACGGCATTGGCAAAGACAGACCTGTATCTGGCCTCTGACTTCCTGAGTTCCATCTCAGATTCGTGTTCCCTGGTGATATCCAGCATTGTTCCCGCGAACAAGGAACTGTCTTTCCCGGCTGAAGAAAAGGCCTTGCCCCTGAACTGAATCCATTTCCATTCACCGGTCTCCCAGCGCATCCTGAACCGATGTTCAAAATTAACGCCTTCCCTGGAGGCATGCTGTTTGATCAGCTGTTGCAGCTGGCCACGATCTTCAGGGTGAACCAGGTCTGCAAACTCGATCAAACGTTTGGATTCAACAGATTTTTGGGCGGCGCTGTTTTCAGTGCTTTGCAGATCCATTAACATTTTTCCGTTCATGGGATCTATTTCACAGACAATTTGACGGGCACCTTCTAAAGCTGCCCTGAGACGGCACTGGTCCTGTCTGATGCTTTGTTCAAGCTTTTTGCTCAGAGTGCAGTCTTCTATTTTGATGTATACTTTTTTGACCAGGGAGGAGGAATGTCTGACCGGGATCAGGGTGATGCGCAGGCAGGCTTCCTTGATGTCTTGAGCTTGGTGAGACAGGGGCAGGGTTTTCCATGTCTCAGGCAGGACTATGGTTTCACCAAGAATAACCCGGGAAAAAACATCTTTCAGTTCCCAGGAACTGGTTCGGTGATCCGTGAGAAGACAGAAGTCCTCTTCAGAGCTGATACCCAGCATGTCATTGAAATATTTGTTGATTATAAGAGCTTTGCCCTGGGCGTCGGTGATAATGACAGGATGAGGTGTGGACTGAATAATTTTTTCCAGCTCATCCTGGCTTTCTTTTTTCCCTTTCCTTTTTGAATCAGGGGAAGGGATGAACAGGCCCAAAACGCCCCTCATGGTTAATCCCAGCAGAAGGATTCCGGTCAGGGAAAATGCAACCAGGATATAGGTCTGGTCATGTCCCATATTGTTCGTGGAGATCCAGAAAGCGGCCCCAAGCAGCATCATCATGAAAAGGGGCAAAACCAGCCCAGGCCTTGATCTGGACTTTGTGTTTTTTTCAGCCTTGCCTGGGCTCTGTGATTTCCTGTTCAGCATTTGTCCCAACAGATCTCAGCTTTTTTAAGCAAATAAATGAAATGGTTAAAATTAAAAGATAGGGCAATAAATATGCCATTTAGCAAACTGAGATGAAAAGACAAAAGTAAACTGCCGTGCCCTGTAAAAAGCGAGGCCAGTCATAGGAAAATCGCTCAATTCAGGATTCTGTCATGCTAAAAAGTTTTTTTGAAAAAACACTTAATCTTTAAAAATCAGACAAGTCTTATAAAATTGGAATTATAGCATGATACCTATAAAGTTTTCAAGACTGGTTGAAAACTTAAAAACGCCTGGACCAATTCAAAGGCAGGGATTATTTAACGAATAGATTATCCCAGGACATGGCGATCTTTTCAGTGGTTAATTCCGGGGTATGACCACGGTAATAGGCGTCGTCTATAATATGGTCAATTATGTCCCTGGGCTGACAGGAGGAAAGGCGCACATCCATTCTCTTGTAGTACTGATCCATGAGGTGTTCAAAAACATCACCCTTGAATTCAATGTTATTGGATTTGCATACCTTTATGAAAATTTTGCGGTACTCATCGGGTGAAGGATGGTCAACCTTGATCTTGTAGCGCATCCGCCGCAGGAAAGCCATGTCCACAAGATCCTTGGGGTCCAGGTTGGTGGCGAAAATCACCAGCTGGTCAAAAGGAACTTCAAACTTTCTGCCGGTGTGCAGGGTGAGCAGGTCAGTGCGTCTGGCCAGGGGGACTATCCACCTGTTTAGAAGAGTATCTATATCCATATGCTGGCGGCCCAGGTCGTCCACGATGAACAATCCGTTGTTGGCTTTCAGCTGCAGGGGGGCTTCGTAGAACTTGGCGATGGGATTGAAATCAAGATCCAGAGTGCGCATGGTCAGTTCTCCACCGACCATGACTGTGGGTCTTTTCACGGATACCCACCGCTGATCACACTTGGGAGAGTCCTCAGTCTGCCTGACGGGCGCGTGCACGGACTTGTCAAAAACCGTGATAATTTCCCCGCCCACAACAATGGCATGGGGAACATAGACATCTCCAGGCAAGGCCCTTCCTATGGCCTCAGCTATGGTTGTCTTGCCGTTGCCTGGAGGGCCATAGAGAAAAATAGCCCGGCCTGAGCTCGCAGCCGGTCCCAGTGAGTTGAGCAGTAAATCGCTGATCACCAGGTGGGAGAAGGCATTATTGAATTGTTCCGGCGTGATGATAATATTCATCACGGTCTGGATTTCAATCTGCTTCCGGTATTCAGCCAAGGTTACAGGAGCCGGGCCCGCGTAACGGCAGACATTCAGAAGTTCAGCCGCCCTGTTGCGACCAGCATCGGTCAAGGCGAACTTGTAGGATGTTTTATACAGCTGGTCAGCGCCCTTGACTTCAATGAACCTCTCCCGCCGAAGCACCTCCATGGCCGTGTCCACCAGAGGAATGGGCAACTTTACTTTATCGGCCACCATAGGGATGGTGAATTCACCCATAAGCACCACGTGTTTATTGATCAAATCCACGATATAGGAGAGACTGAGACCGGTGTCCTCAATGGAACTGGGTACAGGAGGCACTCTCTTGAAAAATTCGGCCAGGTCCTTTTCATTGATAAAGCCAAGGCTGACTAGATTATAACCCAGCCTTCCCCCGGACATTCGTTGACGTTCCAGAGCTATCTGAAGCTGTTCTTCAGAAACCAACTTTTTTTCTACCAGCTTGGTACCGAGAAGATCTATATTCTCCATGAGAAGCGCTCCTTTGAAGATTTTAAAACATGATCAAA
>PXDF01000206.1 GCA_003566455.1 Desulfonatronovibrio sp.
ATGGACAATAGTGGACGCAGCGCCTGCACAAATTACATTCCGTGTAAGCTATGGTGGCAGCCCGGACCAGGAATTCCTGGGACACCCTGCCTTTTTTATTAATCATCTCCCAAAGAGTTTGTTTGATTTTGCCCACAGGGGCATATTTTGGATCGCGGTCATTGGAAAGAAAATAGTGGCATGCGTCCGAACATAGGGCGCAATGAACACAGGTGTTGACATAGGCCTTCAGCCGGGCGCTGTTTTCAAGGTTAATGACCCGCATGATAGTGGATTCGATGCGTTCCGGGGTTAGTTTGGCAGCCCCCTGATCCAGCCCGACATCGTCTATTTTTTTTGCCGTAGCGGCTTCGCTCATAATTATTCTCCTGTTTCTTGAATGTTCTACCAGTCTTTGACGTGACGGACAGCGCCGAACTCAGAGCCGACATACCCTCTGACCATGGGATATAGAAGCAGATGGCTCAGCCATGTAAAGGGAATGGCTATCAGCATGGCCTCTCCAGCAAGGATGTGCAGAATAATTATGGTCTGGTAATCGAATATCTGGTAATAGGCTAAAAGCCCTGTCAGGTAGGGTAGGGCCACCAAAGCCAGGATGGCAAAGTCCTGGGGTCTTGTAACATATTTAACTTCAGGTAAAACTATTCGGCGGATCGCGAAGAATACAATGCCGCCCAGAACTATGAAGCTCATTATGACAGCAGCCGTTTCCGGCAAGGTCCACCAGCTTATGCCCCAGGCTTCTTCCCACATAATCACATGGGCAAGAGCGAAAATGGGAACCAGAATAAGACAGATATGAAAAGCAAAAGTGACAATGGTCATGACCGGATTATTGCGCATATTCATCGTGGCAAAGGGAACAAACCAGATAAATATGGAACGCAGGGCATGCTTTAAGCTCAGGTAGTTAAACACAAAAGGATCTTTATTTTTGGCCAGGTTCGTCAGATAGACAAATTTGCCTACCAGACCACCGAAAAATATGATGAACGATATCCATACCAATGGACCTGTGACTAAATTGTAGATTGTATGCATGGCCTCCCTCTCTTAAAAGTCTTTCACTTTGGCCACGATGCGCTTGTATATTCCGCCCTGGACTCCGCGAATTAGCACGGATTGACTGTCTGGACTGAATACAGGAGCCCAACAATGGCTGAAGACTTCTTTGTATGGTTTACCGTTTACAACGATTGTATAACGCTTGCCGGGTTTTTCCACCTTAGCCGCCAGATGGCGGGAATCGGGACTGAAGACCGGAGACCAGATCATATCGAACCATTCCGGCCATAATGATTCATCAGTCATTATGGTCCATTTTTCGCCTTCCTTGGCCGCGGCAGCCGCCTTTGTTCCGTCAGGACTGACTCTGAGGTCGGCGATCATGGTTTCAACCTGTATCTGCCATGGGGTTCCATTATGAACTATGGTCCATTTGCCGAACCTCGGCGCTCCAATGGCGAATATATTTTTACCATCATCAGAGTAAGTCTGATGCCATAACTGGGTAAAAACCGGTTCCCAGATTATCTGGCCGTTTTCAGCCAGTCCCCATTTTCCCGCCTGGCGAACAGGCGCGGTAATAGTGCCGTTGGCCGGGTTAAATTTGGGGTCCCAAACGCACGGGAAAAATGTATCCCAGGGCTTCCCATCTACTGCTATGGAATATTCATACAGGGTTTTGCGCATCTGGGCTGCTATGCTTTGACTGTCCGGGCTGAATGTCGGGGTCCAGACATTGACATAATTATCTTCCCAGGCCTGCCCATTTACCGCCACACTGAAACTCCCTTCCTGAAAACCGAAAATATCCGCTTCTTTAAGGGGGATTTTCTGAACCGCGGCTGCTGAGTTCTTTCCATCAGGGCTCAGGGCAAACTCATTGGCGTTAACGTAAAGTTCCTCCCAGGCAGTTCCATTAACCACCATACCATATCTGCCATCCTGCTGGATGCATGCGGCAATGGTTTGTCCATCCCGGCTGAACAGGGTGTTCCAGATGTAGGCATAGTGTTCTTCCCAGGGTTCTCCATCCACTGCCAGCGTCCATTCCATGTCCTCCTGGACAAGGCAGGTCAGTCTGCCGTCAGGACTGAACCTCAGGTACCAGGCCTTTTCAAAGGTCTTTTCCCAGAGTTTTCCATTGACGCAGACTGAGAACTCGTCCTCAAGTTTGGCTATTGACGCAATTTTTTCACCGTCTGGACTGGCATAAGGCTCCTCCAGCCATGTCACATCAGCATCGCACTGGCTCAGCTTGTGAATGACCTTGGTCCCCTTTTCCCAATCCCAATGGCTATTATCAGCCATGAACCTCCTCCTTTTATGGTTAATATTAAAAAAACGGGTCTAATGGCTGAAAAAGACCCGGAGATTCACTAAAAAGACGGATTGATTTTCAATAATGCAATGGAACATTTAAGCAACTTGGTATTTATTGAATAATTTAACTTTTTTTTAGAATATCCAACTAAAAGAATATTTTCATTTTGTCAATAATAAATTATGAAAAAATTCACAAGAAACAACAGATAGTAGGGTTGGACTGTCCTTGCAAGTTAAAAAGCCAGGAAATTTTCAGTAAGATATGCTGGCGGTCCAGACTGAGATGCATTGACCAACTGAATCAGGACTTTGATTTCAGACCCAATTTACTGAACAAATAGTCATAATCAATGTTTTCATTAACCAGCCGGCATCCCTGGTCAATTTTTACAGGCTCCCTGAGCTTGGTCCTGTTGAGGATATTTTCCATTTTCTGGGCAACGGTAAAGGTGTCTTCCCTGGCCACAATAATAGGTATTCCCAGAACTTCAGACCTGGTCAGGATGATATCGTTGGGATAGATATTGCCGGTCAGGATAAGACATGGACAGTTGCCTTCAAGGGCCACAAGATGCAGATCAGAACGGTCACCACCAACTATGACAGCTACGTTCTTGTTTTTGTGGAAATGAGTCATGAAGTTTTCAATCTGCATGGTACCGATAAGAAAGTTCTGAACTATCTGGTCGGATTTGGTGTGCATGGATATTATCTTCCCCCCCAGTTGAGAAGCAAGATCACCTATGGTTATGGCCTTGAGAACATCGTCATGAGGTATTATTCCCAGAACCTTCACCTGTCTGTTTTCCAGCATGGGTAAAACAAAATCACGTGTTTCCTGCATAAAATAATCAGGAACGTCGTTGAGGATAACGCCGATGAGATCATCTCCAAGGACTTCCTGGGCGGCAATAAGGTAATCATAATTCAATTCGCGGTGATAACGGTCAATGATAACTACTTTTGTTTTCAAAAACCTGGAGATACTGAATCCGTCAAGCTGGCAGTATTTTCCTGAAAAAAGAAAACTTCCAGAACCCCCGATAAGTATAAGGTCTTTGTCTTTGCTTAACTCCTCGTAAGCCTTTTGAATGTCGTTCTTGTACAGCAGACATTCTCCTGAGTAAGCCTTCATCTTGAAATCCTGGGAAACCAGGACTGGAGTGAGTTGAGAAGGATCTGAACTCAGGCCGAAAAACTGAGCTGTTTTGTAAGCATCTTCATCAACCATCTTTCCTTCAATTTCCTTGGGGATGGCTCCTACAGGCTTCATGAAACCGATGTTTACACCTTCTTCCTGGAATTTCTTTCCCAAAGCAAGAGTGATCAGGTTCTTGCCGGAAAAACCAGTTGTAGATCCAATATAGAGTCCGACCATTTGCAAATCCTCCTGTTTTTTGTTCTGTTGCAAATTTTTTATAAAATATAAATTTAAAAATCACAACAATTAGATAAAAGTCACTAAAATTTACCAGAAAGTCTATTAAAAATAACCCCGACTAACTCAGGGTCATCCTGACATCAGCCACTATGGCCTGTTCAGAGTTGACCAGGATGGGATTAAATTCAGCTTCGTAGATTTCAGGGAAATCCATGGCAAGCTGAGACATGCTCAGAATTATATTTTCAACAGCATCAAAATTAATCGGTGGATCGCCTCTGAAGCCTTTGAGAAGCATATAAGACTTTATTTCTCTGATCATTTTCTGGGCATCATCCCTGGTAATGGGAGCAAGCCTGAAGGAAATATCCTTTAATACTTCCACATATATGCCTCCGAGGCCGAACATTATCAATGGTCCAAACTGATCATCCCTCTTGAACCCCACAATCACCTCTTTACAATCCCTGGAGGCCATTTCCTGAATCAGGCATCCGGCAATGTGAGCATCTGGTCTCAGTCTTGCCGATCTGCCGGTAATTTCCAGAAATACCTTTCTGACTTCATCTGGAGTTTTAATGTTAAGCTTTACCCCGTCTACGTCTGTTTTGTGGGAGATATTGGGGGAAGCTATTTTCAGAACAACAGGGTATCCGAAACGTTCAGCAACTTCTACAGCTTCATGACTGGAACGGACAAGAGCGGTTCTGGGAACGGGAAGTGTATAAGCCTGGAGTATTTCCTGAGCCCTAAATTCAACAATTTCATTTTGCCCGCTTTTTTTAACCCGGTCAATTATCAGGGCGGCTCTTCCCTTGTCTCTAGACACCGGAGTGGGAAGGGGGCAGGGATTGTTCTTCCACTGGAAGTGCTTGTGCATCTGTTCAATACATCTGATGGCCGGCTCTGGAAAAGAATAACAGGGCACACTGCCGTTCATAAGGATTTTTTTGCCCGAGGAGATGATCTTTTTGCCCATAAAGCAGGCAAAAACCGGTTTGTCTGTTTTTTGGGCAATCTTCACGATCCCATGACAAATCTCATCAATCTCAGAAGCCGCGGATGAGGTCGGGGTCAGAACAACAAGCATGGAGTGCACGTTGCTGTCTTTGACAACCGTTTCCATGGTTTTGAAATACCTTTCAGCCCCGGCATCACCGATTATGTCAACAGGATTGTAAAGTGAGGCATAGGTGGGGAGAAACTCCTTCATTAGTTCAATGCTGGCAGAAGATATTCTGGCCATGTTAAGGGAAGATTTTTCGCAGGCGTCCGCAGCCATAATGCCTGGTCCTCCGGAGTTGGTCACAATGGCCAGGCTGGGTCCTTTGGGCAGAGGCTGAGTGGAAAAGGCCTGGGCAAGGTTGAACAGGGTTTCCACGTCATGGGCCCTGATAACGCCGGATTTCAAAAAAGCCGAGGAATAAGCCTGGTCAGAACCGGTTATGGCTCCGGTATGGGATGAGGCAGCCTTGGCTCCTGCTGATGTTGTGCCTGATTTGATTATGATTATGGGTTTTTCATTACTGTGACTAATAGCTTTCTGTACAAATTTCTCCCCGTTGTTCACATTTTCCAGGTACCCGAGAATTACATCAGTTTTTTCATCCTTGCCCAGATAAGATATCATGTCGGCCTCATCCAGGGCCGCCTTATTCCCAAGACTGATGAACTTGGAAAAACCGATATTTTCACCGAGAGCCCAGTCCAGAATGGCCACGCATAGCGCTCCTGACTGGGAAAAAAAAGCAATATTTCCCTGATCAGGCTGACCTGCGGCAAAGGAGGCATTAACCAGACCGTGAGTATTGATCATTCCCAGGCAGTTAGGACCAAGCAACGCCATGTCATGTTTTTTGGCCGCCTCAATCAGTTCCTGTTCCAGGTAATACCCTTGCCCTCCGACTTCCTTGAATCCCGCGGTAATGACAATTGCTGCTCTGACGCCAATCTCTCCAAGCTTATCAATGGAGGGAATAACCAGATTTCTGGGAATGGTTATGACAGCCAGATCAACATCTCTGGGCAGTTCTGATATATCATTGACCACTTTACGGCCAAGAATTGATGATGCCTTTGGATTTACAGGGTAGATAGGTCCATTGAATCCGGCCTCCAATAAATTTTTCAGGATACTGTGGCCGATTTTTCCGGGAGTTGATGAAGCACCGATTACAGCCACGCTTTCAGGGTTGAACAAAGCGTGAAGTTGTTTATCGGTCATAATTACTCCTTAAAGAGTATGTTGGGAAAAAACTTTTCAATAAATCAAATCAATTAACTAAGAAAAAATGAACAGGTTTGACAAGGAAAAATTTATGGGCGTGACTTTTATTTTTTAAAGTGGATGTTGAATTTTCAAAAAACGTAAGGGCCTGATCATGTCAAGCCCTTACTGATCTCTCTTAACAGGCATTCAGCCAGTTTTCATTCTTTATCCGTCTCAAGTCTCTGCAATCTGGCCAGCTGTTCATCGATCTTCTGCTGGATAAATTTCAGATCGTCCTCTTTTAGATGCGCGAACCTGCGTTGAGTTTTAAAATAATCAACAACAGGTTTGGGTTTGTTGATTTTTTTGGTGATGGTCAGCTTCCCGTTGATAATTTCATACAGGGGAAACACATTTGTCTGAACCGCCAGCTTGGACACTTCTATGCTCTTTTCGGGTTTGCTTCTCCATCCCGTCGGGCAGGCTGAGTAAATATGGAGATAGGCCGGACCATTAATGGTCAGGGCTTTTTTAACCTTGTTCATGAGATCGAGGTGAAAACCGGGATTGGCTGTGGCCACATAAGGAATATTGTGAGCAGCGGCAATGCCTGGCATATCTTTTTTCCAGGTTTGCTGTCCAATGCTTTGTGATCCAGCAGGAGAGGTGGTGGTGGAAGCCCCGTAAGGTGTGGAGCTTGATCTCTGTATCCCGGTGTTCATGTAGGCTTCATTGTCCAGGCAGACATATAGAAAGTTATGCCCTCTCTCCAGGGCTCCGGATAATGCCTGCAGTCCAATATCGGCTGTAGCCCCGTCTCCGCCAACAGCGATAACATTGGGCAGATCGTCCTGGTATTTATTCTTTCTTTTCAGAGCCTTTATTCCTGCCTCAATCCCTGAGGCTACTGCTGCCGTGTTTTCAAAGGCTACATGTATCCATGGCAACTTCCAAGCGGTTTGAGGGAATGGCGAGGTCACAATCTCCATGCAGCCGGTTGCATTTGCCACTATGGTATTTGGTCCAGCCACTTTCATGACCATTGCCAGGGCGAGGATTTCCGCGCAACCCTGACAGGCCCGATGGCCCGGGGAGATGTAGTTTTCCCTGGGCAGGTTTTTGGACGTAATTTTTTCGAAATTTTCCAGTCCGGGATTATTAAGCATCTGAACGTACCCCCCATATGGTATAGTTTGGATCCAGTTCATTCTTCCTGGACATTGCATACATTTTTTTGAAGTCTTTAACGGTTACGTCACGTCCGCCAAGCCCTGCGATGACATTGTGCACCCTGGGCTTAACAGGTTCATCATAAAGCAGGGCTTTAACTTCCTGGGCCACTGGTCCGTTGTGAGATCCGGGACTTAGAGCCCGGTCAATAATAATCAGTTCTTCAGCGCCGGCTATGGCGTTCAGAAATTCCTTTTTGGGAAACGGTCTCCAGAGCCTGATTCTCACCTGGCCAACGGATTCGCCTGAATCAGTAAGTTCCTGCACCGCGGTCATTGTTGTTTCACCCATGGAACCCATGGTAATAAACAATGATTTAGCCTCATCAGGACCGTTTTTTTCAATTAATTTATAATTGCGGTCAAAGGTTTTGCCCCACTGGTCAAACACCTCGGCCACTATTTCCCTGGAATTGATCAAAGCCTGTTCGCATTGTTTGCGGGATTCAGCATAAACCTCAGGTACCCCTACGGGCCCCATGGTTACAGGTTTTTTGGGGTCCAGGGTCAATGCCGGGTTAAAAGGGGGCAGAAAGGCGTCAATCTTTTTCTGATCAATAAACAACACAGGTTCAATCATGTGAGTCAAAATGAAGCCGTCAATATTCACGCAAACAGGCAGAAGTACCCGGTGGTCCTCTGCGATCTTGAAGGCCGCGATGCTCAGGTCATAAGCTTCCTGGCCATTTTCAGCGAAGATCTGAACCCAGCCGATATCGCGTTCCGCCATTATGTCTCCGTGGTCGTTCCAGATGGAAATGGGCGCTGAAAGCGCTCTGTTGGCCACGGTCATGACTATCGGCAGCCTCAGCCCTGAAGCAATGAAAAGGATTTCATGCATAAGGGCCAGCCCCTGGGCTGATGTGGCAGTGTATGTTCTGGCCCCGGCAGCGCTGGAACCCACGGAAGCGCTCATGGCTGTATGCTCGGATTCCACTGGTACATATTCGGCATCAAGCTCGCCATTGGCTACATATACTGAAAGTTCTTCCACTATATGGGTCTGGGGAGTTATGGGATAGGCAGCTATTACATCCACGTTGGCCTGTTTCACCGCTTCAGCCACAGCCAGTGAAACCTCCAACCCTTTAGCCTTAGTCATATTATTTCCTCCATTTAGTATATTAAATCGCTCAGGCAGAAAAATTTTCCTGCCGGTTGTTTTCCTGGGTTTCTAATCCATGATCATTGATATTGCCTTTTTGGGACATTCATTTGCGCAGATACCGCAACCCTTGCAATAGAAAAGGTCAGCTGGGTAGTATCCATCTTCTGCCTCACTTATGCAAAATTCCGGGCAGTAGATACTGCACATGCCGCATTTGATGCATTTTTCCCGGTCGGTTTCAGGACGCAGGGTTTTCCAGTCCCCTGTCCTGAGTTCTGCAGAGTTGCCGGGAGTTGTAATCGCGGTTCCAAGCTCAAGTTTCTGCCAGGCACAAATTGCTGATTCAGCCATAATCTATCTCCTGAATATTAGTTTATATTTGTTACTTCAAAGGCTTTGGACAGGGCGCTGAAGTTTTTGGGTCCAAGTTTAGGCCCAAAACGGTCCATTATAACTTCTTCCATGTCTTTGGCCTCCATAATGCCTGATGCCTTTAACAAGGCCCCAAGCATTGTTGTGTTGGTTATGGGCACGGATAAAATGTCTACCGCGATTCTGGTTGCGTTAACAGCAGCCACATTGGGCCAGTTGTATCTGTTTTTGAGCTCTTCATTGGATTGAGGGCTGTTTACAACTACAATCCCGTCCTGCTTGAGCCCTTCAGCGACATTGACCACATCCAGAAGGGTAGGGTCCAGAACCATGACAATATCGGGTTCATATATCTTTTCTCTTTTAAGAATTCTTTTTTCATCCACCCTGACAAAGGCCTGAACAGGCGCCCCTCTTCTTTCGGGACCAAAACTGGGAAAAGCCTGGGCAAATTTTCCCTTGGCGATTGCCGCCCTGGCCAGAAGCTCAGCCGAGGTTACCGCGCCCTGACCTCCTCTGCCGTGAAGTCTGATTTCCCACATACTATACTCCTGAATTTTGATAGTTATACGTGACCAAAACAGTGAAAATTTTTTCAGTAAATGAGGCCACAGTTTATGAGATTGGGTCACATGCCATTTGAAGCGTCCAAGAAAAACACAGGGAATAAAAAAAATATCGTTATTTTAGGTTAACGGTGATATTTAGCAGACAATGAGCAAAATATCCACGTCGATTTTCGTGAAAAAAAGAACAATTAGTCTTTTTTTATCTTGGTGACAGGCTATTTTAATTGCTCAGCCATCAGTTCAGCCACGTGCTTGACCTGAATGTCCTTTCCCTCCCTGGCCATGCCTCCCCGGATCTGCATGACGCATCCCGGGCAATCCGTGGCTACGGTTGAGATCTCCCTGGCCAGCAGGTTGGCCATTTTTTTGGCCAGAAGTGTTCTGGACACTGCCGGGAAGTTTAAAGAGTAACTTCCCCCGAACCCACAGCAGACCTCCTCCTCATCCGTTGGCACATAATTGTGGGTCATGGAGAGATTTAAGCGGGGAGCTTCCCTGACTCCAAGTCCCCGGCAGAGATGACAGGGGGAATGATAGCCCACCTTTTGCCCGGATTTATCAAAAAGCATGGGGGATATGCGCATTACATCCCGGACAAATGAACTGAAGTCCATGATCTTGTCTGTAAAGGCTTTGAGCTTTTTGCTTAGTTCTCTTTCATCTGCCAGGAGTTTGGGATAATTGTGTTTCAGATGAGATGCGCATGAGGCGCAAAGGGTGACAATATAGTCAACTTTCTCCGGGTCAAAGGCTTCCATGTTCTGCCGGGCAACTTCCCGGGCTGTTTTTTTCTCGCCCATCATCAGGGCGGGCAATCCGCAACAGGTTTGCTTATAAGGATGCTCCTGGGCGATTGAACGTCCTCTGGATATGACCTTGACCGCGGCTATCATCTGTTCCGGATAAATGAAATCCACGGCGCATCCCGAGAACAGGGCCACTCTGAGTTCAGGCTTAACCACTGCAGGTTTTATATCGTTCCATTGATACCGGAAAGGTTTACGCGCCAGTATGGGAAGTTTTCTGAAATCCTGGCCTTTCATGAATATGGATGGGAGGTGCCGGATATAACGGACCTCTTTGTCCGCGAAAGGAAGCTGGGCGAACCGCATGTTTTTTAAAAGGGTGTGGAAAAGTCGGCGGTTTTTCATAACCATGCTCAGCAGTCTGGACCTGGGGGGATGTCCGTCTTCGTCCTGAATCCTGGCGTGGATATCCTTGATCAGCCCGGGCAGATCTATTCCCGCGGCACATACTTCCCTGCAGGCTCCACAATTGACGCAATTCTGAACCAGAAGCTTTGCTTTGTCCCGGCCATGGAAGAAATAGGTCATTACCAGACCCACCGCGCCAATATACACATAACCGTATTTATGTCCGCCAACCAGACGATAGACTGGACAGACATTGGCGCATGCACCGCAGCGGATACAGCGAAGTATCTGGGAAAAACTTTTGTCCCTGGAAAGTTTCCGTCGTCCATTGTCCAGAAAGACGATATGTATTATCTTTTTTTTGTCCGGTGCGCTGTCGCATTCATTTGGCCCGGTTATCCAGCTCACGTATGAAGTGATCTGTTGTCCCGTGGCGTTGCGGGGCAGGGCTTTTAGTATACGAAGGGCATCCTTGAGAGTGGGGGTCAGTTTTTCCAGGCCTACCAGGGCCACGTGTACCCTGGGCAGGGTGGTCACCAGCCGGGCGTTGCCTTCGTTGGTTACCAGGCCCAGGGACCCGGTTTCTGCCACGGCAAAATTAGCGCCGGTAATTCCCATATCAGCCTGAACATATTCCTTTCGAAGTTCCCTTCTTGCTACCTTGACCAGTTTGTGTACATCAGTGTCCTG
>PXDF01000062.1 GCA_003566455.1 Desulfonatronovibrio sp.
ATGTTTTCCAGCTCTTCTTCAAAATACCGTCGGTTGTGTAATCCTGTCAGATGATCATGATAGCTTAAATACATCAGCTCATTTTCAATCCTTATCCGTTCGGTGATCACCTCTGTATAAATGATAATTCCGCCAATTGACCCATCCACTTCATGCCAGGGCCGACATTCCCACTGTGTCCAGTCCCTCGTTCCATCTTCCCTGATATAGAGGTCTTTCTCAGCACTTGAGATTTCTCCCCCTAGGGCCTTCCGGTGAACATCTCTCCATTTTTGAGGCAAATCCGGAAATACTTCGTAATGATGCTTGCCGATGATGTCTTTATCCTCCACCCGATAGTCATCTAGATATCTCTGGCTGACAAACATGTATTTCAAGTCTTTGTCATGGACCGCAACAGCACTTCGATTATGTTCAATAATGTACCGCATCAGATCCCTGGAATGAACCAGCTCTCTTTCGTTCCTCTTACGCTCAGTGATATCCTGGACTGCTCCCCAGAGCTCAGTGATGTTCCCATCTTCATCTTTCCGAGCTTCACCCCGCGCCCATATCCATCCATTGGATCCGTAATTGGTGACAGTTTCCAGTTCCAGTTCATAAGGGATTCCGGTTGTCCTTGTCCGTTCAAGGGAGCTCGATACTCTCTCCCAGCTTTCAGGGGTGAACAACTTCATTTGCTCCGTATAAGGCGGGGGTGCAAGGGTTGGGTCAAAACCGTACATTCTGTAAAGTGCCTCGGACCACTGCACCTCATTCGTGACTAAATCCAGCCTCCATGTTCCCAATCCCGAAATCTTCTGGGTTTCCAATAAATCAGCAATATTCCGTTCCAACTGCACCTGGGTCTCCCGGAGCGTCTGATCTCTGTTTTTCAACTCTTCATTCAGCTCCATCTGCTCTAACTTTTCGGCGGTCAAATCAGCCAGCATTTTGATGATTAAGTGCAGAAACTTGATTTCAGCTTCAACTTTTTCTTTTGAGATCACCGGCACTTTTTCAAGAGCTTCCAGATAAGAGCTCTCGTCAAATCCGTAGCGTTTCGCCTGTTTTTTAAAAAATTGAATCTCCGGCTCTTTTAAAAAGAACTGTCCGGTAAGAATATTTGCAATATGCTCTCCTTCAATCACCAGAGGGATGATCACATCCGTCAGTCCATTCAAGCATTCCCTGGTATGAAAGGTTCCCACTTTTCGTTTAACGGTTAGTTCAACATCTCTGAAAATACAGTTCGAGAGGGTTTCAGGGTTCTTATGATGAAACTTTGTGCAGATTTGTCTCCATCCGGATTTTGACAGAATCTTTCCATCAAGGTCTAAAATCGCAGTGACAAACCCCGTTGACTTATTGAACTCTTCCAATAAGCCATCGGCTCTTTCAAAATCGAAGGCTTGCAGAACTTTTGATTTCATCACCGGGAACTCCCTCCTTTCCCTATGTCTTTACCCAATCTTTTGTCCTCAATCCCTATTTCTGTAAAAGTTTGTAAATTTATTTTCATCCATCAAATACATATCAATAGCGAATCTGTTCATCATATTTATAAAAGGAGAAACTCAAGGTCATTCGATCAGATAGTGGTTCTCAGATAAATGCTTCCGTTTCCACATAATTTTCCCCTTGCGAGTTTTATCAGCATACATCCTGGCATCTGCTATTTTCATCAGCTCCTCAATTGTATCACTGTTATTTTTCGCCATTGCATAACCCATCGAGACACTTATTTCTAAATGTTTTTCTTTTGTTCTTTTATTCTTCACCCCTATCAGATTGATAATTCTTTGCTCGATCCCTTCGAGGATATGTTCATCCGCCTCGTACAAAACAGCAACAAATTCGTCTCCCCCGATTCTTGCAACTACATCGTTTTCTCTAAAACTTTTTTTCAGAATTTGCGCAAAACTTGTGATCAGTTTGTCTCCTTCGGCATGACCAAAGTTATCGTTGACGTATTTCAGCTTGTCAATATCAAACATAAAAACACAGGTTTTATTGTCCTCCAGAGGGCTGGATAATTCCCGGTTGATGTAAGCTCTGTTGAACAATCCCGTCATTGAATCATGCAAGCTCAGATACTTAAGTTCCTTTTCCGATTCCATGATTTTTTCATATTGTGTATTATTGTGGAATACCAGTCCGCTGATTCTGGAGACTTCCACAGCCAGATTCAAATACTTTTCAATATACTGTGGAAACAAAAATCCACTGACATCGACGATCCCGAAAAGCACCCCTTCCCATATGATTTTAATTAAAAACCTGTTCTCTTCTTTTAACAACAGATAGGTTTCTTCACTTCTTTGAAAAATCTCAACCTCCTCCGGCAGGGAACCAGATTGATCACTGCAAAATCTGAAGCTCCGGGCACCAAAAACCATCATGAATAGTTCTTTTATTTGACCAATCACATCTCTTCTTTTGCCGTAGGTTGATATTTTTCCCAATAGATCAAAAACAGTGGAATATTCGGCGCACTGATTCCTCAGTTCATTAATCGTCGCCTTGTTCGTCTGGATCTGTTTGTGGAGTCGCCATTCGTAAACCTTGCTTCTTAGCATCAACCGAATCTTTTCAAGTTCAACCGGAACAATTATATATGGAAGACCCACATAGGAAGAAAACTCCTTTATCAGCCTCTCATCGGTCCTGTCTTCTTTTACATCTAAAAAAACCAGCTGTCTGTTTGATTCTTGAAAGAATTTTCTTGCTGTGTCTTTGTCAAATCCCATATTTTCGAGATGGTCTTTCCACTTTTTCACCCAACCTGAGCTGACTATATAACTGCCTTGAGATATCAAATGATTCAAAAATTCATCACAGGTTAAATGGCTGAAGCAATATTTCCCGGTCGTGGTCTGTATCGAGTCAGCTTCAGGTAAAAGATCCAGCACATCACACGATTTGCTGCAAATAACAATGCTTTTCTTCTTCTGTTCTTTGCCAAGCTTCTCTTTTACTTCGTCTTTACGCCCTTTTTGATCACACAAAGTGGGGAATTCCAGAAGTTCGATTTCCTCAAACCCTTCTACTTGAAGCGCCTTTTGGTATTCATCATAGAAATTTTCGCACACAACGATCTGTAGTTTTTTCATGCTCTACTCCTTCTTAATCGGATAAACACCAGATTTTTTGACAGTCTCTGAAATTTCAAGCAGTACGTCTTCAGATACCTGCCACGGTATTTCGCCATGGTTATCAGACAGTATAAACCCTCCTCCAGGGGCAGCTTTTTGGATAAGCTGCTTTACCTCTACACAGGTTTTATCTCTATCCCAGTTCACCATGTCGATGCCGTTTAAGTTTCCTAGCAGGCATATTTTTTTATTCGCCTTTTCTTTCAATTCCCGAATATCATCCTGAGCGCTAAAGCCAAGAATTGCCGATCCTGTTTCGATAATTTCCTCCACGACAGGAGTACTGATTCCAGAGGCAAGATGTGTTGCTGTCGCTCCCTTTATCCGGCTTATGGTCTGTATGGCAACCTTGTGACCTGTTTCAATATATTTTTTTCTTTCGATTACTGCAGGAGACGCTAGAGGATCAAAGTAACAAATTGCCGTTGCACCGGCTTCAAGCTGGGCATTAGCCCAATCGACACAGAACTCTTCATTGAGTCTCATCAATTGATTAAACTCATCTTTTCTATAGTACAATAATTCAAGATATTTTTCGAACCCCATCTGCATCACGGGCAATGAAAAGGGAGACATCACCACTCCAATAAGAGGAACTGAACCTCCGACAGACTTCTTAAGTGAGTCTGTGGCCTGTAACACTTTTTTTAATGGTGGGGATTCATGTATGTTGGGCAATTTTATGGTTTTAATCTGCTCTATGGATTTTATAAATGGTTCTCCGGAATTTGCAGGACCCTCCTCCTTGAACACGACCTCACCTCCAAAAGCTTCGATTTCAACAGCCGCATAAAAAAACGTATAGATGCAGTCGTTACTGTATTTTTCTCTCATCCTCAGTTGAGCGTCTACTACATTTTCAGGTTTTGAAAAATACTTTTTAACTGACATTCCGGACTCTTTAGCTCCATATGTCGAAAAAAGGTGAAACAGAGGCACTCTGTCCGGCTCCTTATGTCCAATCGCTGTCATGACCCGTTCCATGGAATTCATTTTAATCCCTCCCCTTTTGCAAGTCTTTCAATGATTTTAGATATTGTTGTTCCGTTCTTCCCATCAGCGTCAGCACCTACTTTTTCCCATAACTGATTGTCCATTCTGAATGGAGCGCCTCCAACAATAATTTTCACCTCAGAATTGTTTCCCCGAAGTTTTTCAACGACCCCCTTGATCTGTAAAGCCGATGAAAGCATTAAGGTTGATATCAAAAGAATGTCAATCTGTTTTTCGATTGTTTTTTCAACTATGTCATCAACACTTAATCCCTGCCCAAAATCAATAAGATCATATCCGCCTGCCCGAAGGACTGAAAAGACAATTCGTTTCCCCAAGGCATGATGGTCCTGTAAGACTCCAATGCCTATCCGGGGTTCTTTTTTTGAGGTTGCTGCAAACTTGGGCATATACTTCTCAATCAGCTCTTCACAGATCACTCAGCTCATATATACTTGAGATAATGACAACTCACCTTTTTCCCATTTGTCCCCAATATTTTCCAAAGAGCCCATGGTCAAGGTCTCCAAATCCTCGAAACTCTCCTTCTCCAAATAGCAGGCTTCAAAAATTTCATTCGCTTTAACTCGATCGATTTGAAGCAACGCAGTTTGAAATGTCTCAATTGAAGCCGTTGTATTGTCCATACTTATCCCTCCAAATGTTTAAGTATGAGGGCTTTTGATAACTTCTTTTACTAATCTTTTGCCCTCAATCCTTCTTTCTGTAAAAGTTTGTGAAATTTTTTCCTCATCCATTGGACCGTTCAGATCGTATCCCTGACCGCTTTGACAACCATTCATTATATAAGTATTTTAAGTATAAAATAAGAAGATGCATCGGAGATTTTTCATCGATTTCATCCAGGATTATTTCATAAAAAAGCCCTTGAAAAACGCTCTGGTTGGGAAGCATGGTGTTTAGCACTTATTCTAACATACTTTCAGGAAAAAAACTTTAATTTTCGGGAAAATATCTTAATTTTCAGACATATCAGAGCCGACCCAGGACCCTGGGCAGAAACAGGGACTTGTGGAAGCCCTTGCGAAAAAAAAGACCGCCTTTTAGAATCGCAGCGGAATCACTAAAACGATGAATCAGGACATGACCTTTTCCACCGCATCCTTCCATTGGGAAAAGGCGGGCTCCAGCTCAAGATTGAAATAATTAAACAGTTTCTGCTTTGTGAAAACCCCCTGCTCCGCAGCCAGCCGGCGAACCTTCTGTTCAAGCTTCTCCGTCGACCTGTCGAGCAGGGTTTTCCGTTTTTGATCCAGCTGCTCCATCTCCGGCATCAGGGCCAGCATTACATTCTTATAGGGCATCAGCACATCCAGCAGAGGCTCCAGGGTATCCTCCTTTTCCAGATACAGCAGCTTCTCTCCAATACTGTAGAATGCCTGATCCATGGTTGATAGCAGATTATTCACATAGCTCTCCACTTCACGATTCACCGGTCTTATCATCCTTTCTCCTGTAGTTTCAACCTTTGGTCGTACCCGCTCCTCAGCAATGATCTGCAAAGCGGTTTCTTCATTTATTGATCCTCTTCCAGGATAAACTGCTCAACAACCTTTGGATCAAAATGCTTTCCGCTCTCATTACGGATATGAGCAAAGGCTTTCTCCCTGCTCCATGCCTTTCTATAGGGCCGGTCACTGGTAAGAGCATCATACACATCCGCTACGGCAAATATGCGGGCTGCCAGTGGAATCTGCTCTTTCCTGAGTCCCCGGGGGTACCCTGTGCCATCCCATTTTTCATGGTGACAATAGGGGATATCCAGAGCAGGGCGCAGATATTCAATGGGAGAGAGCAGCTCAAAGGCGTTGACAGGATGTCGATGCATCACTTCCCATTCTTCCTCTGTTAATGGGCCCGGCTTCAATAATATGCGATCGGACACGCCCATTTTTCCGATGTCATGCAGCATTGCACCCCGGCGGATATGGGCAAGTTCTTCCTCGTTGACTCCCATGGCTTCGGCGATTTTCACGGTCAGCTCTGTCACCCGCTGACTGTGGTCTCCGGTTTCTTTGTCTCTCAAGTCCAAGGCGCGTGCCCATCCTGCGATGGTGCTGTCATAAGCCTGAATCAGTTTGTAATTTGAACTTTGCAGTTGATGAATCATTTCAGAGCTGTCGATGGCAATTGCTGTCTGTCCACCGAGAGTCTCCAGAAAATCAAGCCATTCTTTGCTTGAATCCGGGGTTTCCCGGAAGAAAACCTCCAGCACACCATCAACCCGTCCTTTGTTAATCAGCGGAACGGCATAATAACTCTTCATCTCTTTCATTTCCGGAAAGGGGAACCGGCTTTTATCCCATTCAGTTCCCTGCAGGTTTTCCATCTGAATTGATTTCCGTTCCATCGCCGCTTTCCCCGCAAACCCTTCTCCCGGGTTTAGACTGATCTCTGAAGGATCTGCGCTGTGAAAACCTCTCCATGCTTCATATTTAAGCATCCCTGTATGGGGACTTATGCGCAGGATGGCGGCAGCATCCACGTTTAATATCCTGGTGACTTCGTCCAGAATCACCGTAAAGATCTCACGCAAATCCATACTGCCGGCAATCACCCGGTCGATGTTCCTCAACGCCTTTATCCTTTCCAGGTGATCCAGGTTTTTTTCAAAGAGCCTGATTCGCTGTACCGCCGTTCCTGCAATTTCGGCCAGAGATGTAAGAAGTTTCAGCTCTCCGGTAGAGATTACACGGGGGAGAGGAACAGAGATAAATAAAACCCCCACAATATCAACATCGGTGCTCAAAGGAAGGCACACTCCTCCCCATCCCTTCGGCATTTTTTCAATATACTTCACACGGGAGTCTTTTGCATACTCCTTGGAGACCAGCACTTCTCCCGATGAAAATACCTGCCCCACAATCCCTTCCCCGGGCCTCAGGACAACATCATCCATCAGACCGCTAATCCAACCTTTGCCTGCGGCGACCTCCAGTGTTTCCTTTTCGGGATTATACAGGCAGATGGCTCCGGTTTCAGTCTCAAGAACCTTCATTATTTCATCCAGGAGAAGGGTCAGCATTTGGTCAAGGGTTTGAGCGGTACGAACTGTTGTAGAGATCGAATAAATGGTCTCCAGTTCCTCCAGTCGTTTTTTCAGTGATTCTTCCGCCAGTTTGCGATCGGTGATATCCGATGCAATTCCTTCAATTCTCACCGGCTCATTCTTGTCATCATAGATCAGCTGAGATTTGTCGCAAATCCAGACAATGCTTCCGTCCGGCCGTACAATGCGGCATTCCCTTACTGATTCCCCTTTTTCATAGAGCTGAGCCAGATTTTTTTCAGCAAGATGCTGATCTTCAGGATGGACAGCTTCCTGCCAGAGTGCAGGGTTTTGGATAAATGCTTCTTCGGGAAGTCCATACAGTTTTTCCACCGAGGGGCTCACATAGAATACGTTCATCTCCGGCAACGACAAAGACCAGATCACGTCAGTGATGTTATTCAAAATGCTGCTCAATTTTTGCTCACTGCTGCGCAAGGATTCCGTCATCTCATTGCGCACCATGCATTCGCCGATGTGATTGGCGATTTCTTCAAGGGCGATAACCTCATCATGGTTGAACTGATCCTTTTTACGGTCATTTATCTGTAAAAATCCCGCAATCTCCTTGTTTTTTCGGATCGGTGACAACACGAAGGAGGCATATTCCTCTTGGATGCATTGATTTGGAGAATGAGGCTTCCGATCTTCCCTGTTACGATTCTCATGAAGAGAAACCAAATCCTTTGTCCATACGCTTCCTCCCGGCGTAAACTCCGAATCTGCGGGATCGATAAAATCGGAAATAGTCAGCCCGCAGCTGCATTCTACTCTGATGCTTTCCTCTGAACTCCCTGAAATTTCACCTTTTCGATGACGGATCTGAATGGAATGCTCTTTGCAAAGTACTTCGTCGGGAAAACCATATTGGGCATAATAGGGAAAACCCTCACCCTTTTTCAGGCGGATCCCTGCTGCATCCAAACCTGTCATTGATTTCACTGCGCTGAGAATCCGTTGGATTTTTTCATGAAAGCCGCTTGATTCGTTAAGTATGACAAGCGCATTTCGGGAAAGATTCTGAAAAAGCTCAGTCCGTTTACGTTTGGTGATTTCCCGGATGTTGCACTGGATGACCTTGTGATCACCTTCCTGATACACATTGCTAATAAACTCAACCCCGATCCTTCGCCCATCCGCTGTCTGAAGGGGAAAATTTTCATAACGGATATACCCTTTTTCCTGTAGCTCCATAAATTTCTCCTGACTTGCCAGAATATCTTTGAATGTTCCAATCTCCCAAATGGCTTTTCCAAGAATGTCTTCTTCTGAGTAACCCAGCAGATCGATCAAATAGGGATTGACATTCATGATCGTTCCTGTATCCGCCTCTAAAATGAGGATCCCGTCCTTGGCGCTTTCAAAAAGCCGCCGGTATCGGATCTCTTCATCAATATGATTCTGTTCCGCTTTTTTGTTCTCTGTGATCTCCCTGAAAACCGTCACAAAATATTCGCCCTCCATACTGTATGCGCTGATTTCGTACCAGCTTTCACGGGACTCCGAGAATCCTTCAAAGCGAATGTGCTTCTCCCGGTCCGCCGCCTTCCCGAAAAAGCCGATCCAGCGGTCTGCTGATTCCGTTAATCCCTTTAACACTTCAATTGCGGACCTGCCAATGATCTCCTCCTTGGAAAGACCTGTGATTCCTTCAAAAGCCGGGTTCACTTCAAGAAAAACATAATCCGCAGGAGCACCGGCATCGTCTCTCAGGATTCGATAAGAGGCAACTCCTTCCATCATGCTGTCAATGGGAAAGCGGTATTGATCTTCATTTTTTTTCATTTCTCTACACCCTTTATAATCGTTTTTCTCTCTGTCTCCTATATACCCATTTTCAAATCCAAAGCACATAAACCTGACAAGGTCCATTCCTCCTCAGCTCAATCCATTGGATTCTCAAAAGGAGGTCTTCCGTCACCCCGGATACGGTGATCTCATTTTCTCACATTTTCACAACAACTGCTTTCTCATCTATGTTAAAATAAACTATACATTAATTGTATCAGAAGGAGGAACAATTTATGAAACTCTACAACTCACTGACCCGTTCCGTGGTTCCCTTTGAGCCATGGACTCCGGGCGAGGTCTCGATGTATACCTGCGGACCGACGGTATACAACTATGCGCATATCGGGAATCTTCGAACCTATATCCATGAGGATGTTCTGGAAAAAACCCTGGAGTTTCTCGGCTATACCGTACACCGGGTGATGAATATCACTGATGTGGGCCATCTTGAATCCGATGCGGACGAAGGGGAGGATAAAATGCTCCTCAGTGCCCGGAAAGAGAGGAAAACCGTCTGGGAAGTGGCACAGTACTATACCGATGCCTTTTTTGAGGACTGCGGAAAGCTGAACATCAGAAAACCCGAAGTGCTTGCCAAAGCCACGGATTACATCGAAGACTATATTGAATTTATCAGAGGACTGGAAGAAAAAGGCTATACCTATTTTGCCAACGGAAACGTGTATTTCGATATTTCAAAGTTCGAGGACTACACCAGGCTCTCGAAAATGGATCTGGACACGTTGAAAATCGCCCACCGTGAGGATGTGGATGAGGACGCTCATAAAAAAAATCCTCAGGATTTCGTCCTCTGGTTTACCAAATCCAAATTTGGAAAGCAGGCCATGAAATGGGACTCTCCCTGGGGAGTCGGCTATCCCGGCTGGCATATCGAGTGTTCCGTGATTGCTTTGAAAACTTTAGGAGAACGACTGGATATTCACTGTGGCGGCGTGGACCACATCCCCATCCATCATACCAATGAGATCGCCCAGACCGAAAGCTACACGGGAAAAAAATGGACCAAATACTGGTGGCACAGCGAATTTCTTATCGATCACACAGGAAAAATGAGTAAATCCTCCGGGGAGTTTTTAACGGTTTCCCTCCTGGAATCCAAAGGTTTTGACCCCTTGAGCTACCGTTACTATGTGCTGAACTCCCATTACAGAAAGCAGCTGGCCTTCAGCTTTGAGAGCCTGGAAATGGCGGAACGGGCCTTTGAGAAGCTCAAAGGAAAGACCGCGCCTTTCACCTCCATCCCTACTGAGGGAGTTGAGCTCTCCAAGAAAGGGTCGGATCTGCTTGAGGCCTTCAAAGGACATCTGGCTGATGATTTGAATACTCCCAATGCCATGACGGTTCTTTATGATGTTCTGAAGTCCGAGATCAAAGATGAGGAGAAAGCGGTTCTTCTTGACAAGATGGATCAGGTCCTCTCCTTAGGGCTCCTTGATGCTGTGGAGAAGTCAAATACAGGTGTATCCGAGGATGAGGCAGCATACATCGAAGAGATGATCACAATGCGAAGCACCGCAAAAAAAGAGAAAAACTGGGCAGTGGCCGACGCAATACGGTATGAACTCAAGGAAAAGGGCGTCGAACTGATCGACACCCCGGAAGGAACCACCTGGAAGAAATAGAAAAAGAAGAAAAGCTCTTTTCACCAAGGGGGGAAGAGCCTCTCTTCTCATTCAGGGGGAGTTGCGCTATAAAAAGCCTATGGATGATGCACTATTGTAAAGGTCTTATGCTGTTGACGCGATTGGCTTCCACCGACCCGGACAAGCAGTGCTTTTTCTTCCGGTCTGTCGAAGGGGTACCGTCATCAAGCTCAACCGTTAAGTCTATTATAGCCCGTAAAACACGAATGATCATTAAGAGAGTGTTAAGGGTATGTTAGATTG
>PXDF01000025.1 GCA_003566455.1 Desulfonatronovibrio sp.
CAAGGCCTTTCCAGATTTTCAGAGCAAGCTCAACTGCCTCGCGTTTAATTTTTCCGGTTACCAGTGCGTATTCCACTTCCTGCTGGTAATTTTCTTTGACTGAGTAAGAATAAATGGTTTCATGGTGAAAAATGACTTCCATAACCCCTATGACGGTCGCTTTAGCTCCTGATCCCACTATACCTACGGTTACTTCCTTCCCAGGCAGAAATTCCTCAATGAGCAGCGGCTGATCGAATCTGGCCAGAAGTTCAGCGCAGACGGTTTCAAGTTGCCGAGGATTGTTCACCAGTGATTGCCCGGAAATGCCTTTGCCGGTTCCTTCGGAAACAGGCTTGACAAAGGCTGGAAATTTTTCAGTCATTCCCTTGAGTTCATCCATGGATTCAATTACATGAAACCATCCTGTGGGAAGTCCAAGATCCCTGACTATTCGCTTGCAGAATCCCTTGTGCAGGGAAATGGCCATTATCGCGGGATCTGAGAACACACAAGGTATTCTGTAATAGTCAAGAAGACACGGCACCAGTGATTCCCGGCCAGGGCCGAAAATCCCCTCACAAATATTGAAGACCATGTCCCATCTTTTGCCCTGGGCCAGGGTCATGGCTAAATTGCCCGCATGACCGATTCTCTCCACTTCAAAACCCAGAACTTTAAGAACCCTTTCAATGGCGTCTATGGTTTCGGGTTTATCCAGTTCAGCAGTCTGCTCCATGGTGAATCCCGCATTTAGGTAATCCTGGCGAAGATCATAAGTCATTCCGATTTTCATTGTTTTCCTTTGATAATATTTTCCGGGTTGACCATATTCATGCCTGAAAAGACTGCTGGTTCTGATGGTTCAGGATATACAAAATACTTGTTTTCAAAATTTCTGAAGACCTGTCCATTCATGGTCCGGCCCTGGTAATAATCCGGCAATACTGGAGTTTTTCCTCCTCCGCCGGGCAGATCAATGACATATTGGGGTACGGCGTAGCCTGAGGTGTGCCCTCTGAGTCCCTGAATGATGTCCAGTCCCGTCTGCATGGATGCTCTGAAATGACCTGAACCTGGAATGGGGTCACATTGATACAGATAATAGGGTCTTACCCTGGTCTTGAGCAATTTCTGGTTTAATTCTTTCATGATGACCACGCTGTCGTTTATTCCTTTTAAAAGAACTGTCTGGCTGCCCAGGGGAATTCCAGCGTCAGCCAGTCTTGTACAGGCAGTAACCGCTTCATCAGTCAGCTCTCTGGGATGCGTAAAATGCAGGCTTACAAAAAGAGGATGGTGTTTTTTAAGCATGCCGCAAAGAGCCGGGGTTATTCTCTGGGGCAATACCGCAGGCACTTTGGTTCCGATTCTGATTATTTCAACATGTTCGATTTTTCTGAGCCTTTTGATAATGTACTCCAGCTGATCATCGCCTAAAGTCAAAGGATCCCCACCTGATATGAGCACGTCTCTTACATCTTGATTATTATCAATGTAATCAATGCAGGCGTTCCATCTTTCTATGCCAGGGGCACCCCTTTGTCCCACTATTCTGGACCTGGTGCAGTAGCGGCAGTATGTGGAGCAGAACCCTGTAGCCAGAAACAGAACACGGTCAGGATACCTGTGGACTATGCCAGGAACAGGACTGTCCATGTCTTCGTGGAGGGGGTCTTCTTCCTCTCCGGGACTCTTGATCAGTTCATGATCAGTGGGCACGACACTTTTTCGTATGGGGTTATCAGGTTCGGTTCCAGTTACAAGGCTCATGTAGTAAGGCGTGATTGACAGCGGCAGGAGATTTTCCATGGACCTGGCTGATTTTTCTTGAGGACTGAGGGCGATGAATCTTTCCAGATCCCTGGACCGGCAAATCCTGTTTTTAAGCTGCCATCTCCAGTCATTCCAGCATTTGTCAGAAATCACAGGGAAAAATTTCTGACGGAATTCTAATACATTGAAATCAGAAGGGGTTAGTTCTATGGCAGGGATAAAAGTTTTTAGATCATAAACACAAGTAGTTACGGATAGCTCCGGAGGTTCATCCTGGGATTGAACCCCGGCAGATGGAGGTTCAGGGTCAATTTCAGTGGTCTCTTGCTGTCTCATATTGTTTTCCATTATTGTTTAATAGCTCTATTGAAGTAGTTAAAAATTAAAGGACAGTATTATTCCGGCCATTAACAAATTGTGTGCCGGAATTTAATTTTTATAATTCAGCATGTTGCTTTGCTGTAAGCTGAGATGATCAGAACTGATGGTTCCGGTTTGAGGGCAAGGCAAAGATGATCTGAAAAAAGATGATGTTGGATAACGGTCAGCGGTTTCTTACAGAAAAAAAACAGTGGAACAAAAAGTTCCTGTCAGCAATAAATTGGAACTGATGGTTCCGGTTTGAATGCGCGGGCAGGCAATAATGATGATTAATCAGCGGTTTTTAAATTCTTTTTTGTCCAGATCGTACTTACTCATGAGCTTGTTGAGCTGTCTTTCACCGATTCCGGCCTGATGAGCTGAGTCTCTGATTTTCCCCCTATTTTTTATGAGCAATTGTTGAAGATACTGTTTTTCAATGGCTTCCACATGCATTTTCCTGACCTGGGACAGAGGCAGATTAATATTGATGTTTTCTGCTCCAGGCCCGGACTGCTGTATAAAAAGCTGGGGTGGAAAGCTCATGGGGGTGAGCATTGCTGAATTTTCCAGAATAAGGGCTCTTTCCAGCAGATTTTCCAGCTCTCTGACATTTCCAGGCCATGAATAATTCTCAAAAGCCTCGAACACTTCTTTGGTTATTCCTTCAACCTGCCTGGGAAAACCCTTTTTCAGCCTGTTCAGAATGCAAAGAGCAATATCGGGGATATCTTCAACTCTTTCTCTTAAAGGAGGTATTTCAATAGGGAAAACATTCAACCTGTACATGAGATCCTGGCGAAACCTTTCCTGTCTGCAAAGGGTTTTCAGGTCGGCATTGGTTGCGGCTATGATTCTGACTTCAACATGAATGTCCCTGGTGCCGCCGACATGCTGAAAGGTTCTGTCCTGCATGAATGACAAAAGCTTAACCTGGGCTGAATGGCTTAAAGTTCCAACTTCGTCCAGGAGAATAGTTCCTTCATGAGCCAGTTCAAAGCGGCCGGTTTTACGTGATGTGGCTCCGGTAAATGCTCCTTTTTCATGACCGAAGAGTTCGCTTTCAATCAGGTTTTCCGGGATGGAGCCGCAGTTTATGGCAATAAACGGCCTATCCCTTCTTTTTGAATTGAGGTGAATGTATTTGGCAAGACTGCTCTTTCCCACTCCTGTTTCACCCGTGAGAAGGACTGTGGTCTGGGTTGGAGCCACCAGAAATGCCTTTTGAAAGACTTCCCGCATTACTGGGGAGTTAGTTTGAGTGAGCACGTCTTTTCATGACCGGATTCAGGTTAACCTTTAAACGTCTTCATGCCAGGATGTTGATTTGTGCTTGAATTTTTCATATCCAGAAGCTGCCGCCTTAACTGTAGAAAATTATCAACCTTATAATTGCATTACAAGATAATTTTTGTTTTATTATGATATTTATGCTCTAAGTCCAGGGAATTGATTTGCTTAATTCATTTTCATGAAGCTTTGTGTCCTGTTGGGATGCTGTAACCAGAAAAGACTCAGCAGAGGTCGTTAACGATATGATGTCAAAAAGCTGCAACTTCAGATTTTACCTGATTCTTCTTGTGTGTTTGCTTTCAATGCAGTTGTTGTCATGGAAACAATCCCTGGCCCAGGAGTGCTCATCCCCAAAAAATGACCACAATAACGGCGAAGCTCCATCAGAGTTATGCAGGGTTAAGTTCAGTTATTTTCTTCATGTTCAGCCCAGGATGGCCAGCAACCAGGTTGCACTGTGGATTGAAAGTATGCAGGGCGATTATATTACCACTGTCTTTGCCACTGGCTACACTGCCCGGGGTGGTTATCAGCAGAGGCCGTTAAGTCTGCCTCAGTGGAGGCAGGCTTCCAATTGGGACCAGGTTAGACAGGATTACGTTGATGCCGTGAGCATGGCCACGCCCATTTCAGGAGAACATACTATTTTCTGGGATTGCAGGGACAAAAATGGGTTTCTGGTTACTCCGGGAAGATACCTGTATAAAATGGAAGGAAATATTTTCTGGGAGAACAGGGTAGTGTGGACAGGTGAAATTGGGATTTTTGTTCCCCCGAACCAGTCACAGGCAAAACCCGAGTACATTCCTGAAAGGGCTTTCAGAAAAGGAATACTTCTGGAGAATGTCGGCGCTCGGTTCATTCCTGGCCGGCCGTGATGACTTGCCTGGGCCCACAATATATTGAAGTGGTTTCATTAGTGTTTGTTTCCCGGCTCTTTTTCTCAATCACACATGATTTCTAAGCTTTAGTTCCATTGGATGGGGATTAAGATAGACCTGCTCTTTAAGATACATTTGATCATATTTCCTGACGTAGTGATTGAGCAGTGTAATGGGCACTATTATGGGGACCAGGGAATCTGAGTAATTTTTTATTATTTCAAGGAGCTCCTGTTTTTCATCACTGGACAGTTCTTTTTTGAAATAACCCATGACGTGATGCAGAGCATTTACGTTTTTTTTGATGGTTGAAGAGAGTTTAAGGGCATTCATGAGCCTGGATATGTATTCACTGGCCAGCTGATTCCTGTCATACTCTTTGGCCCTGGCCACCATCCTGCCCAGTTCCCGGTAGGCGTTAATATTATGGGCCATTAATAACAGTTTATGTTTTGTATGAAATTCAACCAGCCTTCCTGTGGTCAAGCCTGTTTCGAGAACCTGACGCCATCTGCTGAAAACAAAAATTCTGGCAATAAAGTTTTCTCTTAGCAGGGGATCATGAAGCCTGCCATCCTCTTCTACCGGCAACAGCGGAAATCTGTCCATGAACATGCCGGCGAATATCCCTCTGCCTTTGGGCGCTGGATGTCCCTTTTCACTGTAGATTTTGACCCGTTCCATACCACTGCTGGGGGACCTGGCTTTAAAGATAAATCCACAGAGGTTCTCATTTTCCAGTTCATCAAGCTTTCTGTGGCCCCATTCAACCAGGCGTTCAGTATGATCCACGCCGGTTTGAATGGTCACAAGTCTGGGATTTTCAGTATCACCCACAAGGCGCATGGCCTCCCTTGGAATAGGCAGGCCTGATTCGGTTTCCGGACAGACAGTTACATAGGTCACATATTTCCCCAAAAGGTCGCGCAAGTACCTGTCCAGTTTGTGGCCTCCATCATAGCGGACATTTTCCCCCAGAAGGCATGTGCTTATCCCGATTTTCATAAAGTCGCCATCCTGTAGTCAGTGTTATTGCTTTTGTTTATTCAGTTTAGAGTTGAATTTGAAAAATATCAACCAGCAAGTGGTTTTACCTGTTGAAGGTATGCCGGCTGGATGGTAATGAATACTGCATGAACAGAAAATTGACCAGAGAAATAAAAATTGGATCTGTGGGCATTGGCGGAGACAATCCAGTCCGGGTGCAAAGCATGACCAACACCGACACCAGGGATCCGGATAAAACCTTGGCTCAGATTAGCGACCTGAGAGACGCCGGCTGCGAGGTCGTTCGGGTGGCTTTGCCTGATTCAGAGGCTGCCGAAAGTCTGAAAAAGATTGTGGCGGAGTCCCCCATTCCGGTAATAGCTGATATTCACTTTGATCACCGACTGGCTCTGAAATCCATTGAAGCCGGAGTCCATGGGCTGCGCCTGAATCCGGGGAACATAGGTGATGAATCAAAGGTTAACCGGGTTGTTGACGCGGCAAGATCATCGGGAACGCCCATCCGAATTGGAGTGAACAGCGGTTCAGTAGACAAGAGAATATTAAAGAAGTTCGGGGGACCAAAGCCTGAAGCCATGGTGGCAAGCGCCATGGAGCATATCCATCTGCTTGAAGACAGGAAATTTGATTTGATCAAAATATCTCTAAAATCATCATCTGTTATGGACACAATAACCGCTTATAGCCTAATGTCTGAAAAGCGTAATTATCCCCTGCATATAGGCGTGACAGAGGCAGGCACGCCCATACGCGGAGCAGCCAAATCAGGAGTGGGGCTGGGGATACTTCTTTATCACGGCATTGGCGATACTCTGCGTGTTTCAATTACAGGGGAACCGGTTGATGAAATGCTGGTCGCCTGGCAGATATTAAGGTCTCTGGGTCTCAGGCAGAGGGGGCCGGAAATAGTATCCTGTCCTACCTGCGGCCGAACTGAGATAGACCTTGTTTCCTTGACCACTGCAGTGGAAAAGAGACTCAGGGGAGTGGAAAAGGTATTCTGCGTTGCCGTGATGGGGTGTGTTGTCAACGGCCCTGGGGAAGCCAGGGAAGCGGACATTGGCCTGGCTGGAGGACGGGACTGCGGAATAATTTTCAAGAAAGGTCGGATTGTCAGAAAAATCCGGGGGGATAGTCTTTTGCCGGAATTCATTAAAGAGATTGAGAGCTTTTTAAACTTGACATAGCTTTTATATCAAAATATGAAGATTAGTTTACCTTGCTCTCTTTTGAGGGCCGAATGACCATAAGGAGGTTTTTTAATGAACATGACCTATGAAACTCTTCTACTGCTGAGCCCTGAGCTGGGTTCAGAAGGCAGCAAAGAAGTGCTGGACACCCTGACCGGTATTGTTGGCCGTGACGGTGGTCAAATTCTCAAAAATGACGACTGGGGAATCAAGGAACTTGCCTATCCTGTCCGTAAGCAGAGCCGCGGACATTATGTGCGGCTGGAATATTCTCTGCCTCCGGATAAAGTCTCCGAACTGGAGCGAAACATCAGAAACCTGGATGGTATTTTCAAATTTCTAACAGTAAAGCTTGAGCAGGAAGCTGAGTCTAAGGAGGATTAAGTGGCATTCAGGAAATTCGCTCCCAGAAAGAAGTTTTGTCGTTTTTGCGCCAATAAGGACATTGAACTAGACTATAAAAATGTGGATTTGCTCAAGGATTTTATAACTGACCGGGGCAAAATTATTGCTCGCAGAATCACCGGGACCTGTGCCAAACACCAGCGCAAGCTGACCGGAGAAATAAAGAAGTCCAGGCAGATGGCACTGTTGTTTTACACAGCTACCCACAGCACACAGGTACATAAGAGGACAGTCTAGTTTTATTCAGAAACTGATTGTCCAGTAAATGGACACCAGAATCTAAGCCTGGCTGAACAGGCCATCTATTTTCGATAAGTTAAACATTAAATATCAGACCATGCTGTTTCAGGAGCATCATCATGCAGATAATTTTAAGAGCAGACGTTGATAACCTCGGCCGCCTGGGTGAAGTGGTAAAGGTTAAGCCGGGATACGGCCGGAATTACCTCATCCCCAAAGGCATGGCCATGCCGGCCACCAAGGCCAATATGAATATTTTTGAAAGGGAAAGGAAAAAACTTGAATTCCAGATGGAAAAAATCCGCCATGCTGCCCAGAGCATGGCGGACAGGCTAAATGAAGCCCATGTGATTATTCCGGTACGGGTAGGAGAAAATGAAAAGCTTTACGGTTCAGTTACTACCACTAACATAGGCGAAGCTCTGTCAGAATTAGGGATTGAGGTGGACAGACGTAAGATCATACTGGAAAATCCTATTCGTTCACTGGGTAATTTTGAAGTCCAAGTCAAGCTTCATCAAGATGTCAAATGTCTGGTTAAAGTCAGTGTTGTCAAGTATGGCACGGAAAGCAGGAAGAAGTCGGAACAAGAACTATCAACAGAAGATGTTCAGCCAGCAACTGAATAATCAAAACAAACAGTTTATTCTGGACATTTTCATTAGGCTGATAATGTGTCATCAACAAAAAAGGATAACCTCCCTCACAGCCTGAACAAGGTTTCTTCAGACTTGATCAGGAATATGCCCCCCCAGAACCTTGATGCTGAACAGGCGGTTCTGGGCGGGGTTTTTTTATCTAATAATGTTTTTCACTCAATTATTGATATACTTGTTGAGGAAGATTTTTATTCGCCTGCCCATCAGATAATCTTCAGGTCCTTTCTTGACCTTTACCGCAAAAATATTCCGGTTGATCTGGTCACTATCCATGATGAGCTGGAAAAAAAAGGTCAACTGGAATCCGTTGGCGGACCTGTGTATCTGGCCTCGCTTACCGAGGCGGTGGCTTCTTCTTCAAACGCCCTTTTTTACGCCCAGATAGTTAAAGAAAAAGCTATCCGCAGACATCTAATCCGCGCAGCCACAGAAATAATTTCTCAAAGTTTTGAACCCGCGTCTGATGTTAGTGATCTCCTGGATACCTCAGAGCAGAAGATCTTTGCCATCAGCGAGTCCAAGACCAAGCAGACGTTCAGATCCAGCAAGGAGTTGGTAACTGACGTTTTTGAGCTGCTGCAGAAAAGGGTGGAAAAAAAGGAACTGGTTACGGGAGTTCCTACTGGATATCATAATCTGGATGAACTCACGGCCGGGCTTCAGCCTACGGACTTAATCATAATCGCTGCCAGGCCCAGTATGGGCAAGACCGCTTTTGCTCTGAACGTGGCCATGCGTGCGGCAGTATCCCATGAAATTCCCACTGCAATTTTTTCTCTTGAAATGTCCATGGAACAACTCATGATGCGCATGCTTTGTTCTTTCGGCAAGGTTGATTTGAGGAATTTGCGCACCGGATATTTAAATGATGAGGACTGGAGCAGACTGTATGAGTCAGCGGGGGCTCTTTCAAAGGCTCCTTTATATATCGATGATACCCCGGCCCTTTCATCACTGGAGTTAAGAGCCAGATGCAGGCGTCTTAAATCTGAGAAAAACGTGGGCATGGTTATTGTCGACTATCTTCAGCTTATGCGTGCCTCCAGACGCATTGACTCAAGAGAGCAGGAAATATCAGAAATTTCCAGGTCTTTAAAAGCTCTGGCCAAGGAGGTTGGCGTTCCTGTGGTGGCCCTTTCCCAGCTCAACCGCAAGGTTGAGGAAAGGACCAACAAACGGCCGGTTTTATCTGATCTTCGTGAATCAGGAGCCATTGAGCAGGACGCGGATGTGATTATTTTTTTATACCGTGATGACGCTTATAATAAAAAAGAGGATAATCCCAGGAAAGGCATTGCAGAGATTATTGTGGGCAAGCAGAGAAACGGACCCGTAGGCACTGTTGAACTTTCATTTCTGGAGAGATTCACCGCCTTTGAAAATCTGGCGAATATTCCACCTCCGTCTGAACATGCTGATGTGAACCTATTGTAGAAGAAAGGGATTGAAAATGAACTGTTTTGATCAGGTTGAGTTTGCGGACAGAAAGGAGATTGAGAGAATTCAGGCCGTCAGGCTCAAAAACACTGTTTATCAGGCCACAGCTTCCAGGTTTTACAGAGGCAGGATGGCCATGACCGGAGTAAAGATCTCCGATATCAACAGCCATAATGATATAAACATACTGCCGTTTACCAACAAGGACGATTTACGGTCCAACTACCCTTATGGGCTTTTGGCCATGCCTGTGGAGGAAATGGTCCGGCTGCATGCTTCTTCTGGCACAACTGGTACGGCAACGGTGATATTTCACACTCAAAACGATCTTAACATCTGGGCGGATCTGGTTGCCAGGTGCATGCATATGTCCGGGGTAAGCACAGGGGATGTGTTTCAGAACATGAGCGGTTACGGCCTTTTCACCGGAGGGCTGGGAATACATTACGGGGCTGAAAGGTTGGGATGTCTTACAATTCCGGCCGGAGCCGGAAACAGCAAACGTCAGATAAAGATGCTCAAGGATTTCAAGGTAACTGTAGCCCATATTATTCCATCCTATGCCCTTCATTTGAGCTCGGTCTTCAAGGATATGAGTGTAGACCCCAGATCCCTCCACCTGCGGATAATGCTCATCGGCGCAGAACCTCATACTCACGAGGTTCGAAAAAGAATTGAAGAAATATACGGAGTTAAGGCTTATAACTCTTACGGCCTTTCGGAAATGAATGGTCCTGGCGTAGCTTTTGAATGCCGGGAACAATCCGGGATGCACCTCTGGGAGGACGCTTATCTGGCCGAGATAGTCGACCCTGAAACACTTGATCCTGTCCCGGATGGCAATGTTGGCGAACTCATCTTAACTACCCTCTGCCGTGAGGGAATGCCGGTTATAAGATACAGGACCAGAGATTTGACCAGGTTTATTCCAGGCGAATGTCCTTGCGGCCGCAAACACAAAAGGATTGACCGCATCAGCGGACGTTCTGATGATATGATAGTTCTAAAAGGGGTAAACATTTATCCCATGCAGGTTGAAAAAATTCTCATGTCCATTCCTGAAGTTGGTCAGAATTATCTTATTGAATTGGAACGAGAAGGTTATATGGACCAGATGCGGATCAAGGTGGAGATTCGCGATGAGTTTTTTGTGGAAGATATGCGTATTCTGCAGGCTTTGCAGAAAAAAATCACAACACATTTAAGGGACGAAATACTCATCACAGCCAAGGTTGACCTTGTGGAACATGACAGCCTGCCTAAAAATGACGGAAAAGCGGTTCGGGTTGTTGATAAAAGGAACAATTAAGTCAGCTGACAGGCTCAATTTTTACTTTAAAGGCTTACAGGATTTTTAAATTATAGTCACAACTTATTATAACTGGGAGAGAATATGGTAAAAGTGGCAATTTTCATGGGCAGCAAGTCCGATCTGGAAAAGGTTGAGCCATGCGCCCAGGTTCTAAAAAATCTCGGGATTGAATATTTCATGACCATTACCTCGGCCCACAGGACGCCGGACCGGACTAAAAATCTTATCAAAGAGATGGAAGGGCAGGGATGCCAGGTATTTATCTGCGCGGCAGGCATGGCCGCCCATCTTGCAGGGGCTGTGGCCTCCCAGACCA
>PXDF01000058.1 GCA_003566455.1 Desulfonatronovibrio sp.
ACATGGACCAGGTTGATCCCAAAAAGATCAGTGATTTTTCCATGCACCAGTTTCCTACCACCAATCTGCTCAAGGAACTCAAGGAAAACACGGACATCAAACTGACCATCCTGGTGGCCAGCCCCCTGGTGATCCCTGAAAAAATGTCTGAAGGCATGAGCCCGGTCATGAGCAGGGCGGTAGATGAAATAGTCAAAAGAGTTAAAGAGATTATAAAATAAGAGCGTTGCGGCGATCAAAAACATGTTTCCGCACCTGGAAGGCTTTCAATCTGCCATTCAGTGAATTGTTTTGGATGTATTTCTCAGAAATTAACAGTGTGAGACCTTGTAAATACTGTCTGATTTAACTTATTGCTTTTTTAGCCCCGAACTTTGTTCTGACTTTTCAACTTAATGATAAACCAGCAAAATATTCGAAATTTCAGCATCATAGCCCATATAGATCATGGCAAGTCAACCCTGGCGGACCGTATTCTTGAACTTACCGGTCTGCTGGGTGAAAGGGATAAAAAGGATCAATACCTGGACAGACTTGAACTGGAAAGGGAAAGGGGCATAACCATCAAGGCTCAGTCGGTTCGTATCCCTTACAGGGCCAGAAACGGTCAGGATTACGTGCTCAACTTGATTGACACTCCAGGTCATGTCGATTTTTCCTATGAAGTATCAAGGAGTCTGGCCGCCTGTGACGGAGCCCTTCTGGTGGTGGATGCCTCCCAGGGGGTGGAGGCCCAGACTCTGGCCAATGTCTACATGGCCCTGGATCATGATCTTGAAGTTATTCCTGTTCTCAATAAAATTGATCTTCCCAGCAGCGATCCCGTAAAAATAGCTCAGGAAATCGAGGAGATAATCGGACTGGACTGCGGTGATATCTTAAAGGTCAGCGCCAAGACAGGCCTGGGAGTTCCTGATGTCCTGGAAAAAATCATACAGCTTATTCCACCCCCAAAAGGCAGACACGACAGTCCTCTCAAGGCCCTGATTTTTGATTCCTGGTACGATTCATATCTTGGTGTGGTGGTCCTGTTTCGAGTCCTGGACGGTCAGATCAGGAAGAACCAGGAAATAATGATGTTTTCCAATAAGAAAAGATTTGAAATCACCAAGCTGGGAGTGTTTTCACCAGAACCTAGTGAGATAGACCTTCTGGGGCCTGGAGAAGTTGGCTTTTTATGCGCCGGTGTCAAGGACCTAAAAGAAGCCAGGGTAGGGGATACAATAACATCCACAGACCGTCCAATTGACAGGCCTTTCCCGGGCTTCAAAAAAATAAAACCTATGGTTTTCTGCGGTCTGTATCCGGTTGAATCGGCAGAGTATGAAAGTCTGAAAAACGCCCTGGAAAAACTTCAGCTCAATGACGCTGCCCTTGAATATGAACCGGAAACATCCCAGGCCCTGGGTTTTGGCTTCAGGTGCGGATTTCTTGGGCTGTTGCACATGGATGTCATCCAGGAAAGACTGGAAAGAGAATTTCAGGTCAACCTCATAGCCACAGCCCCGTCTGTCATCTACAAGGTAGTGCACCTGGATGGCCGGGAGATGGAAATCGACAATCCATCGAAGCTTCCTTCCCCCCAGGAGATATCCTGCGTTAAAGAACCATTCTTAAAAATGGAAATTCACGTTCCCAATGAGTATGTGGGAAATGTTCTGAAACTCTGCGAGGAAAAAAGAGGCATTCAGAAGAATATGCATTACCTGTCTTCATCCAGGGTGATCATTACCTACGAACTTCCGTTCGCGGAAGTCGTATTTGATTTTTTTGACCGGCTCAAGTCTGTTACCAGAGGCTTTGCTTCCCTGGATTACGAGGTCATCGATTATCGGGAATCCAATCTGGTCAAGCTGGATATCATGATCAATTCCGAACCGGTGGATGCCATGGCGGTTATTGTGCACAGGGAAAAGGCCTATCATAAGGGACGGGCTCTGGCCCTCAAGCTAAAGAGGGTGATTCCCAGACAGCTTTTTGAGGTAATAATTCAGGCGGCCATCGGCAATAAGATTGTTGCCAGGGAAAGGACCGCCCCTCTCAGGAAAAACGTTACAGCCAAATGTTATGGCGGAGACATCACCAGAAAGCGAAAACTTATTGAAAAGCAGAAAGAAGGCAAACGCAGGATGAAAAGAATGGGCAGCGTTGAGATCCCTCAGGAGGCGTTTCTGGCCGCTCTGCAGGCAGATGAGTAATTGCATCTGACATAGGTTGTGGTCCATTATCAACCTGAGTATTGAATTCGGTCAGACGCTGCCTTTGAACCTTTCGGAACGTAATCCTGTCCGGCTGGGGGAATAAGAAATTTTAATCAGGCTTTGAAAGTTATTGATTATAACAAGAATCAGGGCTACGAAAATCATATTTTGCAGCAGCCATAGAATCCAAAGTCACTATCAGCAACAGATCAAACTATAACTTACCGCACAGGGAAGATAAATGAATCCAAGATGGCAGACTATACTTAAAGAATACGCAGAAGCCCTTATTATAGCTCTGGTTCTGGCACTATTTATCAGAACTTTTGTGATTCAGGCTTTTAAAATACCTTCCGGTTCAATGCTGGAGACTCTGCAGATAGGTGATCATCTGCTGGTTAACAAATTCAAGTACGGCATACATATGCCTTTTATGGACAGGTATATAATTGAATTTGATGGTCCTGATTTTCAGGATATCATAGTGTTTGAGTTTCCCGAGGATACTTCCAAGGATTTTATTAAGCGTGTTGTGGGCAGGCCCGGTGATGTCATTGAAATAAAAGACAAGAAGTTTTACCGTAATGGTGAACATATCAGAGAGGAATATATCCAGCACACAGACCCAAGGGTTGTGGACAGGAGAGATGATTTTGGTCCATTCACCGTGCCTGAAAACAGTTATTTTGTCCTTGGGGACAACCGGGACGAGTCTTATGACTCACGGTTCTGGGGCATCGTGGAAAGGGAAAAGATACTTGGCAAGGCCTGGATAATCTACTGGTCATGGGAGGGTATTTCCAATGTCAGGTGGGGCAGGATCGGCAGACGGATCCACTGACAAAGTTCAATTTGAAGCTTTTGATAATTGTTTATGATTGCCAAAGTGACTACAGCGGCTCTTCTGGGGATTGACGCTTTCAGAATTCAGCTTGAGGTTGACTACTCCAGGAGCGGACTCCCCGCCTTTACCATGGTTGGTCTGGCTGAAGGCGCTGTCAAGGAGAGTAAAGAGAGGGTTTTTTCCGCCCTTAAAAACAGCGGATACAAGCTTCCGCCGGCCAGGATTACCATCAACCTTGCCCCTGCTGACGTCCGCAAAGAGGGCTCCAGCTATGATCTCCCCCTGGCGCTGGGACTTTTATGTGCCTCAGGAGTTATTCCTCAACAAAGCATTGAAAATGTATTTCTGGCTGGAGAACTTTCACTTACAGGTGAACTCAAGTCCATAAACGGCGCTCTTCCCCTGACCCTCAAGGCCAGGGCGGATAATGCCTCCATGGTCATGGTTCCCCGTCAAAACGCTGATGAAGCCGCGGTAGTTAAAGGGATGTCTGTTTTTGGCATCAATACCCTGGCTCAGGCTGTGGAATTTTTGCTTGGCGGTGAAGAACTTGAACCTGTGCGTTTTGACCTGGACCTACTCTGGCAGCAGGGGAAAAAATTCTTTATTGATTTTTCTGAAGTCAAAGGACAGGATCACGCCAAAAGAGCCATTGAGATAGCCTCGGCAGGCGGGCATAATCTGCTGCTCATCGGACCTCCCGGAAGCGGCAAGACCATGCTGGCCCAGAGAATTCCAACAATACTCCCCCCGCTCACCTTTGAAGAAGCCCTGGAAGTAACCAAGGTTTACAGTGTGTCCGGACATCTGGAACCTGGCCAGCCAATGATTGTTCAGAGAAACTTCAGGTCCCCCCATCACACCATCTCTGATGCCGGGTTAATCGGGGGCGGCCATTATCCCAAGCCAGGAGAGGTGTCTCTGGCTCACAGGGGGGTCCTGTTTCTTGATGAAATGCCGGAATTCAAGAAACATGTTCTGGAGGTGCTTAGGCAGCCTCTGGAAGATGGAGACGTGACCATATCCAGGGCAGCCATGTCCTTGAAATATCCGGCCAGCTTCATGCTGGTGGCGGCCATGAATCCCTGCCCATGCGGTTATCTTACGGATGATCAGCATGTTTGCGTGTGCACCCCTGTTCAGATCCAAAGATACCGGTCAAAGCTGTCCGGTCCCCTTCTGGACCGCATTGATCTGCATATAGAAGTTCCTGCCGTACCTTACAAGGAACTGAAAATGGTCAGAAGCAGCATTGACTCGGCAACAATGAGGGACAATATCAGCCAGGCCAGACAGGTTCAGGAGAGCCGTTACATGGATCTGCCTTTTTTCACCAACAGTCATCTTTCAGGAAAATGGCTCAATAATTTCTGCTCTCTGGATCAGGCTGAACACGACTTTCTTGAAACAGCCGTCAACACTCTGGGCCTTTCAGCCAGAGCTCACGTGAGGATTCTTCGCCTGGCCCGGACCATTGCCGATCTTGAAGGAATGGATAATATCCGGGTCCATCACCTTTCAGAAGCTGTTAATTACAGGAGCCTTGACAGACAGGATCAGCTGGGGTTTTAAGGTGATGATGGACACGGGTTATGAATCCGGCTTTTTTACCATTAATCAGGGTGCGAATATGAACCGCACCCTGTCAACGGGATGAGGAGGATTTTAATGATGAAAGTGATAGCTTTTAATGGCAGCGCCCGAAAGGACGGCAATACTGCAGGACTTATAAGGCATGTGTTAAATGAACTTGAAGCTGAAGGCATAGAGGCAGAACTTGAGCAGCTGGGAGGAAAACATATTCAGGGGTGCATAGCCTGTTTCAAATGTTTTAAGAATCAGGACAAGAAATGTTCCGTGGATAAGGACATGTTGAATGAGTGCATAAGCAAAATGCTTGAGGCTGACGGTATAATCATGGGCTCTCCGACATATTTCGCCAATGTCAGCACCAACGTCAAATCTCTGATAGACCGGGCCGGACTGGTGGCCAAAGCCAATAAAGACATGTTCGCCCGCAAGGTGGGAGCAGCCGTGGTAGCGGTTCGCCGTGCCGGTGCTATTCATGTTTTTAACTCAATAAATCATTTTTATTTCATCAATCAGATGGTTGTTCCAGGATCAAGCTACTGGAACATGGGGCAGGGTCTCAATCCAGGTGATGTGGAAAAAGATGTGGAAGGGATCAGAACAATGCAGACCCTTGGCCAGAACATGGCCTGGGTCATGAAGAAGCTGTATTCTGGTTAAAAGGCTGATAAGTACAGCTGTTAAGTTATGGGGTGCTGGCTGATGGTTTTTATGTTCAGCTGAGCATCTGATCTGCCGGGCTTTTCCCTCTGAACTGTTCAGACAAGAATTTTCATGAGCCTGGCCGACAGCCTGCGGCCCTTTTTTATGTTGGGATCATGCCTGATATATCTGCTGCCTTCCTTGTTGTTGATGACGTCTATGGCTCTGACAACAGACATGCGGTGATATCCTGAAAAGTCTTCCTTATATAAATTGGTCCATCTCTTGTGGTTAAAAACTGACATTTTAATGCTTATTCTGAAAATTCTCTGAAAATTTTTGGACCGGCAGTTGTCAGGGTCAATAAGTGAAGTGGTCAGCTGATCATTGGATTTGAGCCTTTCCTTATTCAGCCCGGCAATTGTTTTCCAGCAATTTTTAGACATAAGACTGTCTGATTCCATTTCAATCAAGGCGTGACCCAGTTTGGTCTTTGCTCCCAGGTCCATCTGTCCATGGGCTACAGTGTCGGCTGCCAGATGACTGAGAAAACCATAGGCAAAGGCTGCATCAGTGCGTTTCCGGGCCATGCCCAGAAGCAGGAATCCGGTTTCCCAGTCGTGAGGGTTTTTATGGCCTGGTTTTCCCAGATAATTATCCGCGACAATGGATCCGTAGATAAAATTAGTGGAATAAGCCGTGAGAAGAGAATAGACAGAAGCTGATAAAAGGCTGGCCGCCCGTAGAATTTCATGGGCAAAATGGGTATGGGTCATGGGTCCCCAGGCAAAACATACGTCAACCTGGGCAAAGAATACGATAAGAGATAATACAAATATTTTTTTCATTTATTGATCAACACAAATAGTTTTTGACGGGCAATGAGAGGACTTATACAACAAAGAACATTCAAGTCAATGAATAATTTTCAAAAAATCAGGCAGTCATAATCACCGCAAAAGGCTTGATTTTTCTCGCTGATGTATGATTGTCAGCCCTGACAGCCCCCAAAAATTGAATTCTTGTGAGTGAGAAAGATTTTGAGATAAGCAATGATTAGATCCATGTTAACCCGTTTTGTAAAAATTTTAGCCGCGCTTGTGTTTGTGGCACTGGCGGGACTGGCAGCATTTTACCTGGCCGGGCCTGCTGTTCTTGAACGCACGATCATCTATCAGATGCAGTCGGCCGGTCTGATTGAACCTGATATAAGGGTGCGGGCAATAACCCATAAGAGTGTGCATTTAAGTCAGTTATCCGTTCAACAGCCCAGACTTCATATCGATTCCATAATAGTTGGCTTCAGTTTTTCCGGGCTTTTGCAGGGCAAGGTGGATCATGTATTTATCAGCGGACTCAAATATTTTATTGCCTTTAAAGACAGCAAGCCGGATCTGGGTCTCCCGCCTTCCGGCAACAAATCTCAGGCTGCTCCTGTTGTGTTCCCTTTTGAAACCATTGATTTAAGTTCATCCTCCCTGGTCATTAACTATCAGGGAAAGGAATTTTTTGTTCCATTTTCTTCAAGGATCAGCATTGCAGGCGAGCATGAACTCATTTTTTCAGCCTGGCCTTTTTTTCTTGGACAGCCCGTTTCCGTGCAAGGAATGATTAATATTGAAACACTGGAAGCAAGGGTTCAGGCTCAGGCATTCTGGTCTGAGTTTCTCGGTCCGGCTAAAGACTTCCAGGATTGGGAGAAAGCAGGTGTCAAAAATACAAATTCTTTTGACGCCAGGCTGAGTCTTGAATGGACAATGGATTCCCAGGGCAGGGGACAAGGAGAGATTGACCTTAAGGCCCTTGCTGATGGTCTTAGTCTGAAGGGCCCTGGATTGTCAGCTGGGATTGAAAAAGGAATGTTTTCCGTCAGCGCCCTGTTTGACCAAGAACTATACTTTGACAGACTTGAAACAAACCTGAGCCTTTCCGGATTAAGCCTTAATGAGAACCAGCTGGATAATTTGGACCTTGTGATCAAAGAAAGCGGGTCCATCCTGGAATTTTCCACCAGGCTGACCCATCCTCTTAAAGTGTCCTTTGAGGCGGCCGGCCAACAGAGCTGCATTAATGAACTGCTGGCGGATGCCGCGGATTACGTGGGCAACTTTGAATGGAACGCACTGGTTGAGATTGATTCAGATCAGCTTGATCTGCTTAGTCCGGTTGAACTTAAGATCGACAGATCCATAACAGCACTGGCTGATGGTAAATTAGAAGCGGGCTTTTCAAGAGAACCATCCATGCACGGGCAAAGATGGTTTCTGCGGATGACCGGAGCAAAGGCAAAGGCTGATCCTTTGTCAGTCGATATTCCCGGCCATGGACTCAAGATCAGCCACCTGAGCCTTGAGACTCCTTTTTCTTTCAGTGCTGATCCTGATGGGACTGTTTTAAAATTACTTGAAAAAAGTCGTTTGAACATCAATGAACTGTCTCTTGAACAGAATGCAGAACAATTCTTTGTTAAGGACCTTGCCTTTAAAGCGCAGCCCGGATTTCCATTTGTCCTGCTTGAGGTCCAGAAGGACGGTCCTGTAAGTCTTTCCTGGAAAGCTGAATTGGGCGAGGTGTCAGAAGCTGATCTGCCTGGTGTGCATATACAGGTAAATGGTATGAAACTGGACGGAAACCTGCGCTTGGATAATGATGGAAATGAGCGGGCAGAAATCAGGGTCAGGCCGGAAATCGCCCTGCTCAGGCTGCAAGAGTTTGGTGCAGAGGTGGCTGAAATTGAACTTGATATTCCTTTTGTTCTTGGAGATGTGCAGGTTAAGCCAGGCAGTTTCTCCACAGGAAATATCTCCTACTCAGGCATAGTCCTGCCAGGAATGACAGGTATGGCCTTGATTGATAATTACAGGCTTGAGTCCCGGGGGAAGTGGTCTTTTTTGCCTGGAGCAGAGCTGGAGTTTTCCGGGGATATAATGGTTGATCCGAAAAAAGGCATTGCCGGCAGAATCAATGCTCATACAGAGTGGTTTGACTTTCCTCAAAAAGAAATTATTGACAGACTGGCTCCGGGATTAAGAGGGATGGACATTAGAGGATCAGCCAGAACAGAGTTTGACCTTGATCTGCGCGAGGCTCTGTTCAAACCAATGCTGCGAATAGATATCAGGGACGTAAATATTGTTTATCCGGACATGGATATGGAGTCGTCCGGAATCATGGGGTCAGTGGAGATTGACAGTTTCACCCCCTTGACCACGCCTGGAAATCAGCGCATAGATGTTGGAAGGTTCAGGATCGGTCAGGTTGAGCTGGTGGATGGTTTCTTCAGTTTCAGGCTGGAGTCTGCTGAAAGTTTGTTTCTGGAAAAAACCAGGTGGAACCTGCCTGAGGGAGGATTCATCGCAGCCCACGCTTCCCGGTTTGATCTGCAAGACTTTAGCGCTGATTTTGAAATTTTTTTCGAGGATATTGATCTTGTGAGCCTTGTTTCCAGAATAAGCGAGGAAAAAATTGTGGGCAGCGGTCTTGTTTATGGACGTGTTCCCATACTATACAAGCACGACCGGGTAACAATCGGACAGGGGTATCTTTACTCTGTACCCGGAGCGGGCAGATTGGGAATAAGGGATGAAGAGTGGCTTGATGTTCTTCTTTTGTATGTTCGTGAGGCAATGAGAGACCACCCCTATCTTTCTCTGGTGTCCGAGCGACTTGAACAGGCTCTTCGTGATTTTGAGTATAATTTCTTGGCGGTGCAGCTTGAACCCGGACTTGAAGACACCGCTGCCAGGATAGAGCTCAGGGGTCGTGGCGTGGAAGGCGATCCTCCGCAGGAAGTGGGCAGCCTGGTCATCAATGTCAATGATCTTGGCGAGATTGTGAACAGGGTTCTTCGTTTTCAGCTGACCAGAGATGAGTCCATTGAAAGAGCCCTGGAGGATCTTTTTGGTTTCTGATCTGTGTCAGTCAATTTCTCAGGCCATGACTCTTATAAATCGCAACCCATCCTGATCATTAGATTTAATCAAACGGCTGGTTCTGGCTGAAAAGCCTGTCGAACAGGTATCAATAGGCAGCCTGGACAAATTTAGGGCTTGCGAAACCCGACATAATTGATAATATATATTGTAATTAAAAGAATATATTATCTGAACTCCTGAATTGAGCGATTTTTATCTGTCATTTCGATTGAAGCGGAGCAATCTTTAACAATTCAGGAAAAACCGTTCAATTAAGGTGAATTGTTTCAGCGGCCCAAAAACAAACATTGAAAAACAGGAGAATATTATGCAAAAATTTATTGTCCCGGGTATTCTGGGGATACTTCTGCTGCTGAGCGCCTGCACCAGGCATCACGTTACAGCAGATACCACCCACCGGGTGGAGATCGCCCCTATTCATGTTACAGTGGATATCAACCTGAAGGTCCAGAGAGCCCTGGATGATGCCCTGAGTTTTCAAGGCGACATCAGTGACATATTTACTGAAGAAGAACTTAAGATGCTGAAATAACGGCAAACTTTCAAGAGGTAAAAAATGAAAAAAAACAACATAATTATTTCAATGCTGGTCGCTTTTTCCCTGATATGCATTATGAGTCTTGCCGCCTATGCCCAGGGTAAGGACGAGATTACAGCGAGTATGCGTGATCGCTATCCGGCTCTTCAGGAAGCCAAGAATAAAGGCCTGGTAGGTGAGGCCTGGACTGGACTGGTTGCCCTTGTTGATTCCAGCGCTCCTGCAAATGTCCAAAATATGGTTACCGATGAAAACAAAGACAGGGTGGCTCTTTTTCAGATTATTGCCAAAGAGACCGGAACCTCAGTTGAGGAAGTAGCCAGGCAGAACCGTATTCGCATGTATCGCCTGGCTGAAGACAATCATTATCTTCAGAATCAGAATCGTCAGTGGGTGAGGAAAAAGGATCTGAACATCTAGGTATTCAGAGCTGTGATAAACAAAGGCCGGGGTAAAAACCCCGGCCTTTTTGTTTTTTTGTGGGTTTGCCGACTTATCAGGCCGTGCTTCCGAACCGGTCCAGAAACTTCTGGGGGTGCAGGTCGCTGGTGAAGGACCAGATGATGGCCCCGATCCAGCCGATGACCAGCCAGCCCAGAAACACATTCAGGGCCGCGATCAGGGCCAGCTTGTTGTGGCTCCTGAGCAGGGCGATCAGGGTGGGCAAAAGATAAATCACCGCCCCCACTCCGAAAATGGCGATATTTATGATCCAGACCAGGGCGCTCGTGATCACATGGGCCAGATCACCCTCAACGCCCACTATGGCCTCAGGCCGGGTGTCAGCATAGGCCGATGACGCGCACAAAAGTACCAGGATCAGGCCCAGGCTGATGAACTTCATTAGCTTCATATTTTCTTCTCCCGTTATTATTACTTGCCGCGGGTCCGGCATGGACCCGCTTTCCGGTTTAGTCATCTTCCTGACCGGTCAGAAACATCCACCAGCCGAGCATGGAGATCACGGTAATGCCCATGAAGATATACGCCCAGTCCTTGGTGAAATTCTGATATTCCTGCAAGGTATAATAGATTGCTTC
>PXDF01000126.1 GCA_003566455.1 Desulfonatronovibrio sp.
CCCAGTATCGCCAAGGTTTCTCTTGCTGGATTTTTTTCAGAGGCATAGGTGTGTTTGTTTACTGGAATATTTCCGGTAGGCTCCAGAATTATTTGATGGGACTATGCCATGTGTATAGCCGGAGTCCTCGCCAGCGTGATGCCCCATAACGCTGAACACGTTGTATTTCTTTGGTTCCATCATCTCTTGCACAACGCCCAAAATCAGCTGCTTTCTGGTCGACTCTATCCTTTATTGTTTTATTGGTTATGCAAATGTTCGTCATGGCTTAGGGCAGCGCCCTGGCAGCGCCGATTTTTTCTGCAGGTGGATGTACCACCAATGATACAAGCAGAACCAGCACATGAAGTGCTGCCAAGAATGCATTATTGGGGTTAAGACCCCAACTTGGAGCATCTGTAGTATTTTTTTCCTTCATCTGACTATCCTCCTCTCTCGTCATGTTCAAGATTTTCAGTTTTATGTTCACTGTGTGAGTAGGCGCTGAATCAGGACGCTGCTCCAGAGCGTTCGCTCCCCTAAACCATGAAGAAACGATGTAATAGTTTCATATCTAGTCTTACGTTTGCAGAGACAGCAGTTCAGTTACGCTGAGTTCCGTTTCATCAATCTTCGTATCAATATATAGCCCAACCTCTTTGGGCTTCGGGAGGTTGTCAGCGAAAACGGTACCTTTCAACGTGATGGTCTGACTCTCTCTAGAACCGACATAAACCACTTCAGACCAGACCTTGCGGCCTGGCTGCAAATCACCGCATTTAAGTTCGATACTGTATTCCTCATTATGAGTAATTGTAACTGAGCCTGGAGGTTGACCACTGATGTTGGGAAATACCTTAGGATTCGACATCCAAAAAGGACTTTTTTCTTGGTTTGGACGCGACGGTATATCTGAGGAGTCCACTATGACAAGTCCAATAGTTCCGGGCACCCTAAAATCGACCTGAACATTGCGAGCAGCTACTTCACCGTTATTTTTTATAACAAAACGAATTGGTCTTAAAAATCGGCGCACAAACTCAAAATTCGCTAACTCTCTATAATAGTTCGAATTAAGCTCCAGGCGATGAATACTTGAAAAAAGAGATCGACTTAGATCAAACGGATCGATAGGCTCTGATGGGCGCAAATCTGGAATTGCATTTTCTTTGGGCATTGTACAATATTCAGCCGCCCAAGACATGCGACTTCCAAGGGATAGTTCCCGTTCGGGATCAGCAAATTCAACAACCAAATCGCAAGATGGTTCATGTGATGTGGCTCCCATTTGGGCTATCTCATCTAACGACGCGGGTTTCGTCGGATCTGTCGAACTTCCTCGCCGTACATAAACCGTTTCTTTGGATAGGCGCCCATAACTTCTTTTTAAATAAATCGGACGAGCTTGCTGCTCTATTTTTATAATTCCTACTTGCTTGCCCTCAAACTCGAAGGCTTCATAGTGGAAGCGGACTGGTCGATTTGTCAGGTTGTTCACAAATTGTTGCAGGGCATGATCATCCAGATGCTCTGATTGGTTCAGACCAACGACCTCACCTCGACCACCACGAACTTCCTTTACGCCGATTAAGATAAAGGCGTCAGACCGACGCCAAGCGTTCGCGAACCCTAGAATGTCTTTTAAGAGCTCCGACTTCACACCTTCACTTTCTCTCGAAAAGCGGTATTGCTGCTTCTTAAAATCTAGCGTCGTACTCTCTTCCTCATAAATGAGGCTTTCGAAAAGTCCGTTATTCATTCCAATATTCCAGACTGCAAGTGAAATAAGGGCATCGCACATAAATTCGTGAAGTTCGAACGCTTAGCGTAACCGGCCGGCTTTGTAGCGTCAGCGGAAAAGCCGGTCCGAGTTGACGCTTTTGTTAGGCCTACCATGATTTAATAACTTCCTCTCTCGTCTCTCGGTTGTATTCATAGCTGCTGTGCGCAGGATAATCACGACCCACTAATCGAAAGACCCCAATAATAGTATCGATCGACACATAGAAAACCCGCTGGTTTCTGTCATTGTCCGATGCGACATATATGCCCGCCAAGCGCCCATTAGATTTAGCATCGATCAAAAACACAAAGCTGTGAATAAATCTATTGCAAAGGAAACGCAAATTGCGAGATTCTTTTGTTTCCCGAGTTAAATCATATAGCACTCCAATCTTGTGCCAGTTTAGGTGGCGTACTGGCTTAAGGTTTGGAAAGGAAGAAATCGTGTGTGAGGAAGATGCCACACTATTGCTTAGTTTATGGGATTCGATCAACTTACGAATAGCATAGAATCCTATCATTACCTCCTTCTCAATCTTTACTAGAGTGGATTCACGAGTTCCAGCGTGCATTCGAAATCGACGGAGCCACAGAGCTGTCTTCAGGAGCGGCTCCTTCCAATAGCAAGATTCCCAAATCATTTTTCAAGCCTAACAAGTAATTATAAAGTTTTTTTTCTGAGTATTCTTAAAACTATTTTTCCTCAAGCATTTTTAACCTCTTAATATTTCATAAAAAAAATATATAATTGATTGCATTGGCTGAATGACATAAACGAATATTGCATATCATTACAATTTGAAGATTATACATTTTTTGGAATTCAATCGATGAACAGTCTAATGCTTTTAAGAAGCCTTTAATCCTGTACAAAGATTCTGCCTTGCTCCTATTCTGAGCTTTTAGAACTTCTGAGATGGCTGAGACTATTTGTGTTTCAGTCTGGCGAAGGTAAGTATCACATTCACATGTAAATCCGTGTCCAGGAAGCAATCCGCCAAAGATATCTTTTATGGCTTGAGTGTTGGACTGTATCGTTCCAAAAGGAAATTCTTGTACAACATGGCTGCAAGCAACATTGAGCTCCATATTAAGCAAATTGAATACTTTATAGGTGCCTGGTTCACGTATATCTTTGATGACAACTGAATTGAAATCGGTTTTTTGCAAATAATTAATTGAAGGTTTTAGTGCCTCAGGCAATCTGCATGAAATGAACAGCAGCCAATCTCCTGAATCTATAATTTGGATATGTTCAGAGCCAAGATTGTTTATGATATCAATGCTTTTACTTAAATAATTTTTTTTAATCATGTTGTTTTAATGCCTGAAATAAATTGAATATCATTTCTTATGCTATGATGTTTCTGTATAATTCAAGACCATCTTTCATCTCCTCAATCATCTCATCCCTCAATTCCACTGGCCTGACTACAACAGCCTCAGCGCCGAAACCAAGCAGCCATTTCTTGACGTCAAACCAGCCTGAAGTGCTCATCTTCAAGGTCACGCTGCCGTCTGGATTATCAATTATCTCCTGACTGGGGGAGAACCTCCTTTCCCTGATATACTTGGCCTGACCCGGGGAAAAGATCACCTCAAGCTCCATGGGGTCATCATAAACCATGTCAAAGGCCATGGACAGTTTGGCATTGGGATCAAAGTCGCCCGGATAATCAAACGAGTCTCCCAGCTCTTCCAGAGATTCAATGCGCTCCACTGCCAGAATGCGGATATCACCGAACCTGGTGGCCCTCACAAACAGATAAAGCCCGCCGCTGCTCTCGAAGAAATGCAGGGGATCAACACGAAATTTCTTGAGGGTCTCATCCGCAAATGAAAAATAGCTGATCACGCAGGTCTTCTGATTAAGCATGGCCCTGGCCAGGGTATCGATTATCTCCTCCTTGCCAGTGTAATCCTTGGTCAACTTTCCTGAGGAGACAAAAAGGGTCTTGAGCTTTCCAATCCGGTCCTGAAAGTCTTTTGGCGTAAAAAGGGCCAGCTTGGAAAAGGCCGCCTCAATCCTGGCCTCAATTTCTGTGCCCGCATAGATTGAGGCTTCGGTCCTTAAAAGGTGCAAGGCCAGGATTTCGGAAAGGTTGAGCCGGACATCAGGCAGAGTGATGTTGGGAAGTTTCAATACATAATCTGCATCCATTTTCCATAGTTTTTCCCTGCCCATTTCCTGGATATCGTCATAAACCGGAAAACCCAGAGCCTGGATGATGTCCAGGAGCCGGTAAACGCTCCTGCGGTCGATATCCAGGGCTTCCGACATGCGGTTTATGGTGCTGCCTCCCGGCTGGCTGAGCAAATCCACGACCTTTAGAAGCTGGACAATATTTCTTCCCCTCACAACTCACCCCGGTATTGTTTCAGACATATGACCAGAAATGTCACTATAGCCTGTTAATATCCGCTAACAGATATCGGCTGGCAATTCCAGCCCCAATAAACAGCCTCAACAAAAGGAGGAGTCATGCCAGGGCCGGGGGAGAAAGCAGACCTCAGATCTTTGAGAGAGCACCTGAAAGTGGTTTCAAAATGGACGCGGACGATTTTTTCATCAGGCAGAAGTCGGTTGTGTACATGAGAAGAACACTCGAAATGATGAAGAGAATGGATGAACCGGCCCTTGAATTCGTCAATTGGATAGTGGCCGGGAGCCAGGATCTGAAAAACCTGCTCATGTCGAGACTGGGCACAAAAGAAAAAGACCGCATTCTTGGAGAGGTCAGAGCCCCTACTTTTCACACGGTTGAGGCCTGGAAGGAGGTTGACTTTCTGGTCAGCGCTCTGGAGGCAACCCAGCCGAGACATCATGGCCATATCCTGAAGGGTGTCAAAATCATCCTTGATGAGTACCTGTCTTCAGTTCAGGAGCCTAATTGTCCCATCCTGGAAAATCTGGCCTCCATCCAGGAGACTTTCAGGCTGTCAGAACATGAATCAGAGCTTATTCTGTTTATCTTCCTGACGGGGGTGCATAAGCCTTTTGATGATTATTTTTCAGAGCATCTCGACAGCCAGGCTTACGCGGGCCGCAAATACCTGGCCGGAGCCCTTGGGCTGAACTACTCCCAGCTCCAGGAAGCGATGTCTGGTCAATTGTTTGAGCTGGGTCTGCTGCGCCGCAACTTTAATCTTCTGGATCTGGATGAAGACATCAGCCGGACTCTGGCCCAGGGTAAAGCACACAGGTTGAACTCAAACTATTTCGTCAAGGCTGCCGAGGATTTTATTAACCTCAAACATCATCTTCTGCCTGCTGAAACAATCCATCATCTTCTTGGTCTGCTAAAGAGAAGCGAAATACCCCGGTTCATATCCTCCTGTACGGCTCCCCAGGCACAGGAAAAACCACATTTGCCAGGGCCATAGCTCATAAGATCAACTGCCCCGCTTATGAAATAGTGCATCCAGAGGACAACAGCGGCCATGGTTTGCGTAAAGCTGTCCAGGCCTGCGTCAATATCACTAATGAAGGCCAGGGGGCACTGATGATCGTGGACGAGGCCTGTTTCAAGAAGGGATTCGAGTTCAAAAGGTTAGATTCTCAACAATCCTCACCAAGGCCAGAGTATCCATTTCACAGTAAGCTGTAAGCCCTCTTCTCAGTTCCTCTTTGCGCTTTGGTGTTGTGCCGGGAGCAACAGCTTCAGCATAGGCCTCCTGGGCCTGGCCCCCGTCATGGATTCCTGGCAGGGCGGAGTAATCCAGGTCAGGAGCAATGCATGGCAGGACAGCCTTTAAAGACCAGCTTCCGCGCATTTCCGGATGATAGTAGCATTGTCTCATAACCGGGAGCAGGTCCACTACCCGGTCCGACAAGGCCTGAAGAGAACCGGCAAGGTCGGGTAAGTGCTGAATCAGTCCATGGATGACGGTCTTTTCAAAACTGCCGTACACAAATATCGGCCCGGTCTCCTGGCAAACCAACAGTAAAGACTGGGCAAAGCCTCGCATGGGAGGATCTCCGGTAAGGTCAAGGAACTCCTCGTGCCGGATCTGGCCGGGTCTGTCCTGTATGTGACATGACCATTGAAAGGGCAGTTGCTGGTATGGTCTTGTTCCCTCCCAGACAGGAACGGCTAATTGAGCGGTCTCAAAATCAAGAAAACATCTGGGGTAAGGAAAAGCTTTAATATGGACGGCCTTTTCCGGCATAAATTCAGCCTCACCAGACAGGGTGATCCTCCGAACCCGTTCATGATTGGGGTTGGTCAGCCTGCCCTCTGGAATATCACGGATGTCCTCGAACCCTTCCTGAATGAGGTCCTGGCGTAACTGACTTTTGACTCGCGGCAGGCATTCCAGGGGATATTCAGGTCTGTGATCGGGAGAGCAGAAATCCATGAACGGGCATTCAAAAGGAGACCGGCAATGTTCACCCATCTCAATGGCCGGGATCGGCTCCTGGAGGGTTTTCAGGAATTGCCCGACCCAGCCTGCAACCTGAGTTCGCATTTCAAAGGCTGCCTTTGTCACATCCTCGGTCCTTAGAAGACCCTGGTAATCTCCTTTTCCTGGATAAACAAAAGAAGAATCTATCACCGCCACCTCTGCCTGCCGCACTGGGCGGCCTGCACCCTGCAGGACCCATGACTGAACAGCACAGTCCCAGATATGGTAATCCTTGACACTGGTGGATGATTTGACCTCGATCACCTTGAGCCCTGACTTTCCTGGAAGGACAATGTCTGTGCGCACAAGGACCTGGTCATTAACAAACGTGGCTTCATAAATGGGCAGGTCAGATGAATCAAGATGCTCCCTGGTAAGCTTCAGGGCGTGTCCAAAGCCCTCTTCCAAACCAACATACACTCCGCCCGGGGCCAGATACTGGCAGGCGATCTCACCAACTTTATGGCCTGTTTGCATCCTGGCCAGGGTGTTTTGATCATATTCCAACAGATCAGACTTATGAACCTCCAGCCAGAGTCTTTTTGGACATTGGATTCCGGAAAGGATTTTGGACTTTGAAAGTCTGTGAGTCATAGCGGATGGAGAGCGGTTATCGGCATAGTTGTCTTAGGGGTTTGATTCCTGTTGCTAACCTAAATTTATATCCGTAAATCAGGATCTTGGGAGTGTTTTTTGTCCCTAAACTGTCATCTGATCAATTTAGGAACAAAAGTTGCCTATCCTAGATTCATGATCAAATCGCCAAGCACCAAAACTCAGCAAAAAGAATCAGAGTGTCCGTTGTGTTGCCTTGTTGAGAGCCTTATGTAAGCATATGCAAGTCAAGGTCAGAAAATTGCTTGGCCAAATTCTTTACACAGGGTCCGATTCCCTTAAGCCCCCGTCCGGAGAACTCATAATTCTGTAATGTTTCTATAAGAAGAAGGTCAAGCGCTACAGATCTAATCCAGTCTACATTTGACTTATACCCAATGACTGCTAAAGCCCCAGTCTTTTTAAGAAATTCGGAGATAAACTTTTGGTTGGCCCTTAGAACACTGCAGCTTGAAAAAATAATCACCCTGTTTGCGCATGAACCGCTGATAATGCTGGCAATATCTTCTAGAGATCGCTTTTTTCTTTTGGACAAATGGATTTTTCCTGGTTCACCGTGAAAGGCGAGATATAGAATAGGATAGTTAGAGTACATCTTCTCCCGCCATTTGTCCAAAAAAAAATCAAATTCTTCTACGGTGGCGCATTCTTTCCGTATGAATTTTAACTTGCTATAATGCCTAGTCAATAAATCGAGTGCTGGCTCGACGCTTGATTTACATCGTAGATCAGGTTCCCAAAGTCCTTCCAGACAAAATACACTTTTCGACTCAGAGTTTATGCGCATTTATACCCCCCCTATTGTACCCATTGGTACGGATGCGATTCATCGCACAACAAAGCTCAGCGGATATGGCAAGTTGGCTCACATATTTTTGGCCCACTTCTATCGACCCCAACCAGTTGTGCGGTCTCCAGATACGAAGCTTCAAGGACCTATGATTTCTCAATAACTGTCAAAAATCTCTTACTAACAGCACCGAGTTGAAAGCCATTTAAAGAACGTTTACTGAGAAAGTAGCCTAGATCGACCTTGAGGTTTACAACTCCTACTAGGCCAAGCTCCACATGTGGTTGTATCTCGTAGCAATTTTTTTTGAATTCGGGCTGGTTTACGTTGGCCCAATATGGATCGAAGGCATAAATCCAATTTCCTTCGCCACCATTCAGTAGTATAGAATGCTCGCCTGCTTCGATATCACACACGGCGACCTGATTTCGAAAATGAAGGCTGTGGATTGCCGGTTCGACCCTCTCCTTCGAATGATATATGACCCGGTATTTCGTAATCTGACATATTATATCAAGCACTTTATCCAACTCTTTTAACTGCGCCTGAGTATAGTAGTAAACACCTTCATCAGACAATATCTTATGTAAAGCTTCGTAAGCCTTAGGGGGGACCAGAGGGGGGTCCTCCAGATCCTTACCTGAAGACAGGAACAGTAAACCATTGATCATGGACGTTACCCAACAGGAAACTTTAGTAGGTTGATAAGACAATGGATGCATTTGTCATTCCCTCCAGGTTAATATATTTTTTGTACGAGGAACCTATATATCACAGTACAGTGAGAATAATTTGCTTTTTAATTCAATATTCAGTCTGCAATAGAACATCAGGCGCACAAAGGTTTAAGAAGCCAAACTCTTTATACTTCAATTACAACTTGAGCAAAATTACTTTAAATCTCTTCATCTTCAGGATCAAGCTCCACTTCCTCTTCAAGTCTTTCCAGGGTTATCCGGGCTTTGACCGCGATTTCCTTGTCATCATCATGACATAGGATTTCCAAGACCTTTTTGCCCACAAACTCATTCTCTGCCAGCAAATCTCTGACCTTTGGATTCTCTGACCTGCATATATTTTCCGCTATTATTCCTGGGTCACACATGGAAAACTGGTCAATATTTTCAGCAATAGTTTCCAGAATCTCAAAATCATGGGTCCTGACCAGTCGAAGCAGAGTACTTTCAGGTATCATTCTGCGTGCTCTGTGGTTTGAAACCAGATTTCTAAGCACATCAATCTGGATATCTTCAAGCAGAATATCTACGATTTCCTTGTTGATCGCACTGCGCGAGGCCACCTCCATCCGAACCTGAGGGATGGGGGACTTGGCAAATTCTCTGATAATATTGTTAAATCTTTTTTTGTCCGGGATGCTGAACATAATATCTACCACAGCATCATAACCCAGGTGAACAGACTTGCCATTAACAGTAACCTTGACATCAAACATGGGATTCCCCCTTCAGTTGTTTTCAATTGATAAAAAAAATGTCGATGTTTACAAATCTTGGTTGTGGATGCTTCTGATTAACGGTTCCTCCAACATAAATGAAGCGTTACAGGTCAACGGCTTTAAGATAGTCAACCTGTTGTAAGAAGGAGTTTCCGCCACTACTATGACGTTACTGGTCATATATGATAAGAAAAGATGATATTTTTGGATATTTCGTGGTCAGCTTGCCGGGTAAGGCCCGTCAGTTATCCAAGGAAGGAAGAATTAAACAACGCTGATTATCAGAAGCGTATCCAGCCCGAAAGATAGAGTAAAGGTGCATCCAGTACTCATTGATACCCATCAATAAAAATCATGTTATCCATCTTTTTTATATATTCCCTGGCATGGTCGGCATATTCCCCTGGCGTCTCCGATTGATTTATCTGAAACTTTAAAGCCTGGATAATCTCTTGCTTATTTATCTGGGCTTCTTTTAGCCTTAAGAAACAATAGTATGCCGGAAGGGGCCGGAAATAAGGGTTAATGTTATCCAACAAGAAGGAAATCCCATTATACTTTATTGAAAAGATGAATGCTTTTCTCTTAAGCCACAGGTCATAGCCCGGGAAATCCGGGATACCATTTGGTTCAGTCAGAGCGATCTTTTCAATCCAGTGCATATCCGCCCCATATCTGCTCACATAAGCCAGGGCAAAGTAGATGGCAGGGAAAATATCGTAAAACTCCTGCCACTCGTCCCTGGTTATATCTTCAATGGGGTCCATTATTCCGGTTTTCCGCAATTTCCGGGACAGGTCATTCTTTTGCTGCCCCTTTCCCAAAAGCCACCAGGAATGATATCTCTCCAAAAGTCCGGTGCACTGGACGAGCAGGTCTTTATCTCCAAGAAAAAGGTCCCACCTGTCTTTTGCGAAAATAAATCCAGGTGAATGCAGGTTATGCCATGAAGGGGCCGGGAGCCACTTTAGAACTTTATCTGATATGGTCCTTGAGGCGATAAAGCGCTTAAAGGCGTGGTAATGCTTGATCAGGACTATCGTGGCCAGGCTGTCCTGCATAGCTGTTTCCGGCCTGAGAGCGATTTCTTCCAGGGCGCGGCAATGAACAACAGAAAGGACGTCGTCTTCCATGTCAAAGGCCCTGGCATATTTCAGGCAGTGCATCAAAAAATTGCTCTCCTGAGCGTAGGGCTCCAGGAGAACTTCTTCCAGGTCTTCCTGGGGGACCGGGGCCTTGGTCCGGCATTCACTCTCCAGCAGATCCATGAGATGTAATTCAAGACATATTCCGCACATATAAGAGTACTTTCAACCAGTTTTGATTCGAATCCGTTACCAAGCCGCAGTCAGGAGATGATTTATATCTAGCCGTAACCAGTAATGATCCATTGATCAACAACAAATTACAGTAATAATGATAGCCGATGAGTATGCGCTTATGACCACACCAGAATTTTTTTGGCGTGATTGCTACTTGTGTAGAGTCGATACTGGGCTTGAACGAAACATGGATGACAGGGCAGGCAGGACTAACAGGAACAAATTGGGGTTGTGAATATAAGTTTAAGTGCTGAAACGTACACCTTGTCATAATCCCATGACCCTGATTTTCAAGACTACGTGCATGAGCCAGCAGAAGTCAAACATGTCAGGCTATTGCAGCATTCAAATGGTATTGTTTATCAACAGCAGGGACAATATCTAGTGGTCAATCACTAGGCTGGAAAATTTGGA
>PXDF01000225.1 GCA_003566455.1 Desulfonatronovibrio sp.
GGCATTGGTGACCACGTCATAATCAAGGGGCTCTCTGCCCAGCAAAAGGTCGCGGACAGCACCGCCCGTAATATAGGCTTCATACCCGCAGGAGCAGAGTTTGTTGACAATTTTTTCATGGGCCGGGCTGAAACGTTCCAGATTTTCTCTGATTATTTCCCTGGAATCAGAAGGCTGACCTGGATTTGTTCCGAATGGAACCGGTTCAGATGGTTTGGTTTTCAATTTCATTTTTTGTATCTATTCACCACTACCAGTTCCACCAGGCCCTGACCTGGTAGGTCTCCCGGGACGGGAACGCCTGGACTGTTGTTAGAAAGTTCCTGGTCATGATGCCGGTCCATCCTTTTGATGCACCTGTATATTTCAAATCCCATATTTCCTGGAATTCCATATCAAATCTCTTGCAATTGTAGGTCAGCCCGATCTGAAAAGGATTCTCACTGTACCGGACCTTATCTGTCAAGCTGCACCCCTGGTAATTGCGCAGATGCGCATCATGTGGATATTCAAGCACGCACAGACTGTACTTGGACAGATTGCCGCTCAGCCAGACCGGAAAACAGCCTACATGCTTCAAAGGTCTTACCCAATCGGATTGTCCGGTATTGCCGGCTGAGTCGTGTGCTGAAATCCGATACTCTTTTCCAGAGCCCTGAATGATCTGCCGGCGCAGATTAGAGTCTTTAATCATGACTACATCTTCTATAATTCCAGTCCGTGTCTTGTGTTGAATAATAAAGTGCTCGTTTCCCAGAATTCCGTCAGCTTTCCAGGTCAATTGAATTTTTTTCTCATCCACATAGGATATGTTGACGTTTCCAGGAGTGGGAACCACCGTATCTATATAAAATGCGCTCATTCGCCCCAGGGATTTTCTTTGTCCCTGTGTTTCAATAATGATTTCCCCAGGATCTCCTTTAATAAATAAACCTTTGTGATTCAAAAAATATCTTCCTCCAAAAATTGCTGGCCCCTCCTGAGTCAAGGGAATAATCAAGGAGCCAAGCATGACTTCAAATCGAGCTTCGGGCCAGGCTTGAGCGTCAAATGGGCTTGCCAATACCATTTTTACCACAAGTTGATCGCCCAATTTCAGGAATGGACAATTGTCAGCAACAGGTCTGTTCCAGGCCAGGCTGATGGGGGCCGGATCAAGTGAATTATCCGGCTGGGCCATCAAGGTCTGGCTGCTGAAGATTACCCAGATTGGCAAGAGAAAAAAAAATATCCGGTAGTTGTACATTGGCTGATTCAGTGTTCGGGCAAAAAGTTTATTGGCCTGGCCGCTTCTGATTGATTAAAATGTCCGTTTCAATAAAAGGTTCATTCCGGCTGAAAAGGACCTTGAGCTGTCTGTGCAGTTCAAGGCTTACTAAACCGGCGAACTCCGCCCTGGTCATTTGCCTGGTCGAGCTGCAGTTCTTAAGCCCAACCTGCCAGTTTTTGAGTCCTGCTTCTCCCTTAATGGATTCCAGGGCTGACAGATCCACTCGCCAGTAATTGTAGTCATGATGGGAGTCCTGGATATTCCAGGAATATATGGTCCCAAGGTTTTCAATCAGAATGGTCGATTTCACGGAAATATCCGGCATTGAAGCACACGGTTTCTCTTTTGAGCTGGTTAATAAAACATCAGATGATTTATCTGCGCAAGGTGCTGGAGCTGTTAGAATGCTGGAGATAATATACCCCAGGCTTCTCAGATTCATAGTTGAAGATTTGACAACATTTCCATTGGAAAGGTTGGATACCAGCAGGTAGGTCGATGGTCCGGGCTGGTAGATCTGCTTCTGATCAAAATATAATAAAACATCCTTGCAGATTAATCCGATTGATCCGGTTGCAGAAGACATGACACTGTAACTGAAACTGGATGCCTCCGGTGAGATTTCAATTGTCCCTGTCCGGTCCATGCTTTGGCAGCCCAGAAACAGAAACATGAATATTAAGATTATCAGTGCCTTATTGAATATAGCTTGATTCTGGCTCATTTTAATCTTTGTTCCAGTATGCTGATGTGGTCCTGAACAACCTGAGGCAGCCATCTGGGATGGCGTTGCTGTAAGTCCAGAATCTGTTTAAGGGCTATTTCAAAAAATCTAACATGCTGGCTGTTGATGGCCTTGATGTCCATGGCATGACGGGCCTGCAGAAATTCAAAAAAAACCTGCGGATTGCTTCGGCCGCTCTCTGTCAAGCTGATCAGCTCCCGGCCGGCCTTAAAGGCCTTGTCATTTCCCGAACCAGCCCCGGCAAGTACTCTTTTGCCGTACCACTGGGCCATGTAAAAGTTAGTGATATAGCGATCATAAGAGTTGAATCCGCCAATGGCCGGTATGATGGATTGGTCTGTAAGGTATAGTGCGCTCCATGCCGCGAAATAATTGGCGTAGACATTGTTTCTATGGCTGCTCCATTCCTGGTTGAAATAATTGGTGTGGCCAATTGCGTTTTTAAATCCAATCCTGGTATCGCTGCGATAATTATGAATTATCAGGTTATGACAGTGTTCAGCGTCTCTGGAAACGATTGTGTCATTCAGAAAAGCTGGGTTCTGCCTTTCATGCATGGGATCCAAGACACTGACAGTGACCTTTTGCGAGCATGCGCTCATAAAAGTCAGCAATAAAAGAATCAGGAGCCTGCAACAGCCAGACACATAAGCCATGAGTCAACCTCGGTATCTTCATACCATTTGGGGTATACACTATTAATAGCTTCAAGATTTCTGATCGTTCTCGCATCAGGATTGATAATGGGGGTTTGACCTTCAAGACTTACAGCTTCGGATATGGTCTGGGTAAAGGCGTAGAAAGCCAGTTCATTATAAGCCCCCTTATCTACAATACGGATCAGTTCAGCCGAACAATGGCTTTGACTGGTTTGCCTGAGTGCCTGGTTATGCAGAAGATCCAGGGCAGCCTTTATGTGGCCGTTGTTAAAATAAATCGTTTCCAGATCTTTTGGGTGATCAACTATGAATAAATGAGCCAGGGATGATATCATAGCTATGTCAGCCGCATGATCCGTTTTGACCGAACCGCTCCAGTGTGCCAGATAAGCTTGTCCCCAGAGCGCAGCCTGTTCGTAATTGCCCCTGGAAAAATCCCGGGCAACAGCCTGGCGCATTGATTTTTCACTGTCAAAAAAAGCCTTATAAGAGTTTAGCTCATTTCCCCTGGAATCAGTTTGAACAAGCTTGTACTCGGTGTGAGCACATCCAGCCGCAAGAACAAAAGCCAAGCATAAGATTGTGTAAAACCATCTGTTCATCATTTTACCTGAATCTTGTTACGATTCATAAAGTCAACAATTTGTTCAGCCGGAATGACAAAGGTTGCTCCAGACCAGATATTCCTGGTAGTGATGGTATATCCTGTCAAACCGAGTATTCTGCCTTCCTGGTCAAAAACAGGACCTCCGGAATTTCCTTCTGTGGCCACAGCATCAATCTGAATAAGGCCGGTATGCAGCTGGCCGTTTGATCTTCGCAGGCTTCTCTGCAATACGCTGACAACACCGCTGGTTATGGCTGGCTGGGTGTCTTCAACTCCTTCAATGACCGGGTAGCCAGCGCAAAACACCTGCATACCAAGTGTTGGACGCAGGTTGAACCGTATTTCGGGAATTGAATATGCCAAAGCCTGATCTCTATTGAGTTTGATTAAGGCCAGGTCGTATCCAATGTCCAGGTCAACAATCTTTCCGGAATATTCACTCGCAGCATGGTTAATAAAAATTTTTCCAGCCATATCAAGGCCGTGAGCAGTGGTGACCACCAGGCCCCCAGGCAGAATAATTCCTGAGGATATGTTTTCATGCTCAATCAGGGTGTCTGTAGGAGTGATGGTCTTTATCGCTACAACTGATCCTGATACGGTAGAAATTAAATCATTATTTCCAGTCTGTTGCCAGAGAACTGCTCCGGTCCGGGAACGCTCAAGTCTCTTATCAGGTTCGGGCGATACCTGTTCTGGATAAACAGGAGACTGGACAGTTAAGGCGCGCATGGTGTTGCATCCGGACATGAGCACTACGAACAATAAGGTCAGAAGAAACACTTTGCAGCTTTTCATGTTTTCACCGCTATTCCTGATTAGTCTTACAGCAGTAAGTCACTGACAAGTTATTGAACATATTGCTGTTTTATGAGCAAGGCAGGCTCAAGATATTTTTTTCTGAGCTCTTTGTAAGCGTCAAGCCTGGCAAACTGGTTTTTCCTCTCTGCAGAGCTGTCCCAGCTTACATCCCTGATCACCTGCTCTGCTGCTGTATAAACGCGGTCAAGCTGATTAAAGGTTGCGATGATCCGGTCGCATAGCTGAACAATATGGAGTCTCTGCTGTTCCATGGCCTCCAGCTCAACTTCTCTTGACAAGCCAATGGAAAATCGAGCCGTTTTCTTGTGCATCTTATACGAATCTTCGGTAACGGCAATTTTCTGGTGTTCTTCTTGAAGCCTCTGCTCAGGAAGTTTCTGAACAAAGCTCGAAACTTCAGAAACAGCTCTTTTCCATTCCGGTTCCCTGACCCTCGGTCCAGACTTTTCAGAAAAAGGCCTGGAAGGGGGCTCAGATGGTGTGGGGGAGTAAGACCTGGAATGGCTGCTGCGGGCTTCATTAGGACCGGGATTATTGTTCCTGATGGTACTGAAAAGAGCAACCAGCAAAAAAAGACCAATTACAATAGGTACTGCTTTGTCCATGTTATCCACCTTTAGGGGTTAACTGCTTCTATTGATGAAGTATTATGGTGTTGAATAGTTGTGCTGGCGAAATAGGGCAGGATTCTTAATTTACCATGCGTGGCAAAGGCTGCATTTTCTGAGAAAGGCAGCCCTAAATGCACCAATTGGAAGCACCCTAAAAGCGTGAAAAAGTCCTTATCAAGCAGGCCGTTCAAAAATTCCAAGTGCAAGGAGCAAAAAAAGTTCAAGGTCGCAGCGTATTAGACATACGTAAGAGTTTGAACTTTTTGACGCGACGCAGCAATTGGGAGTTTTTCAACGGTCTGCTAACGGTAGGTAAAGGGAAACAGTTCCCGGCGGTTGAGGTCTGCCATTTCCAGGGCTGATTTCCAGTCTGCGGCCTGGAGCACACAAGCGAAATGTTCCTGGTTCAGGTCTGATTTTCCAATGCTGGCCAATATCTCAAGGGTATGCTTTTTGAGGTCAATACGTTGATATTTTTTGTCCAGCATATAAAGGCCGGACAGGGAAAGCAGTCCCATGGCCCTGACTGTAGGACCTCCAAAGTCCTGACAGATCTTCAGGGAACGATCAAACAGGGAGCCAGCCAGTTCAGGGTCTGATGGAGTAAACAAACGCCCGCCATTGTTCATCCACAGCTGCCAGGGGTGTACACCGGGTTTTTTCTTCCAGGTCCTGGATATCCAGCTTGCATAGTGTTCATTAGGGAAATCTGTGTCAGCCATGAATCTGATAAAACAAGCATGCTTGAAAGGGTCTTTAACCTCGTCCCAATTTACCGGCTGATTAAAATCAGACAGTTCCAGGTAAACTTTAAGATGTTTTTCAGCCTGCTCATACTGCTTTGCATCAAGAAAAGCGTAAGTCAGATAATTTTCCAGGCGCAGAATTTCATCTTTTTCCTGCTTAGCCTGCCCGAATGCTTCTCTGGCTTTATGATAATATTCCAGTATGTTGCTTAAATATTCCGGCCCGCAAAAGGCCAGATTTTGAATCATTGTGCCGCAGTACTTGCCCAGGATTTTCAGGTTTGCCTCTGGCCGGCACCTGCGAAGAATAACCAGCATTTCTTCAACAGCCTGCAATTTAGAAGCAAAATTTTCTGGAGGATCAGGATAAAAGATGAACCGGTTGTGATAACTGCCAACCATACGCAGTACGTCTTCAAGAAAAAGGTCATCCAGGGACAAACCGGCCTGGACAGCTTTGTCTGAGCATGCTTTGGCTTTTTCTTCCCAGAGGGCTGAAGAAGTATTGTCGCCTGTACTGCTGGCCCAGCGAAGCTGATGATTACATATCCTGTAAGCCAGATCAGGCCACTTATTAATGAGTTTGTCCAGAGTCTGATCATTCATGGCCTTTAAAACAGGCCCCAGCAGGTTTCTGGGCATGGGAGTAATTTTAATTAGCTGGTCCATCTGGTTCAGCAGGGTCATCAGGTCGTCTTTTGCCAGGGCTGTGCTGCAAAGAGCACGGGAAACGGCCTGATTTTTCTTTTCCAGCCAGTCAATCAGGCTTCCAGAGACTCTGCACAGCCTGCGGACAAATTCTCCATGATTGTGGCTGCGGACAAGCAAGGCTGTTTCATTGGCAATACCCGGCACACTGTGCAGCCAGACAGCCTCGGCTTCTTCCATGGAGTCGACAGCCACAGGCTCTGTTGGCTCTGCTTCTTCTATTCTGATTCCTTCCTGATCTGGGTAAATAAAAGCTGACAGCCTGGCCATCCTGGCCGCCTGGTATTTAAGTTTAAGACCATGCACAGGCAGTATCCTGCCGGTTTTGCAGATTTTTCCAGTGGCCCCCATGGTGAAGACAGGCTGGGGAGAAGTCATGGATCTGAATGCCAGATACGCGGGCAGACCCAGGGATGAGCCATGGATCAGCCCTCCTGGTCTTACATAGTCGAGCATGGGCCAGAATACAGCCGATTTTTCCTGGAGTTCAGCCATGTTCCAGGCAGTCACTACTGCTTTTCTGGATTCCATGTCCATCAACTGCTGCGGCCATTGGGGGAAATATACGCCAGGCTTTGCGTTTCCCACTCCATATAAAACATTGATCAGTCTGCCCTGGCCTGAACTGGACAGTATAATACTGGACCTTCGCCAGTTCCAGTGCCGTGCTTCATTCAGGGGCAGAGGCAGGGGAAGGGGGACTTTAACAGTCTCTATTCTTTCAGCAGCCCACTGACCAAATCCAGGTGGAGCGGAAAACTTGTCCAAAAGCCAGGACGCGGTGCAGCAGCTTAAAAACAGTGATTGATCAGGTGGATCCAGAGAGTCAAGTATTTGATCCGCGAGGATGAAGAAGGAACCATGGTCTTCAGGCCAGATTCCGGTATGCGGAGCCAGAAGGTCTTCAAGGCGAAGCCTTAACTGATCTCTTTGAGTCGACCAGACGCTCAGTTCAGATATATTCCATTTCAAATCATTCATTGGGTATAGATAAGTACTTTTGGCTGGCCTGATCCAGTATCAGGGTCAATCAGATCAGGGAAAACAGCCTGGAAAAAATGACCGGAAACAGTGCATTGTTCAGCCTCAATTCTGGGTCTGCCAGGCTCGGACCACCAGACCCGAACTTTCTGGAGGCTGGAAATTTCCTCGGGGATGCGACCTGCAACCAGGAGGCCCTCCCGGCCAGGGCGAACTGAAGTCAGTTCAATGGCAGCTTCTTTTACCAGCTGGGGCATTCCAGCTTCATGCCTGACAACATTGGCAACTACTTGTTCCGAAGTAGCAGCTGCCATGGCTGCCGCCTGACCGGTAAATGAGGAATGGGCGAGGATTTCTCCCATATCCAGTGTTCTGATGTCGCTAATTTTGAATCTTTGCGAAAACTTTTCCATTATGGATTTTACCATATTCTGAACCTGTGATTCTTTGTTTTGAGCCCGGAGCACAAAGGTTTCAAAAATTTCCTGCTCCTGAAGCCTGAATGATTGTATCTGAGGATTCAGACCGGGCTGTTCTGCCTGGGAGTTTCTCAAAAGCTCGTTTGTTTGTCTCAGGGCCACCGGCTCCACCTGTCCAAGGCATCTGGAAAGGCACCGCAAAGGAACATGTTTAACATTCCAGGGCTGTGCAAAGCCAAAAGTCCGTCCCAGATCGACATCTCCCTGGGAGCATAGAGAAATGTCCCAATAGGTCTGAGCTGCCAGAAATGTTTCTCTGGAAACTTTATCCAGCAAAAGCATGTGGGGAGAATTTATATACCGGCCGTAACCATCCCATCCTTCAAGGGCAGAATCCATGGTCCATATCTGACCAGGGCATGGCTCAGCTTCAATCTCCCCGGGCATAAGATCTTGCATGCTTTCCAGAATTTTTTTCCAGGCAGAAATGTTCATTTCCAGTCGCTCCCTGCAGGCGGAGCATTTATTGATATGCTTTTCAAGCTGTTTGTCGGGATGTTGGGAAAAAAGTATAGAGTCAGGCGGGCAGAAGCGGGTTAGTGCTGCTTGTTCAAGGGCCATTTCAAGTGTAAGGTCTTCAATTTCAGATAACTTCATATTATTCAGTCTCCTTGATTACGTCGATAATTTTTATATTACAAAATAAACCGGAGTGTCATTGAGATATTATGGCGCTGGACATGTTAAGTGGTGATTGATGGACCTAATATCCTTCATAAAAATCATCCAGGGAATCTTTAATCCGGTTACGAATCTGTTTATAGGCGTAATCAGTCAGGGCGAATCTTTCCATGGTTTTTTTTCTGTCATTTCCATTCATCCTGTACTCCAATATATCCAGATCTTGATTGCTCAGGCAGTGCTTAAGATGTTTAAGCAGATTTTTAACCCGCAACACGTTGTCAGATCTGATGTCCGGAATTTCAGGATCAACTATGCCTGGTTCCTGGTCCGTTATCGATTGACTATGAACTGAAGACGATGTTTTTTTCGCCGAATCAGGACAGTAGATGTCAAAATAAACCCGGATATAATTTACAAAATCTCTAATCAGAAAGAAGTGTTTTCCTTTGATTTCCGCTGCCTGATGCCAGAAAAATATGGCAGCCTCTTCTATGTTTTGTGCCCGTCGGATATTTTTCTGGAACAGGCCGGGCGGGGCAGGAATGATTCTATACTCATAAGACTGGAAAAGAAGCTTGTCAGCTTCAGGCGCGTCAACGTGGGTTGAGGGAGCAAAACACATTCCCAAAGGCAGGCTATTTTTGCGAGAAGGGTTTACAATATTCCTACAGGTAATTCTTTTGCTTTTGCTAAGGGCTTCTCTGCAAGTACGGTAGTAGGCATTGAACGTGTTACCAGTTCTTGCCTGATCCAAAAGATATTTTTTGTAATTTGTGACAATACAGTAGACAAGCCTGGAAATATCCTTGTTTTTGTATAGTTCCGCATAATAGGATGACTCTTCAAGGGTATCCTGCAGATAGATCCAGAGGGCAGCTGCAAGATCATCAATAATTTCATCCTTATTGAAATTTTCAATATCTATTCCCACCAGTGACAAAAGTTGTCGTGATTGCTGGCGAGCGTAGATGCTACTGGCGCATTCCCTTAGAAAATTAAAAAGATCCTTGCCATTGTCCCGGCTAATGAAGTCTGTCCATGATTCATAACTTCTCATAGTGTACTCCTTGAATGAATACTCGCCTATATAAAAACCAGCGACTTGACAAGAATTAATGCCGGTTTACAGCAATTTCCTCTTTGCTCACCTCAGACAAATTTTACCGCCATAATATTTAGAATCTATTTGAGAGAAAGTACGGCCAATTCAAGGAAGACGCTGATCTGATGAACATTTTTACTTGACCAGCCTTTTTTTTGAAGCTTACTCAGGTTTTTTAAAGTTTATTGGGCAGCTTAAATCAGTTGACAAGCTATCTTTGCCATTATTGTGTTTACCTCAAATTTTTAGGTCTCGAGTAAAGAATGAAATACGAACATGAAGTATATTATTTAAACGGAGGAAGGGCTGGAAAGTTTTTGGGCATTTTCACAGGCAAAGCCAGATTCAGGGCATGGCTGATGGAATGCTTAAGTCAAAATAATAAGGATATCTGCTTCAGACTCAAATCATGGAAGTCCGGATTGTACCTCGTGCCCTGTCTCTCAACCGACAGGAAGGGCAAGCTGAGTATAAAGTTCATGATAATAGATGAAACAAAAACCACAGAAGGAAAGCTAAACGCTACCTTTGATCAGGAATTATTGTAAAAACCATAAAGTTTGGCAAATTGAAATAAAGTGAATAATACAAACCCAGGCTGCATTTTTGCGGTCATTATCACGAAGATGGTCGAGAACTTGAAGTTCCGGGCGAGACCCGATCCTTCATCCTGAATGAAGTCAATTTCAGAAAGTCGAGCAGACTCAATCCAGGATGCATCGCCATTCTGAAGATCAGTGAAAGCGGAGAGTTCCAGGTTGAGATATTGGATGATGACTGGCTGCAAGACTACAGTCGGAACAATTTTCGGGATTTGTGAGAAGGATGTCAGTGCATGGGAGACAATAAACAGAGATATATTCAACGTGTGTATAATACGGAACTGCAAAGAGTTGAAGAAATACCTACCGATTCAAGAATAAAGGAACGCTATTACACAGCCGAGTGGGATACCGACATTGCCGCTTTTCTTGAGCACGTGGCTCAGTATCTGAATGGAGAAAGAGCCCTGCCTGTGGGGAAGACCTCGTCAACCACAGAGGATTTCATGTATTTTACATTCAGTGATGTTTTGTACAGGCTTTTTCTCGACGACGTACAGAAAATCAAGAAGCCCTATGAAACAGCCTTAAAGTACGGCTTTCGGGGGTATTCGCGTGGCGGAAGAAACGGCGTTTTCTTGCTGCGCAGGCAGGATGGCGGACTTCTTTCTGACGTTGAGAGACTCGTCACCATGCATGCATCGGAAATTTTGCAGGACCTGGACTGCGGTATGGAAGATTTCCCGCTGTTGAGCAGGGTCAAAATCGTCTGCCATGAACCCGGAGGCTCACGAGTTCTCGGTGTCATGAATCAAGCAAATGGCCGGACGATTTTTCTGGGGTTCGGGCAATATTGAGAGA
>PXDF01000076.1 GCA_003566455.1 Desulfonatronovibrio sp.
GTCAGCTTTTGCTCTTGATCGAAAAACTTGTTCGCCATAACACTCACTCCTCTGATTTGTGCCGGGAGAAAGTGTTACCCTGATCTAAACCATTTTGTCCGGATTCTTTTTAACTTTTACACTTAAAGAACCTGTCCCCACTATCTTGCTGCTGGCAAATAACTTCACCCGATTGAACAGATTGATCCGGAATGATAGATGAAGTCTCTGCAGGTGTTTTTTGGGCTGCTGCACAGCCGCACCGCTTATACGGAAGAATCCTTTGCCGGGACCGAGCTGAGGCAGAAGAAGCGTTATTTCTTGTAGAGAAGTGGGTTGGACAAAACAGCCTGAGGCTTAACCTGGATAAGACACATGTAGGTTATGCGAGTAACCCGGAGAGGGGTTTGGCCAAATGTCTTTTTCGCTGAACACGGGCTTTTCACCATGAAAGAGGCTCATGTTCCGGCGTGCCAATACCGATGAGGAAACAACTGACCGGAGAGCCGTGTGCGGGAGAACCGCACGCACGGTTCGGAGGGAGGGGAAACCCTTCCCTGCCCTTATCTGGGTGGGATTTGCCAGGAAGAGGGAAGAATTTTTTACCATGGAGAGCAGGGAGAGCATGGAGGGAGGAGAGAGGGGATTTTATATTTTTCGAAACGAAAAATATAAAAGGTTCTCCAACAGCCAAGGGCTGTGAATAATATCCAATTTTTCCTTTACTCCATGGACCTCCCTGCTCTCCATGGTGAGATACTTTATCTTTTTCTTATTCCTGAACATTGGGATGCTCTCAATGGTGAGATATCTTTAAGGGTTTAATCCAGGTGTGGTGGTGGCCTGTGTTGACTTTCATGATAAAGGTGTATAAATTCATGAATATTTCAAACAGGGGGAAATAGCTATGGCTAATTTGCAAATCAAGGGTATTGATGAAGAACTATATCAAAAACTAAAGCAGCTCTCTGCTGATGAGAACCGGTCGGTCAGTCAGCAGGTTCTGTTCCTGATTCGCAGATCCCTTGCCCAAAAACGCCGCGGCAAACAAGACAACACCGCGGCCCAGACCCTTTTATTCCTTGCCGGTTCCTGGGAAGATCCAAGAACAGCAGAAGAGATCGTTGACGATATTAAAAGCACGCGGCGCTCATCGAGAAAGCTTTCAGAGGGTTTCTGATGTTTTTGCTGGATACGGATATCATCATATACAGCCTCAAGGGGATGGAGACTGTGGTCAGAAATCTTGAAAGCCATCAGGAGGATTACCTCTGTATCAGCGTCGTCTCCTTGATGGAACTCTATTACGGGGCTTCTAAGTCAGAGAAAAAAACAGCAAACCTGGCCAAGGTCCGCCGGATCGAGGAGGATTTTGATGTTTTGCCGGTGGAATTTTCCGTAGCTGAGACTTTTGGCATGATTAAATCAGACCTGGAGTTCAAAGGCGTTCCACTTGATGACTTCGACCTGATTATTGCTGCAAGCGCCCTGACTTCAAATCTGATTCTGGTGACCAACAATCAGAAACATTTCAGCAGGATTGAGGGTTTGAAGCTGCGTAACTGGGCAAGGGTATAAGTTTAATCACCAGGAAAAAGTTTATCAGCCGCAAGTCGGCGGGGAGACAGGTGAGTTGCCTGGTACCGCGGATACGGTGGAGGTCATGTGTACCAGCCTGCTGCAGGCAATCGCGGGCAGGTACAGGGTTCGTTTTCCTGAAATGCATATAGAAACACTCTCTTTCAGCTGTAACGCGTATTCGCCTGATAAAAATGAGTTGTTGCAGTCATATCTTTTAACGTTCAAGGAAAAAACTTATACACATCACGCCGGTGCAGACACCTAACAAATTCAATTTCATCACTGGATAAAAAAATACCGAGTCTGTATTCATGAATCCGTACCCTGTAATATCCACTGGATCCTGATATCTTCTTAATATTCTTCATTTCATCAATGCCTTTTGCTTCTTCAGTTCTTCGAATGTATTCTTTTACTTTTTGAAAAATTTCTTTATCGGAAATCTTTTTAAGGTCACGGTTGAAGCTCGATCGGAAGGTGACCTTCACTGGTTTTGCTCCAAGGTCTTAAATATTTCATCACGATTTATCTTTCTGGTTTGTCTTCCTTCTCTGATGGCTTCGGCCATGGCCAGGTCTTCCAGTACGTCAGCAATTATTTCCTCAAACAGCTGTCTGTTTTCATGCAGTGTCTCTGCGAGAGATTCTTTAAAAATTTTTTTTATTGTTTCACGATCAGTTTCTACAGGAATCATTGTATCCCTCCATAGTTTTGTTCCATCAATTTTTCCGCCTCCGGCAAAATTTTACCGTGGTCAGTCTTCAGGCAGCCTGGAAGCGCCTGGTGAAGGTGAGATCCGGGGGCATCATTATTGCCTGCGGTTAGAGGAGACTGGCGCGCCACCATCCAGATTGATCTATACTAGCTATTATTAAAACATCAAGCGTTTATACTCAAGGCTGGATTTATTGGGAGTTTGTCCGGGGAGGCAGAAGAGTTTTTTACCATCCCAGTGAAATCCTCTTCGAGGTGCTTACGCATTTCACGGGACAGGTGGAGAGCAGGGAGAGCATGGAGGGAGGAGAGAGAGTAATTTTTATTTTCCGGGGCGGAAAATAAATAAAACAATCAGGTTTCCACTCACCAAGAATGGCAAGTCCAGGAGTATTCCTCTGTCTGACCAGGCAGTCAGAATACTTGAAGGCCTTGAGCGAACAAAGCCTTATGTTTTCACTAATCCAGAAACCGGAAAGGCCATTCACTTCAATCTACAGGTCATGGTTTACTGCCAGAGAAAAAGCCGGTCTGGAAGACGTAAAGCTGCACACGCTTAGGCACAGTTTCGCCAGCTTTCTGATTAACACCGGACGTTCAATATATTGAGGTTGGAACCTTATTCGGGCATAGTAAAATTGAAACGACTATGCGTTATGCTCATCTTGCTGTGGAAACCTTGAAGGACGCAGTGAATGCTGTACCTTTGGGGAAGGCGGCATAGCTGCAGGGGATGTGTATGTGAGACCACTCCTCTTAAAACGAGGTGGCCTTTGGAAATTAAATCAAGCTGTCAAGGGTGATTATTTCAATTGAAGGAATTACTTGTAGCCTAAGATCATTAGTAAGAAAGTAGGTTGCTCCTGTTTCAAGGGCTGCACTTATTTGTAATGAATCTGGAGTTCGTATATTATGTTTTGCTCTTAGACTGGCGGCTCGCTCTGAGATGGAATGAGATATTTCAACTGTGATCATCTTTGAATTCAGCAAAATATCCTTATAGCCTGATGCCAGAGAATAATTGCCTGAACGAAGGGGATAAACTAAAACTTCAAGTAAGGATATGGTTGAGGTTGACACTAAAAAAGATCCCTTTTCCATTTCAGCAAAAAATGGTTCTAATACAGAAAGATAGGGGGATTTTTCTTCGATGAAATAAATTAGAGGAGCGGTATCAAGCCCGATAGTAGCCCCTGAAAGTTTCTTTATCCACCCCATGATGCCCTTTCATCAGCAATGTATTGATCCACATCAATTTTTTTCCAGAGATCTTTTCCCATTCCCTTTAGCTCCATGATGCTTCTGGGTTTAGATAAAGAGGTCGTCTTGTTTCTTATTAATGAGGCTGTCTGTTCTAATAACAGGAGTTGTTCAGAAAGAGGCAGGGTCTGGATATCAGATAAAATCTGTTCATATTTTTGTGTTTCCATATGCTCACCTATACATTTTCATGGTTCCAAGATGCCAGTAAGAGTAGGATTAAGACAGATGTTCTATTTTGGCAAGGCAGATTTTTATTAAAAGCCATCAAGCAGCTGCTCCAGAACAGGCCCAGGGATTTGCTGCTCTTCACCATGGGCATAAATAACGGCCTGCGTATCGGGGATATCCTGAAGCTAAAGGCAGGGCAGGTCCAAGGATTGAAGCCCGGAGATGTGCTTTGGATACGAGAGCAGAAAACTGATAAGGACAATGTGCTGTGATAAACAGGGCCGTACACAAAGCCCTGGAAAAATACCTGGCCGGCGCAGATCCCGATCCCGGGGATTTTCTGTTCAGGAGCAGGAAAGGCGGCGGGCTCCGGTCAAGATCAGGGCACCAACTTAAAGAGCCTGTCCCCAATTTCGTACTGATGAAATGGGACAGTTGTACCCCGCTTTATCTCATTTATTACAACTTCTGTCGTGTTCATGAGCGCACCTCCTCTATGCGGCTTCCAGGTCGTGAACCTTAATTTCTACACGAAGACCCGCTGTTACAGCCATGTTAACAAGGGAGTCGAGGCTAAAAAGGTTTATTTTTCCCCGCTTCAGATCGGATATGCGTGGCTGGGTCACCCCAAACAGACTTGCTGCCTGGGACTGGCTGATTTCGTTGCGCTGGATATGTTCGCTAATAGCCATCATTAGAACAGAACGAAGCTTCATATTTTCAGCTTGTTCGGGTGTATCTTCAATGGCATCCCAAACGCTTTCAAAATGATTATTGCTCATTGTTTCCTCTCTTGCATAAATTCACGGTAGCGGTTTATAGCTAAATCAAGATCTTTCCTGGATATTCTCTGAGCCTTTTTATGAAAACAGTGAAGAACATAGACCGCTTCCGCAAATTTGGCTAAGTAAATAACTCTGAACTGACCCGACACATCACGTATACGGATCTTTTTAACCCCAACCCCAATGGTCGGGACCGGCTTCCAGCTTTCAGGAGCACCGCCTCGCTGCACCCTGTCTATCTGATAACCGGCTTCACGTCGGGCATCAACTGGGAAGGCACGCAAGTCTTCAAGGCTGCTGCCAATAAAAACAACCGGTTTAGCTTCCGACATAAATCATATATACAACATTTTGTATAAACTGGCAAGCATGAAAATAGCTTTCCATGTGGTGAACGCGGAAACTCATGCCTTATAGTCAAGATCAGTCCGGGGTGTTTTGCCGATAAGCGCATTCCAGAGCATCCGCAAGGCCCAGGTGTTCTCATGATAATGTTCATTACGGGCATGCAGTTCATGGATAAGACCTGTCAGGCCCTTCATTGGCGACACCGGGCCACTCCGCCAAAAGCAGATCAGGGCATACCTGTCAGTGAACAAGCTGGGAGCAGTAAACTCAAGTCTGGCACAGTCTCTTCATTGAATAAACCCCTTCAACAAATTCTAGGGGGGGTCAAAATTGGGTTATCACGGGGGGTCAAATTTAGGTTGTCATTATCATTGGTAAGTCTTGAATTAGACTTACCCCTGAAGTCCTGTCATAAAAAAACAAGAAACTTAGACAGGATTAACAGGATTAGCAATCAGCGGCCGGAAGCCGCAGATTGCATTTGCCATCCGGCACTCACTTTCTTCCGGTATTCATGAGTACCGGACAGTACTCAGTAAAGCTTCCGGCCCACAGAGCCTACGCCCCGGTGGGATTACTCCTAAAAAGTGAGTGCCGGAGTGATAACCTTTTGGCCTGGCTTCCGGACAGGACAAAAATATTTATTCTTATCAGACTCTTAATCCTGTAAATCCTGTCAAAACTCTTTTCTTTAGTTGGGTTGTGGGCATAGCCCGCCTTAGATAATCTGATTTTGAGAACCCTGCGATAGAATACGTCACCGAACTTACGACTCAGGCTCTTTCCCTTGCCTGTTCCAGGCTCATGCTGTCCGGGCAGCCGATCCTGATCTGCCGGATGCGGGACTCTGTTCCCCTGACTCTACTCTTGATCGGGATTGCGGGCAGTGAGGATGAAAAGATAACGGCAGAATTTGCAGCGTTTCTTGGCCAAACAACCTCCATGGGTTGTTACTCATAAAAGTTGTAGGTCTGGAAGAGATGAAAATGAATAGAAATGTATTGGCCTGGATTAAAAGCCTGGGCCATGCTCAGGACTGAGGCCTGACCTCTGACTGAGACCTAGTTTTGCATAACTGATTTTTTCTCTGCTGTCCGGTCAAGGCTACAGGAAATACCGATAATCAGAAACATTCAGGGCATGGGCAAGCTTGCGGGCTCGTTCCTTGCCAATCCCTCTCTTGCCATTTTCCATCTCACTTATCTGATGCTGGGGAATTCCGGTCTTAAGCGACAGTTCCTTCTGAGTCAAACTCTCTCTGGTTCTGTAGGCCCGAAGAGCTGTCTGTGGTTTTTTATCCATGTATTCAGGAAACACATCAGCTACAGAGTAGGCAGGCTTGTCCTCGGCTTCCAAAAGCTGAACATACTGTTTGACCTTGACTGCAATACTGCGTCGAACACGTAAATTCAGCGTGACTATTTCTTCATCAGTATGGGGCTTTTTCATGGGTTCCGACATAAGTTATCTCCACCAACTTGACTTTTCCTTGGGTTTCCCTCCAGACAGCCACATAGGTTGGCTTCCCTTTTTTCAAATGGCAATGGTGTTCGTTGTCTGAAAGTTTTGAATAATTAGGCCAGTCTCCACGGACAGGACCACAAAACTCGATTTACTGCGACAACTGAAACAAGACCTCTCGAACTTTGACAGGAAGCTTTTCCGCTTGCTTTTTAGACCTGCCAGTAAATGCAACCGTCCACACCATTTCTTTAACATACCCATAACAGGTATAAAGTCAAGAAGAAGGATTCTTCAAAAATCACCAAGTCACTTTGGCCGAAGCGGTAAACGTGGTGCCTTTGGGGGCGGCTGCTTAGGATATGGCCACCCTGGGATTATATGTGCCCAGGGTGGTCCGCTTGGGAGAGGTTAGTTCTGTGCTGCTCGGTTCACAAGCTCGGTGAATTCTTCGAGGGACTGGGTTTTATACACCTTTCTGGTTAATGTCCGCAGGTTTTCAATGGACCGGATGGACTTGATTTTATCCTGGAGCGATGTAGATAAAGGACCATGAAAGTCTCCAGCGACATCTATCAAGGTCTCTTGAGCGTATTCAAGCTTACCTTGCTCTTTCCCGAGAATAACCCCTCTATCTTCCCCCTCTTTAAGCCACTGATCAGCTAAAGTTTCCATTATCTTTTCACCTCCTTCTGGAAGCAGTTCCAGGGCTTTTTTATAGTCTTCCTCTCCAAGATGCCCGGAACTTTTAACCAGATATTTAAAGAAAATTTCAATGTATTCCAGGGCGGTTCTTCGTTCCATGGATTCCAACAGGCCACGAACCAGCCTGGAAGGTATCCCTTTGATATTCGGGTCGTTTTGACGCTTGATTATCTCCACATAGAACTTGAGCAGAATATTTCCCTGGACCTTAGTTTCATCCATACCTCGAACATTGAAAAAAGCAAAGGAGAAATCCGGAATATATGCCTTGAAAGAATCAGAAGGAGCATCCACTAAATCTTGAAATGATGTCTTAATGGTTTTCCAATCCTCTTGGCCCTGGTAGATTAGAATAGGAATAATCGGAGGAAGTTTACCATTCACAAGTCTTCTCTGATCATATAGGTCTTTCCACTCCAGAGCCATATACCTGAGTATCTGAAGTCCCGGCATGAGCTCAGGAGCTCCTTTGTGCTCAAATAGCAGGTACAACTTGGCTGCGGGGAACTCATGATTTATCAGCCTTATGCTGAATACCAGGTCTGAGTAGTACTGCTTCATCTTGTCGTCTATATAATTTGTAGCCTCCAATTGAAGAGAGTCCAGGTCAAAATATTGCTTAATCTCCTGTGAGAAATGCTTCTTCAGGAAATCCCTGGTGTTGTCCAGATCTTTGAAGATCTTCAGGAAAAGTCCTTCGTGGGGAATTTGGCCTTTTTTAGAACTCATATAAAAAGGATATACCAGCGAGGCCCTCAATGCAAGGAGAGTATAAGTGGCCTTGCTAGGGGTTAATATCAACTTTTCTTACAAAGTTGATATTAGCATTTTTCAGACAGAAACATCTAATAAAATCAAGCCTCTACGCATATCCCCCAATCTTGCCACCTTCACTCTGGTGGGTAAAAGTCAACTTTTATTGACTTTGTCTCATTTTAGTTGATATAGATCATGGCCATGCGGTCCAATACAAACCATCCCCGGAAAGGCAGCTCCATCAAGGTGGAGCCGATTAGAAAACTGGAAGATATTAAAGCCATCAAGCAGCTGCTCCAGAAGAGGCCCAGGGATTTGCTGCTGTTCACCATGGGCATAAATAACGGCCTGCGTATCGGGGATATCTTGAAGCTAAAAGCAGGGCAGGTGCAAGAGTTGAAGCCCGGAGATGTGCTTTGGATACGGGAGCAGAAAACAGATAAGGATAATGTGCTGTTGATAAACAGGGCCGTACACAAAGCCCTGGAAAAATACCTGGCCGGCGCAGATCCCGGTCCCGGGGATTTTCTGTTCAGGAGCAGGAAAGGAAGCGGGCCGTTATCGGTCAGTGCGGCAAACCACCTGGTAAAGTCATGGTGCCGGGCCATAAACCTCCGGGGCAACTACGGCACCCACAGCCTGCGTAAAACTTTTGGTTATATCCAGCGGATCAAGTACGGAGTGGGCTTTGAGGTGCTGTGCAAGAGGTTTAACCACAGCAGTCCAACCGTGACCATGCGCTACCTGGGCATTGAGGACAAGGAAGTGAATGGGATTTTGATGAATGAGATCTGATAGTTAATCGCCGATCAAAAAAAGCTGTTATCCCGCGAGGCGGATCACTCGTTCAATGCCTTTCCCGGACGTCCTTGTAGGCTCGCAGAACAGCGTTAATCATTGTCTGATAGCCTTTACCCTGCTTTTTGAACCATTCCAGAACATCACTGTCCAGGCGTAATGTGACCTGTTTTTTGGGCTTGGGAGGCTGCACCTGTCTGGCTTTATTCAGAAAGTCCTCATCAATAGGAGGATTGTCTGGATCAGACAAGGCATCCTGAATGAGTTCCTGTTCGGATTTAGAATCCACCTTATCCCAATCTGTTCTTGATATATTCTTCATACAATTTTCCTTCCCTGGCATTGGCTTTGCGCATAGACAAGATGCGAATATTGCGATTGCGCCAGGTATAAGCTGTCACAATCAAGCGACCTTCAATTTTTCCCAGGGCAATAAACCTCATTTCTTCGTAAACCTGACGATTGTCCTCAAAACAAATTACGTCCGAATCAAAAAAACTTGCAGCATCACGAAAGTCTATCCCGTGTTTCTCCAGGTTGCCTGCACGTTTATTTTCATCCCACTCATACTGCATTATTAACAATAACTACAAATGTCATTACGTCAAGCAGAACTTTAACCTTCCAATTTTCTGATTTTTGGCCTTATTCCGCTCAGGCGGCAGGGTCCAGATGCCACCTTGCAGGTCCAGCTCGGACCAGGGCAGGTTTACCGCCTCGGACAGCCTGGCTCCGGTCAAGATCAGAAATCTGATAATCTCCGGAACCACCTCGTTCCTGCTTTTTTTCAGCTCCAGCAGCAGGCTGTCTTTATTCCCGGTCTGAACATGGTACCCCAGAAGCACCACCTGTAATCTTCAGGCTTTTTGACTATTCCGGCCCGAATCGGATAAAGAAGATAGGTGACAGGGAACAGCCTCCGGCCCATAGGGACCTACGCCCCGGAGGGGAGACAGGAAACAGCGGAAAAAAAGAGTGTTAGACTAAAGTCGGTAAGTGAGTTCACGCAAGTTCAAACACACTGAACGTGAAGAACGTCTGATCTGGCTTGTCAGAGCATATTTTTCTTCATCTGGAAATTTTTTGCTGATATTAAAAATATGCATAGCCAGCTTATATGCCTTTTGATAAACGATTAATTTCTTGGCTGACTGCACTCCCATCTTTCTGACTCCTGTCACCTGACTCCTGTCCCCTGACTCCTTCTTCTAAAGCGGGGTATGCGGGGTACTTTAAAAATCAATGCGAGGTAGGGCAGGATAAGGAAGAAATAGCGGGATACTGGCAACATAATTAAACTGGCAACATAATGTCCCTGTTGGCTCTGTTTTGCCAAAAAAAGCGTAGGAGTTTGGTTTCCGCCAGCGGTTATTGGAAGTAGATTTTGGGGGTGATGGGTTCTATTAAACAGCTACAGAGTCCCTGATGACTGAAAAGTTCAGCTTTCCCAGCGGGTCTTTTTGGGTCCTCTCAGAGGCATCAAGTATCTCTATGGATACAATTTTACCATCTTTGCCGTAATCAATAATAACACCGTTCAGCTCTACTGAGTCTACAATGGTTTCTCCTGGAAGAAATTCTATATTCATCAGATCGTGTTTTGAATCATACTCAATCTTCATACTGTTGTTCCTCCCAATATCTGGGGACCTGGGACGTAAAGTACCCTGTAATCACTGTAAGTTGATGGCCGTCTTCTTCGTATATCACCCTGAGCAGATAAATACTGTCATCAAAAAAATATTTGCGTTGAGCTACAACTCTGCCCTTTACCCCCTCAACCAATTGATCATGTTCATGTACAGTTTCAAAAACCATACTTTCGTCAACACCACGTTGAGCAAGCTTTTTTCGGGCAATAGGGATAATGGTAACCGGCTTTGGACTCATCAGCTCTTATATTATGCATTCTTCCGGCAATTGACAAGGAGCCGCTCA
>PXDF01000134.1 GCA_003566455.1 Desulfonatronovibrio sp.
CTGGAAATATCGGGTGGGGAGCTACCGGATTATTGTTGAAATTCAGGACCAAGAGCTTGTCGTCCTGGTAGTCAGGGTGGGGCATAGAAAAGATGTATATGGCGGACACTAGGAATGACCTAGTCCATGGGAAAGTGCAACCTGCGCAGATGAGCGAAGTCGAAACGATTCATGTCCCCGCAAAAAGTATTGCAAGTAAAAAAGGCCCATCCGATGGCGATTCGGACGGGCCTTTTTGCATTGAGTGAAGTTTTGTTCCAGTAAGGGGCAGTTACTTTTCTTTCTCTTTCTCCCTCTCTTTCTTCTTGACCTCTTCGTACCACAACTCATGATGATGTTTGGCATACTCTTCAGATACATAACCGGTAAACATGGACTTGAAGGCCGGTTTTTCCTCGGAGGAAATGGCGGCCATGTAAAAATGCACCAGAAGTCCAGCCAGAAAGAGTCCCGCTATAAGAAAATGAATCGCCCTGGCCCAGGCCCAGACATCTGGATGAGGATTGGCCAGCACCTCTACCGCCAGAAACATGTACATCCCGGTCATGAACATGATCATGCCCGAAACCAGAGTCTGATGGGCAAAGAGCTTCTGACCCACATTGTAAAACGGCTGAGGCGGTATCTCCGTGCTCAATCCCAGTTTTTTCAAGGCCTTTTTACCCAGGATCATCTGGAAGTTCTTTCTGACCATCCAGGCACATGCGTCCTGTAACGCCATAAAAATAAATCTTCTAAGGCGGGCTAAAAGTTCCTGTCAATCCTGTCTACATTTCCTGTTTTTTAAACTTATCTCCTTGCATGCTCTACTGAAAAAGTATAGAATAAAGCAAAACATCCAAGACTTTTTTATCAGAACATCTTGATTTTATGAGTGATTTGGCTGGTTAATGCCTGCTCCGTACCTGAGCCTATTTAAAGAGGCCTGAGTTCAGCTTTTTTCCAGTCTCCATGCTGATACAAGTCAATCAGGCTGAAGACCTGATGTTTTATATGAGATCACGTTGATTTCAGTTTGGGATAATCCAAGGAGGGTAGTTATGAAGAGGACAATTCATCGTCGCAGTTTCTTGAAGCAGGGAATTGCGGCTTGCGGGGGACTCCTTCTTTCAAAAAATGTTCTGGCTGAGCAGCCCCTGGCTTTGCCAGGACAGTCAGCTTTTTTATTCGACAGCATTAGATGCACTAATTGTGGAATATGCGAGCGCACCTGCAGAAGGGTGAACGGACTGCCGGAAAAACACAATGTTATTTTCATGTCCCAGCAGGCCGTTGACAACCCTGTACACATCATTACCCGCAGGACCTGCATGCAATGCCTTCAGCCCGCCTGTGTAAGGGCCTGTCCCACAGAAGCCACCAGCCTTGGTCCCAATGGCCTGATTGGGTACGATGATACCAAGTGCGCCGCCTGTGGCTATTGCGTTGACGCCTGCCCCTTTCAGCATCCCCGGATGTCCAGACTTGCTTATTTCGATCTGCGAAATGTCTGGGTTAACCGATGCACAAGCTGTGGAGCCTGTGCCCAGGCATGTCCTGAAAGCGCATTATTCCTGGGCTTTCGTAACGAAATAATTTCTCTGGCCAGATCAAGGCTGGAACAGGTCAAAAGCAGATACCCACTGCCTGACGCTCAGATCTATGGAGAACAGGACTTGAATCTAATCTGGATTCTGGCTGACCATCCTGAAGTTTATGGACTTCCGCCTTCAAGAGCGGCCGCCCTGGCGGATGAATCACTGCTACTATGGAAAAGTGTTGTCAGACCGGGCATTCTGGCCTTATCCGGCCTGGCCACCGCAGTTTTGGGGTCGGTTTACTTCTTTGCACTGCGCAACCACAAAAAGGAACTGAAACGCCTCAAAGAGGAAGGTAAAATATAAGGAGGTGAGCCATGGAAAAAGACAACCAGGAAATATACATTCAAAGATTCAACTTCAGGCGACGTCTTGTGCACTGGATTCATACAGCAGCCTTCTTCATTCTTCTGGGGACAGGCATAATCTACACGACTCCAGCCCTGTCGCACCTGGCAGAAAGCGGTATACCCGGCACACTGCACCGGATATTCGCAGTGGTGTTCATCCTTGTGCCCTTTATATATCTCATACTCGACCCCAAATCATTCAAGGAGCTGGTCAAGGAATCCCTCAAAATACACAGAAATGACATCGGATTTCATTTGCGCATGCCATTCTACATTCTGGGCAGGACAGAGGGCATTCCTCCTCAGGGTAAAATGAACGCCGGACACAAGCTTCATCACATTCTTATGGGAATACTGTATCTGTTTCTGGTAGTTTCCGGCCTGGCTCTCTGGTTTGGAGTCGGCTATATGGGTCCGCCCATGTTCAGCATCATGGGCAAAACGCACATCATCGCGGTTTTTGTTATTGTTATAACTACCCTAGGCCATGTGTACTTTACCCTGGTTTATGGAGCCCTGCCTTCCATGATCAGCGGCAAGGTCAGCAGTACCTATCTGAAAATGGAGCATCGCAGGTGGTGGGATGAAGAAATTGCTCCGACCGTTAAGGATAAAACCAGCAAGTAATGCTGATGTTTTCAGCAGCTTAAGCAGACCCTGATAAAAACAGGTGCAATGCACATGAATACTTCAAATTTCTTTGAGCAAGGAGGATCTTCAATGATTCGAAGCCAAAATACATATTACTTGCTGGCATTGGTGCTTCTGGCCTTTATGCCCTTTTTGGCCGGATGCGATAAAGAGGCCGATGCCGGTGTAAGATATGATGAGTCCGGCTACTGGATAGTCCCCATCCTGCCGGAAGGCCCCAAGGTGCTGATGGATGAAAGTCATGTAAGCACTACAACTCCAGCGGTTAATGGTCAGATTGTTGATGTGGTCGTGTCTGAGGCAGGAGCGGTGGAAGTCACCTTTATTGTCCCGGATTACGATCAGGACGTGATTAATGTTGAGTTTACCATAGCCAAATGGCTGGAGGATAAAAACACCTGGATGAGCATGCTGCAAAGGACCAGGGAGCGCGGACCACAGTCCGATCCAATGTACGGAGACGGAGCAAAGGTGGTCAGGGCTGGAAATCTGCGTCTTGAAAACGGCAATGCCGTTACAGGTGGTGAACCTGTATACCAGGGAATGCGCTTTACCGCAAAACTTATGGCCCCCCCCGGAGACTATGGCAATGTTTCCGGAGAATATCAGGCTGTTGACTTCAGTCAAGGAGTCAGGTGGAGACGGGCAAGCGACAATAATCCTGCTACTTACGGGGATCCCGACAATACAGAATATCAAGACTTTGTGAGATCCATACTTGATGAAATCAATCAGTTCGGGGCCTGGGAAAAAGGGATTTACCGAGTTGCGGTCACTGAAAGAAACAGGGGACAAGACAGCTATATTCGTTTCAACGCTGTTGCTGACTTCAGGTATGACGGAAAGAATACCGCAACCATACTCACTGATGAAGAGCGAAGACATTCCGCAGGAGAGGCTATTGCCAAGGGTTCATGCTTCAGCTGTCACAGCCCTGACCTGCGCTTTCCAACAAACCTTGTCCACGGTGAACAGCGCCATGACCCCACAGTTTGTGCCAACTGTCATAACAGCTACACCTGGGACTCCAGAAATGCTTATGCCGAGGTAGACGGATGGCCGAGCATGGACATGATGACCCTTACGCACAAGATACATTCCGGCATGGAAGGATATGTGGCTGACGCTTATTCCTACCAAGAAGTCAGGTTTCCGTACTGGACCAGGGGCAGGACGCCGAGGCCCAGTGCCGATGTCCCCTATCCCAACAGCCCCGGAGTTGCCGACTGCACATCCTGTCATGTTTATTCTGGGATGGATAATTACGCATGGAAAAATAAGAATCCTGATCCTCATTCCTGCGCGTCATGCCACGCAAAGGGAGGGGTTGAATTCTGGATCGCTGAGCCTGGTGATCCCGATTATGAGTACATTCAAAGAACTTATGACTGCGGATATAACTGCGGAAGCTGTCACGGTGAGGATAAACCCCTGAAATACAGCGCTGACCATTATCATGAAGTCAGCCAGCGCCTTGAGCAGCTGGCCCTGTCCAGAAGTTATGTCATGGAAATTGTCAATGTTGAAAACGCTGTTTCCGGCCAAAGACCAAGCATTACCTGGCGGGTGAGCAAAGATGGAGAGTATCAGGATCTTTTTTCGGGCAATGAGCATACTTATCTGCTTGAAGGAGACAAATCTAATTTTGATGAAGATTCCATTCGTCTGGGGATCGGGTGGGGTTACAATAATAACTGGCTTAATGACGGCATACTTCCAAGAGCCAACGGGGCCATGGGCGATCCATTGCACGAGATAGTCCATGTGGACAACACTGATCCAGGAACAGACAACACCTATGCCGTAACCCTCTTTGACAACCCGCTACCTGAACAGGCCGCTGCCGGACGCCAGGGCTTTGCCATTATTGAGATTGGCCCCAAGGGGCTGAATCTTAACAGTGTCATGCAGACAATAACCCTGGGGCCAGGAAACAATGCCGGAAGCACTAAACGCGAAGAAATCGTAAGCGCCAGCAACTGCCTGGGCTGTCATGGAAGCATTGGACGCCACGGAACTTATGGTGATCATGACATTTCCACCTGCACATCCTGTCATAATGCCGGCTCCATGTCCCGGGACGCCAGTGCAGTACAGGGAACAGTGGACTTCATGTATATAATCCACGCCATTCATGGAACTGGTGAAAAACGGGGACGTTTTGACCGGCGCCGGGATCACACCGTGGAAGGCCATTACCAGGGAGGATATTCTTATGTAAGGTATCCCGGGACTATCCTGGATTGTCAGGCATGCCATGTTAATGAGAGCAACGATTATACCCGGGATGGATTTGCCCGTCTGGGGGTCATCGGCGACAAAATGAAAGACAGGTACCTGGAGGGCAAAGGAGTAAATGCTCCCGTGGCCTCAACCTGTTATTCCTGCCACCAGGACACCGAAAGGCCCCTTTCTGACTGGGAACTGAGGCATCATCTGTATCATTCAGGTGGTGACATGTACGGAAACCACAACCATGAATACTACCTGGATAATAAGGAAAAATGTATCAAATGCCATAAATAGGCCCTGAGTGGTTAATTTGCTGCCGGAGCTGATATGACTTAAAAGCGGGCCTGAACTCCAGGCCCGCTTTAAGGGGTTATTCCTCCCAGTGAATACATTCGGAGGGGCATGAATCTATGGCCTCCTGGATCTCATCTTCAGGCCCGCCGGTTTCCTTGATCACCCTGGCCTTTTCCGCCTCCTCATCAAAGGCGAACACTTCCGGACAAAGCTCCACGCATGTTTCACATCCAATACATTCTTCCTGGTCAATCACTACTTTTCTGCTCATGGCATCCTCCTGTAAAACAGAAACCAGTAATAATTCTTTGCCGCCCGCATCGGCGGATATGAGCACAGATAATCATAAAAAAATTTACCGCAATTGATTTAAGTCAAAAACATTTGGAAATTGTTTTTGTAGGCATTATCCTCAATGGTGTAAGCTCCAGTTTTTATTTTGAAGATATGTGTTCCAGTCGGTTGATTCCATGATGGACCTGAAAAAGTCGGGGTATGAATAATTCAGTTACGAACCAGCTTCATAAGTTTTTGTTTTACAGGCTCCTGACTCCCGACATCTGGCTACTGCGTCTGCAAAAATGACTTTTTTCAGACGCATCTTCCATAATCCTGCTGGACCATTGCCAGGAAAAGTGACAATAATGTCGTAATATATTTTCAACCGTTAAACAGGAATCAGACATTATGAAACAGAAGAAGTCGTTCAGCGGAAATATTTCCAGACGCGGATTTCTGGGTCTGGCCGCAGCAGGCCTGGCCGGGGCTATGATGCCTGGAACTGCCGGCGCCGCGAGGAGGGGAGAGGAAATCGCGACTCTGCTGGATATTGAGTCATGCATAAATTGCGGTCAGTGCGTGCAGGCCTGCAGAGAGGTCAATGGACATAAGTATCCTGAGCCGGAAAAACCATTTCCCGAGATGTTTCCAGCCAGAGTCAAAACAGAAGACTGGTCCGAAAAAAGAGATATTTCTGACCGGCTGACCCCTTACAACTGGCTGTATATTCAGACTTCCAGAGGACATTATAACGGCCGTGATTTTGAAATTCATATTCCCAGAAGATGTCTTCATTGTCAGAACCCTCCCTGCGCCAATCTCTGTCCCTGGGGCGCGGCTGTCCGGGAAACCAACGGCATAGTCAGAATCAATGACAGGATTTGTCTGGGAGGAGGTAAATGCAGGGATGTCTGTCCATGGCTTATTCCTCAGCGACAGACCGGGGTGGGCATGTACCTTGATCTGATGCCCAGATTCGCGGGCAACGGTGTGATGTACAAGTGCGACCGCTGCTATGACCGGATTGCCCTTGGAAAAATTCCAGCCTGCATAGAAGTATGCCCCATGCAGCTGCAGACCATTGGACCCAGGGAATCAATCCTCAGGCAGGCCAGAGAACTGGCTCAGGATCTAGACGGATACATCTACGGCGACGTGGAAAACGGGGGCACCAATACTTTTTATGTCTCCCCGGTGCCCTTTGAAGTGCTGAGTGACAACATAGTCAAAGGTCCTGGCAGGCCTCATCTTGAATATGTCGAGAACACCATGGCCAGGTCCGAACTACTGACAGCAGCCCTGATAACCGCTCCTCTGGCAGGCGCGGCAGCCGGGCTTCTAAGTCTTAAGGCAAAAAAGAAATCATAGGTGATTGATATGAAAAACAATTATGATATTGCCTCCAGATGGGAAACATTGATCTTCAAATTTAGCGTTGCCGTCCTTGTTCTGTCCGGACTGGCCCAGATGCCCCTGTTCAAGCGTTATTACATATCCGAAATCCCGGGACTTGCCTGGACAGCAGACTTTCATTTCAACCATATTCTGCACCATGTGGCCGCGGCAGTGCTTTTGTTTGTTCTGTTCAGGTGGTCGGTGATTTACCTGAGAACTAAAAAGCACGGAATAAGGCTGTCCATAAGCGGCTGGATCAGGACAGGTCTGTTTGCGACCATCATTATTACTGGTTTGTTAAGAGCCTTGAAAAATCTGCCCGGGTTTTACTTCAGTCCCCTGGCCACGACTTCCATAATCTGGATTCATCTGACGGCCAGCGCTTTGCTTGGGGTGGCGGCAATATATGCGTATTTCGCGGCTGGAAAATATTTAACGCATCCTAACTTTTCAAAGTGACAGATCAATTCAGGTGATAAAGACTAACATAGTGGAAAGGTCCAGGATCAAGGATCGCCGTATTCTTAGACCGGCAAATCAAGACTGCAAGGTGAAAAATGAAAGAAATTAAATTGTCCAGGCTACAGAAAACAGGTTTGTTCTTTGTATTACTGGTTTTTGCCGCGTTGATAGGCTTCCGGTTCCATGAACGTCTTCAACTCAGGCTTGATCCTGAACCGTCTAGGACTCCATCTCCTCCCGCAGTGGAAGTCATAAAGGCCAGGCCTGAAATATTTGTGGAATCCAGGACTTTCCAGGGCGAGATTCTGGCGGATGACCATGCCGTCATATCCGCCAGAACAACCGGTAAGGTCATCAAGGTGTATCCCAGGCAAGGTGAATCAGTCAGCCAGGGGGACCTTCTGGTCAGGCTCGATCATGAGGAACAGTTGAGGGAACTGGACCGGATCAGGGCCGCTGGGGATCGCATCAGAGGCGATCTTGATCTGGCTGACAAGCAACTGGCCAGACAAAAAGAGTTGTTTGCCAGGGAAATAATCCCAAGGGATTCCCTGGATGTGGCTGAGCACAGAGTTCTGGCCCTGCGGGCCCAGCTGAGGGAAAATCAGGCCGGCCTGGAGCTTTTACTCCAACGTCTGAAATATGTTGAAGAGTCAGCCCCGTTTGAGGCCGTGGTTCAGAAGGTTCATGTTCAGCAGGGAGAGCTGGTATCTCCTGGCATACCTCTAATTGAGCTGGTATCTCTAATGAACCTCAAGGCTTTTTTTTCAGTCCCCCAAAATGAGGCGTCCGGACTGATGCCGGGTATGCCGGTTTCCATTGAAATTCCGGCTCTTGATTATACTTCATTTTCAAGCTTAATTCACAGCATTAACCCGGCCCTGGAGCCGGGAACCAGAAACTTGACCGCCACATCCTTCTTCCCCGTTAACGCGGACAGGGTTCGTCCGGGCATGGCTGTTAACGTTGGCGTGGATCTACAGCAGGCACATGAAGCAATCATGATTCCGGATCAGGCGGTTCAAAGAATGGGCACGCAAGCCTGGGTTTACGTAGTCGCAGACGACCAGGTCCATAAAAGAAAAATTGAACCCGGTCCCTCTAGACAGGGACAAATAATGGTCCTGAAAGGTCTTGATGAAGGGGAACTTGTAGTTGTGACACCTGATCAGCGCCTCAGAGACCAGAGCCGGGTATCTGTAATCATGGCCCAGGACGCGAAGTAATGCTCTGGCCTGAACTGGTGCTTAAATACCGGCATACGGTAATCGCCGTGCTTCTGGCCCTGGTTGTCCTTGGCATCCAGGCCCGTTTTCAGATACCTGTCCAGCTTTTTCCGGATACCGACCCTCCCACTGTCACGGTAATCACGGAGTATCCAGGCATGGCCTCCATTGACGTGGATACGGACCTGACAAAAATCCTTGAGGAAGAACTGACAAGCATAGACGGAGTGGTCAAGATCAGTTCCACCAGCCAGACCGGCCTGTCAGTGGTCCGGGTTGAATTTCAGTACGGAATTTCCTCGTCTCTGGCAGCCGTGGATGTACAAAGCGCTGTTGGACGGGTCAGGAAGGACCTCCCCACAGACATAGGCGAGCCAAGAATCCTGGAATTTTCAACATCGGATAAACCAATAATAACCCTGGCCATGAGCGGGGATGAAGTCCCTCTGGACCAGGTCCGCGTGACTGCTGATAACGAGGTGCGCCAGCGTCTGGAAAGAGTACCGGGCGTGGCGGCCATAGATGTCCTGGGCGGCCATAAGCCTGAACTCCACGTGGCTGTTCTGCCTCACAAACTGGACGCGGTGAATGTGACTCTGGACCGGGTGAATCAGGTTCTTCGAGAATGGAACTTAAGCGCTCCAGGGGGCCGGATCCTGCGGGGGGATATGGAGAGTGTTGTCCGGTTTGACGCTCCCATCAGCTCGGCTGAAGACGCCAGACGCCTGGTGATTAAGGCGGATGGTCCAAAGCGGGTGCGGCTGGGAGATGTTGCTGTGGTCAGCCTTGAACCGGGTGAGCAGCGTTCCGCTTACAGCTTCAACAATGAACCAGCCATAGCGGTTCAGGTCATAAAAAGAACTGAAGCCAACACCGTGGCAGTGGCCGCGCTGGTCAGGGAAGCGGTTGAAGAATTAACAAATGACTTTCCGGATCTGAAAATTATCCTGGCGGATGATGATTCCGATTTCACCAGGCTGGTCATCTCGGACATGACCCGCACGGTCATAATCGCCATCATTCTGACCGTGTTCATAGTTTTCCTGTTTCTGGCCAACCTTCGTCAGGCCTTCATAATCGCTTTATCCATTCCAGCTTCATTTCTGACCACCTTTGCCCTGATGCAGGCTGTTGGTCTGGATATGAACATGGTAACCATGTCCGCCCTCATTCTGTCCATAGGCCTGCTTGTGGACGACGGCATAGTGATCCTGGAGAATATCCATCGCCACATCAGTGAGCTGGGCAGAACCCCTTTTGAGGCGGCAACCCAGGGAGTGTCCGAGGTCTTGAGGGCCAAGCTGGGAGGAACCCTGACCACCCTGGGAGTTTTGGTTCCTCTCATGTTTCTGGGAGGGTTCATCGGAAAAATGTTCGGGCCTTTGTCCATGACCATAGCCTTTGCCCTTACTTCCTCGTTTTTCATGTCCATCACTCTGATACCGCTGCTTGGAGCGTATCTGCTGAAACCAGGGGACGCGGGCAAAAAAACTTCCAGATTTAAAACTTCTTTTGACAGGGGCCTGACCGGCTTCAAGCAGTATTATCTGGCAGGACTGCAAACCTCCTTGAAACGCCCCAAAGCTACGGTCTTCACCGCTCTATTGCTGCTTTTTGCCGGAATCGGCATGCTCAGGCTGGTGGGCAGTGAAATGCTGCCCCGTTTTGACTCGGGCAATTTTCGGGTCCTGGTGGACTTGGCGCCGGGGATGCCTCTGGAAAAAACAACCAGTGCAACGGGCAGCGCTGAAGCCCTGCTTGTGAATAAAGACTATACTCTTACCGCAGGCACCCTTGCCGGTCATGAAGCCGGAGCCAGGGCCATGGGTGACCGGGGGGCAATGGGAGTCAATCAGGCTGAAATAACAGTCAATCTTATACCCAGGACCAAAAGGAAGGAATCCCAGTGGGATATAATGGACGAGGTCCGTGTGCACCTGGAAAAGATCCCTGGAGTGGTCCTGAGCGTTCCCAGAGAAATGGGGGGTACGGCCAGATCAGGAACTTCGGCTCCCA
>PXDF01000067.1 GCA_003566455.1 Desulfonatronovibrio sp.
GAAAAAAATATGATCCCAGATAAATATTATGGTTTTTCATTATTATTCCTGATGGTTGCCGGCTTGAGATATTTCCAGATTCCCTGGCTTCATTTTATGGGGAGATACTTGAATTCAAGTACTACTTCCTGGCCCTTGCTGCTCAGACAATATTCAATAAATTCACTGACCAGTTCCTTGTTTTCCTGGAGATAAACCAGGTTAAGCTCCCTGGTGATGGGATATTCACCGGTGCGAATGCTTTCATTGTCTAATATAAATCCGTTCAGACTTATAATTTTCACCGGCATCCCCTTTCCCCTGAGATAGGTTGCGGTACCCAGGGACATGTATCCCACAGCCCCTGGAACACCACCCACAAGAGTGATTCCGTCAAGATTGGAGGCTATTTCATATGCGCGTTCCGAGACAAGGCCGTTATGTCCTGGAGAAGGGTTATCCCTGTGATGGACCCCGCTGTATTGCTCAAAAAGCTCCAGAGTGGACCGGCCCATTTCCTTGGACACCAGAACCACCTCTTTGTCCCATTCAGTAAGTTCATTCCAGTTAATAATCTGTCCCGTAAAAAGAGAAATCACGGTTTCCAGGTCGATTTCATTCAGGGGATTTCGCTCATTTACAATGAAAACCAGGGCGTCCATACCCAGGGTTACGTACTCAAGGCTTTGCTTTTCTTCAGCAGTAAGGATCCTTGAAACCATTCCCAGGTGGGATGTTCCGTCCATGGCGTCTTTTACTCCGGACAGGCTGCCCCCTCCCTGAACAACAATCCTTTGCCCCGTGAGTTGAGCATATTGGTCAATAATCTGTTCAATTACCGGCTGAACCGTGGTTGCCCCGGACAGGCGGATAACCTGATCAGCCTGAACCGGACACAAGAGAAGATTCCATAAAAAAAACGTAAATATTGCCGGGAAAAAATGTTTCATATCTTAAAACCTTGGCAGTTAAATTTATTGCTGATTATTTGAAATTATGGACAAGCAATGGACCCACTCAAAAAAACAATTATAACAATTGCAAGGAAAAACTCATTCAATGTCTGGAAATTCTAACCTTGTTTACAGGCTCATTAAACTCATTTCCATCTTCAACGCATTTAATGCAATAAAAAAGCTCTGAATAGTCAATTGGTTTTCTGACAATACTAAAAAGATCTGATCTCAGGGCCTCTTCCAGATGAGGATGGAATTTTCCAGATGAAATCCCGATTATCCAGGCCCTGGTTTTTTTCTTCAAATGAGAAACAAAGAAATTGCTCACCATGTGCAGGTCAAGATCAAGGATCACAAGACTTATCCGACATGAAAGTTCCATATCATTAAACAGTTCAACGGAACTGACCAGAATCGGGAGAAAGTCCTGCTTTTCAAGGACTTGCCTCAATTCTTTTCCATCTTCTTCTTTGACAATAAGCAAAACATGCTTGTTCATCTGCAACCTATGAAAATTTTGTCAACGCATTAATGGTCTGTTGAAGAAATCATATTTACCTGAATTGAACGATTTTTCCTGTAACTGTTTGATACATCTGTCATTGTGAGAACCAGAAGGGTGCGTGGCAATCTCAGTCAGTTACCATGAGATTGCTTCGCTTCCCTGGCAATGACATAGAAAAATCGCTCTATTTAGGATTCAATCAGAACTGATCCTGGTATCTCTGTTAGTTAGCAACAAGCGTTCCAGCATGACCTTCATAGAGATGAGTCGTAACTGATTGTAAAAAAAAAAAATATTTATGAAAAAATCTGTGAGGTCAAAACTGGACTGTCCAAGACCAGAAATGACTGTCCAAAAATGAGACAGTCAGTCCAGGGCTTTGGACACTTTTAAGGGGTTGGATCCTTGATACGATGTTTTTTCATTTTGGCATAAAGGGTGCTTCTACCAATACCAAGCCGTTCAGCTGCCATTTTTTTGTTCCATTGGCAGGATTCAAGGGCTTCCAGAAGCAGAGCCTTTTCCTGCTCATTGATTGTCTTGCTTTTTACAGATTTTTTAGAGTAAAACCTCTGGGGAAGGTTCTCCATGGTAATTACGTTTCCTTTACATAAAACAACCGCCTGCTCCATGACATTTTCAAGCTCACGAACATTTCCCGGCCAGTCATAGTCCAGTAAAGCCCTCATGGCAGGAGAGCTTATGTCTTCGATTTCCCTGAACTGTTCATGAGCAAAGCTTTTCAGAAAAAACCTGGCCAGAAGAGCAATGTCGTTCCCACGTTCCCTTAAAGGCGGCAGGTGGACAGGGACCACGTCGAGCCTGTAATAGAGATCTTCTCTGAATCTCCCCTGCCTGACTTCCTCAAGTAAAATTCTGTTGGTGGCCGCCAGTATCCGGACGTTGACCCTGATGCTTTTATCTCCACCCAGGCGTTCAAACTTCTGGGTCTGTAATACACGCAAAAGCTTAACCTGGGCCAATGGTTCCACCTCTGATATTTCATCCAGAAAAACAGTGCCTCCGTCAGCCTGTTCAAACCGGCCAATGCGCTGCCGGGTAGCCCCGGTAAAAGCTCCTTTTTCATGTCCGAACAGCTCGCTTTCCAGAAGAGTGGTGGGATATGCGGAACAATTGATAACCACAAAGGGCTTATCCCTGCGCAGACTTTTGTTGTGGATGGCTCTGGCCACCAATTCCTTGCCGGTACCTGATTCCCCCTGAATTAAAACAGTGGAGTCAGTGGGGGCCACATCTTCTATGAGCCTGAAAAGAGTCCGCATTTTAACGTCCCTGCCCGCCATGCCCTCAAAATATGAGGCAGCAGGGGACTTACCCGTCAGCTTGTCCATCTCCTCTTCATAGTGCAGGGCCCTTTTTATTGTACCTGTGGCATGAGAAAGAATCAGGCTGACCATATCCATTGAATCAGGTTCACAATTGCACCCGGTTTGACACGAAGACAGCATCATCCCACACAAGGTATCCTCATGATAAAAAGGAATAGCCGCCTGAATGGATCCAGTACTGAAACCTTCAGGAAAATGATCCGACCGGATCAAATGCTCATTTTCAAATCTTTCAACAGGTCCCATGCCCTGTACTCTCGCCTCAAGCATGACTGCAAGATCCAGGTCCCTGACCTTATTGAACCAGTCTTCAGAGATCAGAAAAAGGTATTCCCGGTTTGACCCGAAGATAATCAGCAGATAATTGGGGCAGAAAATAATTTTTTTAATTCTTTTAATCAGATATTGGCCTATTTCGTTTAAATTTCCCTGGGCTGAGACCTCCCTGGCGATTTCACAGGTGGTCTGCATCTTTTTATGGGCTATTTCCAGTTCAAAAGCTTGTTTTTCCAATTTTCTGGTATATTCCTGGATCCTTCTGGTCATTAAATTGAAGGCATCCGACAGGTCTGTTATCTCATTATTTCCTTTAACCTCTATCTTGGCTTCCATGTGTCCTGGTTCAATGTCTTTCACCGCTCCGGCCAGCTCAGCCAGGGGCCTGGTGAGCCTGTTTATCATGATCAGACCGATGATCAGGGCAGGAATCAAAATGGCCAGGCCCAGAAAAATGATCTCCCGCCACATATACGCAAGCTGCATGCTCAGATATTTTTCAGATAGACCAAGGCGGACAACCCCTGCCTTGCCCTCAAAAACCGGCATGGCCAGGTCAAGGAACTTCTCCCCATCCTGGGAGACTACTTTTGTAAAGCTTTCTTCCTGGCCATCGGCCGGGTGATTGGCCCTGATCAATCCGATGGGCGTTCCTTCTTCAAAGGTTGAAGCCATGACCCGGTCATCCTGGAGCACGAACAGATAACCCAGCACTGGCATTGTTTCCCTGTATCCCTCAAGCTTTTTCTGCACAGCCACCAGATCATTAACCAGCAAAAGATCAGTAATCTCGTTGGCCAGGTTCAGACCCATATTTCTGGCCTGGGCCGCCATAAGCTGTTCCTGGGAGGACGCGTAACGATGCGAGGCCAGAATGGTAACCGCGGAAATGCTGATCACCACCAGGGCAACAATGGTCAGGATAAGGGTTCCTTTAAGGGTTTTGGGCATTTTCCCCGCCTTCCGGCTCAAGCCTGTCTAGCAACCTCCTGATGGAATCATACCAGGAGCCCTGGGGTACTACAAAACGCTCTATCAGTAATTGATCGAGTATCTGCTTCCCATTTTCATCTTCGTGCATTTCAAGAAGAATCTGCTGGATTTTCAGAGACAGGCCGGGGTTGACTTCAGGGGATAAGACCATGGGAGGAATGCCGAATGGCTCTGATTTTTTGATAATCCTGGTTTCGGCTGTCATTTCCGAACCGAACTTGTCGTAATAATCCCAGATCAGGTTGTCTACAGCTGCCGCGTCCACCAGCCTTCTAGCCACGGCCATTATAGAGTTGTCATGGCCGTAGGTGAAAATGATCCGGCTGAAATATTCCTCAGGCTCTTTTCCAGTCATGAGCACCCAATAGGAAGGAACAAGCCTACCGGTGTTGGAATCCGGGTCGGTAAAGGCAAAGGTCTTTCCCTGAAGATCCTCCAGGCTGAAATATGGGCTGTCCTTGTGAACTATAAGGTAGGAGTAGTAGTTATGGTCACCGTCCACAATGGGTGCGGCCAGAAGCCGGAAGTCATGTGTATCCTTGCCCCGGACATACGGCCCGGAACATAAAAAAGCCAGGTCGATTTCACCTTTTCCCAGCATTTCATTCACTTCAGCGTAGGTTTTCCTCTGCACGAACTCCAGGTCCATGTCCATCTGTTCACTGATGTATAAAAGTATATCCCTGTAAAGGGAAAAAGTTTCCTTGGGTGAAATCATGGCTGAAACTGCGCCCCTTAAGCGAGGCCTGTCTTCGCCAGCCTGGAATTCCTCCGCCTCGGTGGCAACTTCTGAAAAATCCACAATAACTGCTTCCTCACCCTGTCCGCATCCTGATGCGGCCAAAAGGCAGCAGACCAGAAGGGATAAGAACACTCTTTTATGATTAAATGACCTACAGGTAATGGAATTTGGATTATTCATAGATTTAAAATACTACAAAATTAATATGAAATCAAAAACAAATTTTTGAACCTGTGATTCGAAAAGCTGGTGGCTTGACATTCAAAATCATAATGCTTAGTTTTGCACCAATTATTTAGCTTGTTGCGCAAATATAAAAATATGGACAAATTTCTCAAACATACAAAGGCCCTGGCAGACGGCAGCAGGCTGCGGATTGTGGCGGCCCTGTCAAGATACCCGGAATTATGCGTTTGCCAGATTACAGAACTGCTGGGTCTGGCCACAGCCACGGTTTCCCGGCACATCAGCGTGCTTCAGAACGCCGGCCTGGTTGAAAGCAGGAAAGACGGCCGCTGGGTATATTACCGTCTGACAAATGACTTTCCCAAAGAATGCATGCTTTGGCTAAAAAAAGAACTTATGACTAGCCAACAGGTAATAGATGACTCATCTAGACTGGATATTATTGCTTCCTGTAATGTTGAGGAACTTTGCCGAAAAAATAAAAAGGCTGAGTAAAAAAATACCATGTCTTCTATCCATGCAAACAAAATCAGCAAAAAAATGTCCATCCTGGACCGGTTTCTTACTGTATGGATATTCACGGCCATGGCCCTGGGTGTAGTCATCGGGTTCTTTTTTCAGGGACCTGTTGAAAGTTTCAATGAAGCCCTGACCGTTGGAGAACATACTAACCTGCTCATCGCCTTCGGCCTGATCCTCATGATGTACCCTCCCCTGGCCAAGGTAAAGTATGAACTTATGCCCAAGGTCTTCGCCGACTTCAAGATTCTGGGCCTTTCCCTGGTTCAGAACTGGATCATCGGACCTATTCTCATGTTCACCCTTGCGGTAGGTTTCTTTGGTTTTGTGGCTCCGGCCCTGTTCGGACTGGATGAACGCTGGGGGTACTACATGGTGGGGCTCATCCTGGTGGGAATCGCCAGGTGTATCGCCATGGTTCTGGTCTGGAACCAGCTGGCCAGGGGAAACAGCGAATACGCGGCAGGTCTGGTGGCGCTGAACAGCGTGTTCCAGATCGTGACTTTCGGGTTTTACGCCTGGGTATTTATTACGGTTTTACCTCCTTTCTTTGGACTGGAAGGAGTGGTGGTGGACGTGACCATCGGCGAGATATTCGCCAGCGTCATGATCTACCTGGGCATCCCCTTTGGAGCCGGAATCCTCAGCCGGGTGATCCTGCTGCCCATCAAGGGACATCACTGGTACGATAATGTATTCATACCCAAGATTTCACCCATCACCCTGATCGCCCTTCTTTTTACCATCGTGGTCATGTTCAGCATGCAGGGCGAGCAGATTATTCACCGTCCATTTGACGTACTTTGGATCGCTGTTCCCCTGACCTGCTATTTTGTATTCATGTTTCTAATCAGTTTTTTCATGGCCTCCAAGCTGGGCGCAGATTACAGCAGAAGCGCCACCCTGGCCTTTACCGCGTCGGGCAACAACTTTGAGCTGGCCATTGCCGTGGCCATTGCCGTGTTCGGCATTGCCTCGCCCATAGCCTTTGCCACTGTTGTCGGCCCTCTGGTTGAAGTGCCTGTGCTTATAGGCCTGGTCCATGTCAGCCTGTACTTCCTGAGAAATTATTTTGGGGGAGTGGTCCGTGATGACGGGCTGGAAAAAGAAACTTTTACAGATTTATCCCGGGCCTGCAAAGTCGGACAGCAGATCTCCGGATCTGTGATCAAAGAGTAATCAATACCTGGAGGATATGATTATGGCCATTGATAAACAGACTATTGCAAACTATTTGAAGAATGTTATTCTCCCCTGGTTATTGCTGGCATTCGGTTTGTTTACTGTAATCTACAAAACAGCAACAGGTGCAAACCTTTTTCCGGTATACCATTACGGCAAGCTGGAAGATTATGCCTTGTATGAGATTCCATATGTCTACATCCTCAGTTACGCCACCAGGGCCTGGGGTACTTTGCTTTTTGCCTTTATGCTGGGAGGGGTTATCGCGGCTTTTGTGCCCAGGGAGCAGATGAAAAAATACCTGACCAGCAGCAATTTTTCCTCGTATTTTCTTGCGGCACTGCTGGCCCCGGTCATGACCGTCTGTTCCTGTGCCATGATCCCCATTTTCGGGGGACTCATTGTCGCGGGAGCCGGGGTAGGCCCGGCAGTCACCTTTCTTTTGATGGCCCCAGCCGCCAACTTCATAGCCGTCATCACTACCATTGACTTAATTTCCCTGGAACTGGCCCTTGCCAGGGTGATACTTGCATTCTTCGCGGCCATCATTATCGGATACCTGGTTTCCCTGACCAGGGCGGCCAGGGCTGTTGAAGAACGCTTTGCCGGGGTCAAGAAGCTGGTGGAGATTGATATTGGGGAGAGCAGGGAAACCTTTGCCCAGAAAACAGGTAATGCTTTTCGTGAAGCAGGCGGCCTGTTGAAAAAGGTTACCCCCTACCTTTTGCTGGGCTTGTTTATTGTCAGTTATGTTGATGCATTTCTGCCCCCGGAAATCGTGGCCCGGTATCTGACAGGCGTCACCGGGGTGGGGCTGTCCGCGCTTTTGGGAGTGCCGCTTTATACTCCAACCCTGGTGGAGATATTCCTCATCAGGGCCCTTCTTGACCTTGGAATGGACCCGGCCGCTGCCCTTACCTTTCTCATAGCCGCGCCCATGGCCTCAATTCCTTCAATGATGGGGGTGGCCTCCCTGGTGGGCAGACAACTGGTATTCAACTATGCTGTGCTCTCAATTATCATGGCTTTTATTGCCGGAACATTTTATCTTTATATATTCAACTGATGGAGGTTTGAACATGGATATTAAAATACTGGGGCCAGGATGCCCAAGATGTGAACAGGTCCATAAAGCGGTTATGGAAGCTGTCAGGGAAACAGGAGTTGAAGCCAGTGTGGAAAAAGTAACCGATACAATGCAGATCGCAAGCTATGGAGTGCTGGGCACTCCGGCCATCGTCATTGACGGCAAGGTCAAAAGTGCGGGCAAAATTCCCACCAAGGACCAGGTCAAGGAATGGCTTTCCTGAGCCTTGATATTTATTTTTTTAAATCCTTTTGTTGCCAGGATGTCATCCTGATCTAAGCAGTCAAAATTTCTTGGGTAATACTTTGTCATTGTTGACTTTACTTAATATTGTGAATGTTTGAGCTCCGTTGCCTGCTCAGTCTGAACTCATCACTTTAAAATTATGCTTTAACATTGCACCCAGTAAGTCAGTCTCTCATACACCATATGCCTGAGCAAGAATCTCAATGGGATGGGCCTGAACAAGTGGCAGAGTCTGCAAGAACTGCAGCCTGCAGCTCAGGCATTCCGTAACCAGTAAATCCGGCCTTATTTCCCAAATCTTGTACAAAAGAGGTTGACCCATTTCCAGAGATTTATCATGAAAGTCTTTTTTGCAGCCCATTATCCCGGCCATGCCGCAGCATAAGTATTCTCCCTGCACAACCTTGACCTCAAGGCCTGGAATCTGCCTGAGCAGATCTGCATAAGGAAGCCCCATATTCTGCTCCCGGGTATGGCATGGGGGATAATACGCGATCCTTTTATTTACCCGGGAAAAACCAGTATCCAGTTTCTCCTGCCTAAAGATATTCAATAGATATTCTCCCAGATCAAAAGTTTTGCGGGCAATATCAATGCGCTTTAATGGAGACAGGGATGAAAACACCCCGTCATCTTTAAGAATGCCCGAGTACATGGACCGGTGTACGCGCCGATGTCTTATCTCTTCCGGCGGAGAAATGCCATTTTCCAAAGGGACCAGCATGAAGGTCTCATCCCCTCCCATCATATCCTGGTACTCGGATGAATAGCAGGCCTTTTCCTTAAGCAGTTTTTTAAACATATATCCACAGGTGGGACAAGAGCACACAAGATCGTATCCGCTTTCAATGGAATCTGCCAGGTATTTCAGGTTACAGGACATGAGTTCCCTGGTAAAGGGGACGTCCCCTTCAAGCAGGGTCGGCATGGAACAGCATTTCTGAGGAGGGAAGTAAACTTCAACCTGGTTTTTCAGCAAAACCCTGACTGCAGCCCTGGCCACATCAGGAAAAAAATACCTGGCAGAACACCCGGCGTAATAAGCCACTCTGGGCTTACTGACATTATTACCGTAATGCTTCACGCTCAAACCAGTCTCCCTGGCCCAGGCAAGAAAATCCCGGACCGGGATCTCCGGCAGGATCCTGTCCGGGTGTATCCCGATAATTCTCTTGATTATGCCGGATGTGACCCTGCTCTTGACCAGGGAGTTGGTCAGGCCTGGAAGCCTGGTCAGATATCGGCCAAGCTTTTCAACATCCTGGATCTGCTTTATTTCCCAAGGCATGCCGTCACGTTGAATAAAAGAACTTTTGGCGTCCATGATCCTTGCCCGAATATCAGGACAGGGACACAGGCCGCAAAAATTGCAAAGCTCAACCAGTCCCCGCAGGTCAATGGATGTTATAGGGACGGACTCTTCCTTTTCTTTGTCAAACAGATTGTAAAGCCGGGAGAAAAAAGGGCAGACTTCAGTCATCATATCCCTGCACTGCTCGCAGTCAGCGCATTGGTCAACAACAGACCTGATCCTTTTTTCCGGTGAATTGTCCATGCGCTGATCTAAGCTTGATAAATTTGCACCTGGTATTATGGTCTTATCCGTTAAATTAATTTTATTTCAAAGTGAAACCCAAGGGGTTGGGGCCAAGCGGTTCATATAACTACATAACCAGGATATTAATGATATACAACAAAAAAAGCCTCCCCCGCGAAAATACAGGGAAGGCTTTGATCCAGCAATATTATTATGACTACAGCAGGTGTCCGTGGGTCTGACAGTCTTCCAGATTGATCAGTTTTGACCCGTGACAGCTCATGCAATTTTCCTTGCCATGAGTTAACGGCTCAACTGCTGTACTGTGGCACCCCATGCAGGTGGCCACAATGGGCGCGGCTTTGGTTGTGGCTTCGAATGTACCTTTGTCAGCCATTTCATTCAACATTTGAACCGACTTCATGACTGTGTCTGCAGTCAAACCGCCACACCTGTGCTTGCGCTCATCCGATCCCCTGGCCACTCCAGCTTCCTTCATCCACTTGGTCACTGAAACATGACACAGGCTGGAATCAATGGACACCTGGGGCAAGTTCATTCCACCCGGCTGGTATTCAGGAAAAGGAAACTTCTGATACCAGGCCATAAGTTCGTCGCTTAACTGATTCATGATCGCATTGTCATGGGCAGCGACAACTCCGAACAGGGCCAGAGGTGGCACCAGGGCCCCGCAGATTGACGCCCATCCGGGCCTGACCCCTGAAGAAAAAGGCCTGAACATGACAATGGGATAATTATTGTAGGGTGCTCCTACCTCTTTAGCCAGATAGCCGAAAAGACCTTCGGCTGCTCCAGGTCCTCAGCCCCCCTTGTTCATGTAAGCATCAAAAGCCATCTCCGCGGCCTTGTTGGGATCAAGTTTGACGTATTTGAAGGGCGGGGCAGCTGCCGATGC